>NZ_JBINJE010000080.1:0-2327 GCF_043951955.1 Halalkalibaculum sp. DA384 | reverse complement strand
ATCAGAATCGTTTTGCCATCCTCAGACAACTCTGCGCCTTGTACGGGAACATCATCCTGGCCGGTTTGCTCTGGATTTTTCACCGACCAGTCCTCCGAGCCATACCGCTCTTTCCAGCGGTAGTTCCACTGTTTGATCATGTAGTTGCTGGCTTGGGTGGCTATTTCTGCATCCAGCTGCTGATTGAATGTAATTGCAATACCGTTGGACCGTACATTTACGGCATCCATCACAAAGCCTTCGCCGCCGGTGTAGCGGATCCGGTCGAAGGAGCCATACTTCTGGGCAAACGCATCATCCCAGCCCGTCAGCCCCGCCAGGTAGTACTGCCCGTCGGCGGGATTGATCGCCGCCCGCTGGGTGCCGCTCTCAAACTGGAATGGAAGGGCAGAAACGGCGGCCTGCGTGGTCCCGTCCACCTGGTCCATCAATACCTGGTAAGCCCACCCTTTGCCGAAGCTGGTCCAAATGAGCCGATCCCCCAGCGGGCCCCACTCGGGGGGCGTCCAGGCCCCGTTGCCCGGGGAGTTGTCAAAGGCCTGGGGCATCCACACGATCGGCTCGTCAAAGCTGAGCGGCAGAACGGCCCCGCTTTTGGGATATTTGGCCAGGTCCGGGCGCATCTGGTATTCCTTGGGCCCCGGATGGGTCGCTCCCCGGTTGATGGTCGGGATATACCCGTAGAACCCTCCCTCCTCGACCAGGCTGATCTTGTTGGCCGGCATCCAGTTGCCCTGGTTGTCGCTGACAAAGAGGCGATCCTGCGGGTCCACGGTCACCCCGTTGGGGGCGCGGAAGCCGATGGCCACCGACTCCTGAGTGTGCCCGTCCGGGCTGACGCGGATCAGGTTTCCGGGCTCATCATTATTGGTGTACTGCCCGGCTTTGGCATACAGAAAGTTACCCTTGCTATCCGTTTCTAAAGAGAAGTTGTACGCCTGCACAGGTACATCCGAGACGTCCGTATCCGCAAAGAAGGACTCGTAGAAATCGGTCTCCCCGTCCCCGTTCAGGTCGTTCAGCCGCATGATGCGGTCGCGGCAGATCACGTAGATCCGCCCGCCTTTGACCTTTACGCCGAAGGGATCGTACAGGCCGGTGGCAATACGCTGCCAGGAAATTTCATCGAGGTCGTCGTCAATACCCTCGGCCAGCCACACGTCCCCGGCGTAGGTGCTGACCACCGCCCGGCCGTCGCCGAAAAAGTCGAACCCGGACGGGCGGATCCAGCTGCCCCACGGGTTGTCGAACGGCAGGGTGATCTGGTCTACGGTGTATGGGTAGCCTTCCGGAATGGTGACCAGGTTTTCGGGGGCCTCCTGGTCGGCCTTCCCGTAGTGGATCGGATCGTAGTGCGGGCGACCGGCATTAAGCTGTCCTTTGGTTACAACAGTCTCTTTCCAAACGCGCGGTCCACCCTGCGTAAAGGTTTCCGGCTTCGTAATTACCCTTCCCTGCACATCTGAGAGGTATCCCGCAAAGGCCAGGTATTGGGCCTGGCCCTGCCCGCTGAAGCGGTGGATTGTTATTGTTTGTTCTTCGTCAGAAGGTGGAATATAGAGTCCAAGATGATGAGGCTCGTCGATGACCCACCGCATACCTTCGGTATCTCCCTGCACGCCCGCGGCAAAGAAACCGTCAATAGAACTTCCTTCTCCGGGTGCAGTCATCACGAGGCTCTGGTGCGGGCTGCCCCAATTCTCCTCGCCAAGTCCTTCGCTCGCATTGGGATTGTTCAGTGCAAACACACCTTCCCTGACGGTTTCACTATCCCAGTCTCCGAGCCCACCAAGCATAATTTTACGCCAGGAATCTCCCGGCGCTATAGTCATGGTGTGCCGGATGACCGGGATCCCCTCCAGCATGTGAGATGATGGCTTTTCCAACACCTTACGCCCCATAATGGAGTACGACAGTACGATGTCTTCACCATGCTGGTAGTGGCCGTGGTAGTCCAGCCACTCATCAGGATACGGGGTTCGCTCTGAGACTAAGTTATTCAGCTGCCCATATCGATCCTGGTAGCTCCAGTGCATCCGCTCCAGGCCGTTCAGCTCCTGCCCGTCAATCATAGGTTCGCCTTCCCCCCGGTAAAGCTGGTATTTGGTCTCGCTAAGGTCAAGCTGGCCTTGCCATGCGGCTACCGTGGACATCCGCTGGGGATTGTAGGCCAGCTGCACATTTTCATCCAGCTGGACCAGCAGGGCGGCATTCGCCCGGTCATTCAGCGAGGAGTAGAGCGCCTTCCCGTAATCGCCCAGGTGGTCCGTAAAATACAGCTGCCCGTATTCCTGGGAGCCGGACAGGGCCTCACGCTTGATCATCTG
>NZ_JBINJE010000007.1:0-141735 GCF_043951955.1 Halalkalibaculum sp. DA384 | reverse complement strand
TTCACCGAGAAAAAGCCCAGCTTGAAGCAAACTTATGTCGATACCGGACAATTGTTGCTATTTTAGCAACCCTTATGTCGAACTCACGTTATTTACGTTTTGATAGTGTTACAAAAGGTTCCCGCTTAACCCGAATTATTCACAATCATATTAAAAATAGATGCATAAGCCATTGATATTGTTTGATATATCGAAAATCATCTATAGCTTAAATTTCTTGGTGAATAATCCGGGTTAAACGATGTGAAAACATTCGATAAAAACCTGCGGGAGAAGAATTCTTTCCCGTTTACACGGTTGGCTCCCATCCAGGTTCATACTCCCGGCCCCAGAGCTTCATCGCTTCCTTGTCGCCCAGAATTCTGCCCGTCTCCACATCACAATTGAGAACGCGACCGGTCCGGTGTGCAATATTTCCGAGTTGACACAGCACGACACTTATATTGCCATCTTCGATCGGGGAATTCAGGGTTGTTCCTTTCCGGATGGCATCCCTAAAATTCGCGAGGTGGTCGGCATCAAGATCGAAACCGGGTCCCGAGGTATCCAGGGCGTCCTCGCTGTCAAGAGTGACTTTTTCCAGTTCATTGCCATTATTGTCAAACCTGGAGTACCCGTTGCCGTGAATCACCAAACTGCCCTCGGTACCGTGGAAGGAGGCCCCCACCGAATGTCCTTCGATCGGTTGACCATTACAGCTCCTTCCCTCCCATGAGATCGTTTTGCCCTCCCTGAAATCGTACGAGGTGATCTGGGTATCAGGGGTTTCCCAGTCATCCTGGTAGGCGTACCGCCCCCCGTTTGAACTGACCTGTTCCGGGTAGTCGACCTCCAGTCCCCACCGGCACAGGTCGATAAAGTGGGTCCCGTTATTCAATATTTCGCCGGTTCCCCAGTGCCAGAACCAGTGCCAGTTGTAGTGGATCAGGTTGTCTTTGTACTCCCTGCGGGGCGCGGGTCCCTGCCAAAGCTCATAATCGAGTCCCGATGGCACCGGAGCCTTTTTGCCGTGGCCGATTGATCCCCGGGTATTGGCATACCAGGCGCGCGCGAAATATGCCTCTCCGATGGCCCCCTCCTTTACTTCCCGGATTCCCCGGACCACGTTCGACCACGAGCGCCGCTGATTCCCCATCTGTACTACTTTTCCATATTTTTGTGTTGCCTCCACCAGCAGTTCCCCTTCTCGGGGATTGTGGCTGCAGGGCTTTTCGACGTACACATGTTTGCCCGCTTTCAGCGCCAGGATGGCGGCAGGAGCGTGCCAGTGGTCAGGGGCGGCAATGACCAGCGCATCCAGGTTCTTGTCATCCAGGATGCGCCGAAAATCTTTGACGCCCCGGGGTTCCCTTTTTTGTCCCCCTTCCCTAACAGCTTCCATTCCCTTTTTAATAGCCTGATCATCCACATCGCAAATATAGGCGACCTCGGCCTCCGGCAGCTGTGCAAATCCCCGGGCCAGGGCTGCGCCCCGGCTGTTCGTGCCCATAACTCCTACAACAATAGTTTCATTGGGAGAGCCCCCGGCAAAAACTCCGGGTGCATTGGCCCCGACCAGTCCCACACCTACACCGATTGTTGAAATTTTCTTAAGGAATTCTCTTCGTTCTATTTTGTTGTCCATGTCGTTATTATCCATCTTTTTGATTTATCTATTTGATTCTTTTCCAAACCGTTGTTTTCCCACCCTGTTGTTTGCTATTCGCTGGTCCCATCATTTATTTTTCAATCCCGCTGCGGAGTTCTTATCCAAGAAGAGAACGGCGTTTTCGTGTGTTCTCAGGATGGAGGCCGGGCAATCTGTAGTTACCGGACCGTAGAGGGTATCGTGGACTGCTTGTGCCTTTCTGCTGTCGGGGACCACGCAACTGATGACATCGCTTGCCATAATGGCCGGTACAGTCAGGGAAAGGGCCTCTTTCGGGACATCCTCGATGGTATCGAACCAGCCCTCGCCTACCTGCTGGCGGCGTGATTTGTTGTCCAGTTCCACGATTTTAACCAGCTGGGGATCATCAAAATCGGCTATCGGCGGATCGTTAAATGCGATATGCCCATTCTCCCCGATCCCGATGCAAGCTATATCAGTCGGGTATTTTTTTAGCAGGTTTTCGTACCGTTCGATCTCCTTGTCGATATCATCCGCATCCCCCTCCAGGAAATACGCCTCTTTGGGCTGCACGTCATCAATAATACGATCATGCAGATATTTGCGAAAACTGGCCTTGTGATCCGGGTTTAGCCCGATATATTCGTCCAAGTGAAATGTTCTGATTTTCGACCAGTCGATGGTATCGATATTTTTAAACGCATCTATAAATGCAAACTGGGAGGCACCCGTCGCCAGCATCAGATTGACATGATCCTTTTTGCCAAGCACCTTTTGGATGTGATCAGCTACAAATCGTGCGGCAGCCTGCCCCATGGATTGCTTAGAATCATAGGCCTCTACGGATAATGAATCAATTTTTGTCGTTCGAACAGGATTTCTTGTAGTCATAAAGTAAATACAGTTTGAATGAAAGTCGTTTAAGGAGACGTTGGAAAACCCATCCCTTGTTAGCAGTAAAATGGATTTAAGGAGTCTCAAGTGCTCAATCGGAGGCAAAACGGTCAACCGATGAGTAATTACAAGGACTGCTTTAAATTTACAGCCACGCCTTTCCCGTTATTTCATACTTGGCAGTAAAAAGCTATTCCCTGTGGGCGGGATATCGTTCCTGCATGGGGTAAAACCCAACACCGTAAAATCCCTGTCAATATTCTTCCAGATCCCCTGTTTGGTTTAAAAAATAAATTTAATTCATGGAAGGCTTTGCAAAATTGTTCATTTTCAAAGCCCCCCTGCAAAACGGGGATAAGAAAGCACCGTTTTTATATCCCAAAAGACATATGAAGGTGAATACGAAGAATACTGAAGAAATTCAACTTTCACTGCCTTTTGCTTCAGGATGTAGTTGGGACAAAAACAGCTGTTTAATTGCAACGGTTGTCTTGTTTTTCATGTACCAAATCTGCGATTGGGGAAGCCTGGAACACATATAACCCTAAGGTCCCACGCCGGGCGCAAACGCCCCGTATGTGCTGTTCCTGTTCCCCTGAACTTGTGCCAAATTAGGATTTCGGCCAAGCCTTTTCCAGGCTTTGAGCCCAGAAGAGCTGGTTTAGCAGCGTTAGCGAGAAAAGCCCGCTTGTCGGAGCACACGGGTCCGGCCTGCTCGGCATTTCCACTTACTGATTCGAAATTCATTATTCTTTCCCCCTGTTCATCTGCGGTGCTGTAACCCGCGGTTATTTTGCAGCAGCAGAAAGGGGGGATGACCGCCGTTCTTTTCCGGATTCTCACTCCAGGTGCTAAACAGATCTTTAAAAAAGTTGCCCAGCAGAATATCGGCGTACCCGTCACTGTTCCAATCCGCAATATCCAATGAAATCCACCGTCCATCCGAGGCTGCCGGGTGGTGAATCGCGGTGAAGGAAAGGAGCCCGTCATTTTTGAAGATCACAAATCCCTCTTCCGGCCGATTCTCGAAATCGGCATAAAAGGAGATGGCGGCAATATCCAATTTCCCGTCATGGTTGAAATCTGATGTCTTGGCATCATAGGCCCCGTGCAACGGGTAAAACCACTCCCGGCTAAACCCGTTGTGGCCATCATTAATATAGATATACACCCCGTGATAGGGCTTCAAAACAGGCGAATAGTCTGCATTATCCCCGCTGGTATACAAGATATCCAGGTTCCCGTCGTCTTTAAAATCCACCATTTGAAACGAACTCGATCCATAGGTAATCGGAAACTGGAGCAGCTTCTTTTTTCGGAATTTCCCATGATCGCGGTTCATAAAAAGGTAGATGGCCTGGTCTGCCTGCGTGCAGAGCGCGGCTATATCTGTTAATCCATCACGGTTGTAATCGACAAGCTGTGTTTCGATGCATCCGGGCATCTCAATCAGCATGTTTTTTGCGCCGGAATACCGCCCGTTTTCCCTCTTTTTCAACCAGAAAAGGGCCCCTGTTCGATGGCCGAATTCGCTTATCAACAGGTCCCTCTTCCCGTCTTGGTTCAGGTCGGCAAGCCTGCTCTCCACCGGCCGTACCAGGCTGTCGGCGATGGTTGAAGATGACTGGTATTCGCCATTTTCACGATCAAACCGGAGGTCCTTCACTGATCCCGCGGGCGCATTCGAAGGCAACAGATGTCCCATATAGGTTACAAACAAATGTTCCGACCCATGCCCGCTCGTTTTTCCCGCAGACCGGATGTCCGCAATGGGACTGGCTGCATTTAGCTCTTCAATAAGTGTCAGATCTCGGTCAAAAACAAGCAGCTTCTTCATGTTGGCGTCCGCCGCGTACAGCTGCTGATTGAGCGTGTCGAACCGGGCCGCTGTTACCAGGGGCAATTCGGCACTGACGGGACCGGGCGAAAGGGCTGTAAATGAGAAGGAATCGGTGATGATCTTGTTCTCCCGGTGGGGGCGTTGTAATGTTTCGGGAGCTGCCTCCTCGTAATAATTCAAAATCTTCTGCCATTCACTCGTGGTCAGCCGGGGCGTTTCCGGGTAGTAATCTGCGGGAAGATAAGGGTCATTTTCTGTGGGATAGGTTGTGAATTTATGCCTGAATATCCCGAGATGCGGCGCCATGGCCGGCAATACCGATTCGCCCCACAGTTTTTTGGGTAGCAAGGTAGGTTCGGGAAAAGTATGGCAGCTCGAACAATGGGTAACAGCCAGTTGTCGGCCTTCCGAAACTTCGGGATTGGCTGCGGATTGCTGGACCTCAGAAAAAGATCTGCCAAACAGGTAGAGAGACAGTACAATCATCACAAATGCCAGTAATATTAAAGATAAGGTCCTGATTCCGCTGGTTAATCTCATTTTTGTTTCGGCCCGGCTTGTGCTGATAATATCATGACTGGCAGTATAAATAATTTTTATCTAAAAGATATTTTGGTTAATTAAAGGCGATAAAAATTTGTTAATATGTATAACAAGGAGATGGTGATTTATGGTTAGAAGTATAATTATCGGGATAGGGCTATATCTAACAGCAATATGCTACAATCCGGCATTAGAGACCGCCCAAGCACAGGGAACTCCACAGTTTACGGAACCCGGCGTCGTCTCATACACGTTCCGCCATCAATTTGAAGAGGATGTGCCGGGGACACTGGATCTCATCAAGGGGATGGGACTGACCAACATCGAATTTTCCAGCCTTTTTGGGACCACCGCGGATGAATTAAAGGCGATGCTCGATGAAAGAGGACTGATCTGCACCTCGTTCGGGGTAGGCTACGATGCCCTGGTTAACGATACCGAGCAAGTTATCGAAAATGCGCGTACCCTCGGGGCAAAATATATCCGTGTAGCCTGGATTCCGCACGAGGCCCCTTTTTCCATTGAAGATACCAAAAGAGCTGCCGCTGATTTTAACCGGGCTGGCAAAAAAATAAGGGAAGCGGGACTTTACTTCGCCTATCACAATCACGGTTATGAATTCCGGCCCTACAACAACGGCACACTCTTCGATTACCTGGTTGAGCATACCGATCCAGAGTATGTCAGTTTTGAAATTGACCTGCTGTGGGTCGCCCACCCCGGGGCCGATCCCGTTAAGCTCCTCAAGCAATATCCGAACCGGTTCAGGCTGATGCATCTCAAGGATCTCAAAAAAGGGGCTAACAATGATTTTTCGGGAAGTGCGCCCGAAGAGTATGACGTGCGACTGGGTACAGGGCAGATCGATTTTCCCGCAGTAATGGAGGCCGCGAAGAATACCAATATTGAGTACTACTATATTGAAGACGAGAGTTCAGAAGTCGTTGAAAGAGTACCCAAAAGTTTTGCCTTTATAAAAGAGGTCATTTCGAGCCTTGAATAAATAACGCCTGGCGTGCATGCTGAGACCGTCTCACCTGCATGGAGTGCCGGAATTCCCCACATGTCGGCGTCGACAGGAAAAAATGCCTTTGCAACTCGCGGGAGCATCACGATGGTTATTAACCCGGTCTATCCCATTATCATGTATATTCCGGGTAACAGCTGGAATAGGGGCAGCTGGTGATCTGCAATTGTGAGCAATGACCCGCAGCGATTAATCACTCATTTTCGGATAAAGTACGTTAAATATGCAGCAACTTGATTGGATAGTAATAGCGCTATTCTTCCTGGTTATGGTAGTAATCGGATTTTGGTCTTTCCGGGAGGTGGATAACTCGGGCGACTTTTTTGTGGCAGGGGGAAAATTGCCGTGGTGGCTTTCAGGGATATCGCATCATATTTCGGGCTACAGCGGGGCCGTATTCGTGGCGTATGCGGGACTGGCCTACACGCACGGGTTTACAATTTATGTTTGGTGGGCTTTTACCATCGCTGTCGGTATTTTTGTGGGATCCGTTTTTATAGCGCCGCGCTGGTCTCGGTTGCGGGCAAAACTGAATATCGAATCTCCCACCGAGTATTTAAAAACGAGGTACAATCTGCCCACGCAGCAACTCATGGCATGGTCAGGCGTCTTGTTGAAGCTGTTTGATGTCGGGGCCAAGTGGGCAGCCATTGCTGTTCTCTTGAACGTGTTCACCGGCACCTCCCTGGTTGTCGGAATTTTACTGGCGGGAGGGATCTCACTGATCTATATAACAGTTGGAGGATTGTGGGCCGATGTGTGGACCGACCTGGCCCAGTTCGTAGTCCAGATTGTGGCCGGTTTTGTAATGTTTTTCATTGTGATGGATATGCTGGGCGGGGTGAGCTCCATTTTCACTATTTGGGATCAGCTGCCGGAGGCCAACGGGCAGCTATTTAATGATCCATACACGCCCGGTTTTGCCTTTGCCTTTCTCTTTATCAACCTGCTCAGCTACAACGGCGGTACGTGGAATCTCGCTACCCGCTATATCTCTTCCCCATCCGGTTCAGACGCCCGGAAAGCGGCCCTGTTGTCGGGAGCCCTGTACCTGGTGTGGCCGCTGATCCTGTTCTTCCCGATGTGGGCTGCCCCGATCATCCTTCCGAATTTGGAGGATCCCACCCAATCCTATGCCCTGATTACCCAGGAATTGCTACCCCCGGGCATGGTGGGACTGGTACTGGCTTCCATGTTTGCCAACACCATGTCGATGACCTCGTCGGATTCCAATACCATCTCTTCAGTGATCACCCGGGATATCTTGCCCAATCTCTCCGACAAGTTTAAAAATATGAAACAAAAAAAGTCGCTTCTGCTGGCCCGCTTATCGACGTTTGGCTTTACGGCCCTCACGCTGGTAGTGGCCATCAATGCCGATTCATTTGGCGGAGTGCTGGGATTAATCATCAGCTGGTTTGCCGCCATCGTGGGCCCGATTTCGGTGCCCATGATACTGGGCTTGTTGCCCGCATTTCGAAATTGTGATTCCAAAACGGCTATCATATCGATCATCGGCGGACTCGGAGCCTTTGTGGTGTCGAAGTATCTGGTTGACTCGCCGCAGGTAGTTGAAATCGCCTCTCCGCTATTTGTATCCTTCCTCCTCTACGCGCTGCTGGGCTGGCTGAACAGGAATAACGACGTTTCACCCGAGGTGGACGAACTGCTCGACAAACTGGAACTTGACAAACAAGAATTGATCGAAGAAACGATCTGAACCCGTGGATAAAGCGTTGCCAGACTTCTATCGGAATCATGTAGAGGAGGTGTTGCTGCCGTTTTGGGATCGGGCGGTTGATGAGATACGCGGGGGCATTTATACCTGTTTCAACAATACAGGGGATGAGCGGGTCAGCAATGACAAATACAGCTGGTCTCAGGGCCGCTTCCTTTGGTTGTGGTCGGTTGTAGCCCGCATGATTGACGAAGGCAAGCTGGATGGAAAGCGGGAACGCTACCTGTCACATCTCCACAAGAGTGCATCCTTTTTGGAAAAATATATTTTTTTGGAGAACGGGAATTGCGCTTTTTTACTGGCAGAGGATGGTACCAAAAAAGAACCAGTTCCGGGAGAAGGATATGATACCAGCATATATGCGGACTGTTTCGTGGCTCTGGGCCTGGCAAAATTCGCAACCCTGACAAAAGATAACAAGCGGTTCCAACAAGCGCTGGATCTTTATGACCAGATCAGGGCGAGAATAAAAATGGGAACGATTCGTACCGAACCCTACCCCATACCCGAGGGGTACAGGGCCCACGCCATTCCGATGATCATGCTGAACCTCAGCCAGGAATTGGCGGAGGGAGCCGAAAAGCTGAATCACCAGCACAAGCGCCGGCTGTTACAGCAAAGTACCTCGTATATGCGCACTATTATGGAGGACTTTTACCAAGCCGACCACCGGGTTATTGAAATGCTTCCCGAAAATAAAGATTCAGCAAAACACAGACTCCTTTTCCGGCACATCAATCCCGGTCACACGATCGAGTCGATGTGGTTTGTCATCCATACAGCACAAAAGACGGGAAACAGGAACTATCTGGTGAAGGCGATAACGGCTATTGATCATGCTCTTGACGTGGGCTGGGATCCCAAGTACGGGGGACTGCTGAGGTTTACAGATGCGGAAGGAGGAAAACCGGCGGGAGAGCGAACAGGAACCCCATACGAGCAGCTGGTTGTAGATTCCTGGGATATGAAACTGTGGTGGCCGCATGCCGAAGCGCTCTATGCCACACTGCTGGCATACAAAATAACCGGCGATCCCCGGATGTATCAGCGCTACACAAAGATGGCTCGCTACGTTTTTAGTACATTTCCAAATCCCGATACGGAAATCGGGGAATGGATCCAGATCCGGGATCGAAAAGGAGATCCGGTGGATAAAGTCGCCGCTCTACCGGTTAAAGACCCCTTCCACATCCTGAGAAGTATGTTGCTGATCATAGATCTGCTGGATGGCGGAACAGTCAAAGCGGATAAACAGGATTAAGGATTACGACCCCGTTACTGCTCATCAACTAAAACAAACTCATTTTTGTCCTCATCGTATTCAATGTGGGTATCGGCGCCGCGAAATGAAGCGGGGTCGATGTCAATAAGTTGAAGAGGATTATTGAACCCGATATCGTACAGCTCTTCAAGGGTTAACAGATCCAGGGACAACAGGTAGTTCATGCAATCGAGAAGTGAGGAGGAGGATCCCACCAGGTACCCTGTTTCGGGGTTGTACAAACGACCTGACTCCTCCAGGATAACATCGTTGCCGAGCGTGTTGTACCTGCCGGGTGGCAGTCCGGCAATGGGAGAGGCGTCACTTACTGCGATCGTTTTCGACACGCCCTTGGTCCGGATAATCGTTTTAATTAAAGATCTCGGCAGGTGGTGCCCGTCAGCAATAATCATAGCCGTCAGATCATCGTTGGCAATGCCCGCCCAGAGAGGATTGCGGTGTCGGGGCAGTAGCCGGGGAATTCCATTTCCCAGGTGCGTCAGCGACCGGGCTCCGGCGGCAGCCATCTGTTCAAGATCCTCTTCGGTTGCCAGGTGATGACCCAGCGAAACGGTAAGACCCAGCTTTTCCGTGGCATGCCGGCACAGGGCAGCAGCCCCTTCTGTATCAGCCGCCATCGTCAGGAGTTTGATGGAGCCGCCTGACCACCGGTAAAGGTCTTCAAGCAGGCCAATATCCGGCGGTTGTACCCAGCTGGCGTTGTGGGCGCCCCGCGCTCCCTCCTCCATAGAAATAAAAGGCCCTTCAACATGAATGCCCGGCAGCGCCCGATCCAGGTCCTCATCTTGCATCGCGCTGGCCATCAGGCGCAGATTACGTTTAAAGGTGGAAACCCGGGAGGTTATAATGGTTGGCAAAAAACCCGCCGTTCCCTGTTTGAGTAATGCCCGGCAGGCAAAAATGAATTCCTCTTTGGTCAGCTCCGGGCTGGAGAAATCGATCCCCTTGTAACCGTTTACCTGCAGATCAAAAAATCCGGGAATAGTCACTGCTGTTCCTTCTGAACCGTTTTGAAAATAAAAATTGCGTTATTTCTGTGTAACAGCTTCACTGGCCAGTATATCATCGATATGCACGACTTCTTGCTTATCCGAAGCCTTGTACAGTCCTTCGACAATTGCCAGTGACTGCAGGCTGTCGGTACCCGAAACCGTGGGCTCGGTACCGTTGAGAAAAGCCTTCAGGATCGAATCATACTGGTTCTTGTGGTTTTGGCAAGTCATTCCCGCAAGCGGACTGGCGGCACCGGCGGATTCGCCGGATTTATCTTGTTTCTCATCGCCGGAATCGCCCTCCAGCTTTTTATGAAGGGTGTCTCCCTCCAGCAGCAGGGTGCCCTTTGTACCGTTGATTTCCACTTTCCGCTCCTGGGGCGGCGTGATTGAAGTGGAGGCTTCAAACACGCCGATAGCCCCATTATTGAACGACAGGCAGGCAACCGCGTTGTCCTCGGCTTCGATCCCCTCATGCGTAAATGTTCCCTTAAAAGCGGAAATCGATTTGACACCCCCGGCAAACCACTGCAGCAGGTCTATGGTGTGGATCGACTGGTTGATAACCGCCCCGCCCCCGTCCAGGTCTAATGTGCCCCGCCAGGAGGATTCACTGTAGTATTCCTGGGAACGGAACCATTTGACAGAAGCGCTCGCCATGACAATATCACCAATATCCTGCCGGTCGATAATCTCTTTCATCCGGATGATATCCCCGGTGAACCGACTTTGATAAATGACGGCCAGCTTGACCCCGTTATCGTCACAGGCGTTGATCAGGGATTTCCCGCGCGCCACGGTTATTTCGATCGGCTTTTCCACAATCACATGCTTGCCGGCCTCGGCCGCTGATACGCCGTAGTCAAGATGCGTGCCGGAGGGGGTGCAAATTACTACGATATCGAGCCCCGGGTGATTGAGAAACTCCTCATAGGAGGTGAACCAGGGGATATCATATTCCCGGCCAAACTGTTCCACATTTTCCTTCGTTCTGCTGTGGGCAGCAACCAGGGTTCCTTTCTGCGTTCGCTGGATCGCTTCGGCATGCGTTCCGGAAATATTGCCACAGCCAACAATTCCAATACCATACGTCTTTTTATCTGTACCCATAAACATTGTTCAGTCTAGTTAAACTTTTCGGGAAAATATCGAATAAATAAAGCTTTTCATAGAATCAGCCTGTTTCCTGTGATCCGGACCTTCTGTCATCTTCCATATACTGCCTCTCGTACCTCATCTAGGAACGGAGGCACTTTTTTCATCGGGTCTCCCCCCAGCGTCTCAATCGGGATATATCCCCTGTAGTCCACCTCTTCCAGGATATCGGCGATTTTATGGAGGTCGGTTCGGACGGTTTTGTCCCGGTATCCCAGGTTTTCCTTGATCTGCCAGGAGATCGCATGCGGCGCCACGCGGGCAATATCTTTGTAGGGATTAGCGGTGGAAAAACTGCCCACATCCAGGATAATTCCCAGCCAGTCGGAATTGACCAATTCAATAATCTCCAGCACGTGGTCCGCTGTTTTGAGGTAGTCGTTGTGATTCTGAACCCCGATCATGACCCCATACTCCCGCCCGTACCCCACGCACTCTTTCAGGGCTTCCGCAACCCACCCGTTCATTTCGCTGCGGCTGTACCCTTCCGGGATGCCCCGGCCCGCAAATACCCGGATGATCGGTGCCCCCAGCTTGGCGGCCACCTGCACCCACTCTTTGATCAGATCGAGATCAGCCCGCCTGTTCGCCGGATCAGGATCGGTAAAATCATTCCGTATGCCGGTCCCGCTGATCTCCATACCGTGAATGAACGCATTGCGTTTAATCTTATAGATATACTCGTCGCTAGGGATTTCCGGATAATCGGGGAAGTAGTATCCCGTGGGATCGAGGGCGTCAAAGTTTAACTCCGCGCAGTAAAGCAACAGCTCCTCCAGGTCCATCTCTCCCTCCTGCAGGTAGCTGTTAAAAGAGTAGGCATTTAAACTTATCTTGATCTGCTTGTTCCTGCTGCAATCCCTCTCGTCTGTCGGCATTTTTTGGGTGTACCAGGGCATCAATGAACCAAATGCCAGTGCCGATTTTTTCAGAAAGTCTCTTCTACTCATATCATCCCTTTTTTATGAACATTTTATACGAATTTTACCCAACCACCGCATCCCGATAGTATTCAGTCATGTGAATTTTGAATAACGAAATATAACGGCCCGTACAAAAAATTGATCCGCAATATTTCAGCGCCCCAACATTTTCGCTTTTCGAGGCTGCACAAAGCAAAAAATAATGCTACGCCACTCTGTGAGTCCAAATCACTCGATTCTGGCCTCTTCAAAAAATTGTGCGCCCTGATCATTTTTTATCACCATAATCATTGTATCTCTTTCTGCAACAGCAACCGGAAGTAGTCCCCGCACCTCCCCTTCCTCAATGTAAAATCCGCTGGATTTCATGGGAAGAGGTTCAAAATTCCCGTTTCCATCTCCTTCAAGCATCAGCCCATAGCTGGCGTCCTGGCGTCCCCCGATACTCGGTTTCACCCCGTAAATGTTACCTCCCAGCAACAGGTCCGTGTTCCCGTCTCGGTTAAAATCACCAGAAAGCATCGCCTTTACGGGAGCAATCTGGGCATGAAACGGCAGTTTTTCAATACCGTAGTTCCCATCTCCCTCGTTTTCAATATAGAGGGATGAGAGGGTGGTCATCTCCTTTATTTGAGCGGCAGAAGCGGTGGGCTCTCCAATCACTTTCCGTATGGGCAGTTCCGCAAATGCGGAATAACTTGAAACCTTGCCGGTCAGCGAGGGATACCGCTGCAACAGCTCGTTGACCGGGGCAACGGGATAGTATTGGCCGCCTTCTTCGTAGGCTATAATCGATGAGAGCTGCCCGCTTCCTTCCAGATCCTGCAGATACAGACGAAGCGGGGAATCGAACGACGCCTGCAGCCGGGAATTGGTTCCAAAATTCCCTGCGACAATATCGGGCCTTCCGTCGCTGTTAAAATCATCAATCAGCAGTTTTGACCACAGCCCGCGGGTTCTTGCCAGTTCCGTATCTTGGCCCTGCATGCTGAGGCGCTCTCCGTCATTTTCAAAAATACGTACCGGCATCCATTCACCCACCACCACCAGCTCGGGGTACCCCGAGCCGTTCATGTCGGCCCACCCGGCATCCGTTACCATGCCGACCTCCCGCAATTCCGGTGCCACAGTTTCGGTAACATCCGAGAATCGGCCCGTACCGTCATTTTGGAGCAGGTAGTTCCGGGTAGCCATTCCGTAGCTTCTCGACTTTCTGCCGCCCACGAAGAGATCTTCCGCACCGTCGTTGTTAAAATCCCCTGCGACCACCACTGAACCGTTAGTCACCATTGGTGGAATACTTTCTCTCGACTTAACGAACGCCCCTCCCCCCGTGTTGATGTAGAGACGGTCTCTCAAAATCTCCTCGCTGTTATGGTATTCATTGCCGCCGCTGACTACATACAGGTCCAGCAGTCCATCCCCGTTGGCGTCAAAAAAGGTTGCGGAGACATCCTCTTTTTCCCTGTCCAGAGCGAACAGTTTCTGGTTGTCTGGTGAAGCCGTAAATGTACGGTTCTCTTGCTGCAAAAATAGCTGTCCCGGCTGCCCGTGTGCGCCTCCGAGAAACAGGTCGTCCCGGCCGTCCCCATTTACATCGCCCCGTGCGGCGGCCGGTCCCTCCCTGGAGATCATGTATGGCAGGTTGGATTCCCGCTGAAAATCTGCATATCGATTTTCCCTGTGTTCGTAGTCAAGTGCCACCTGATCCGTTACCTGCCGTAGATAAGAAGCATCAGATCGATCCTGGAGACGCTGGTAAATGAAAGAACCGGAAGCCTCGGCCTGGTCAAGCTCCAGCAACTGGTTGGGACGGACATCGTACCGTGTTTGAAAAGAGTCGTCCGGCCAGATGACCGTTAGCGAATCGACCGCAGTGCTGTCTCCAAGACCAACATGCAGCACATGCTCCACAGAGGACTGGAATCCACGGGTTGGCATCTGTTCCCGGTACAGCACCTGCTCATCCCTGTAAAGGACCACCTTGGCCCCGATTCCCGACGTATTCTGCCCCTTCCCATGCAGCTTTATCCTGAGGTAGGCAGTCTCCCCCGCTTGGCCCGTCTTGTTGCGATACACAAAAACCGGCATATTGACGTTGTTAACCACGAGATCCAGGCTCCCGTCATTGTTGAGATCCGCATAGGCCGCCCCGCTGGAAAAGCTCGGCTGATGGAATCCCCAGTCCTCGGCTCTGTTTTCGAACGTCAGGTCGCCCTTATTTTCGAAGGCGTAATTCGGGATTTTTATCGGGGGCATCTCCCCGATCAGTTCGAGATTTTCCTGGTCGATATCCTCACTCAGTGTAATCTGTTGACTTTCTTCCTGCAGCAGCTGGTTATAATCCAGGTCAGTGGGGCGGCCAACCATACCGTTGGTCACATAGATATCATTGAAGCCGTCATTGTCCATATCCATTACCAGGGCGGCCCAGCTCCAATCGGTAGCCGCTATCCCGGAAGCGAACCCGATATCACTGAAAACAGGCATTCCCTCCCCGTTTATACCCCTGTTCAGCTGGAGCGTATTATGGGAATACTGCGGCTTGTACCCAAACCTCGCATCGGTGCGCATGCGCCCGAAGGTGTTCAATATGCCGGAGTGCCTCAAAACGGTCTGGTTTTCAGGCAGCATGTCCAGGGACACAATCTCAACCAGGCCGTCATTGTTGATATCTCCGATGTCATTTCCCATCGATGACCGGGTCGTATGCTTGAGGGAGGTGTCCAGCGCTTCCGTGAACGTGCCATCCCGATTGTTGATGTAGAGATAGTCATCTTCGTGGTAGTCATTGCCGATATAGATATCCGGCCACCCGTCCCTGTTTATATCGGCGACTGCGATGCCAAGCCCATACCCGAGCGAGCTGCTGTATATACCCGACCTTTCGGTGACATCAACAAATGTTTTTCCCTCATTCCTGTACAGGCGATCTCCGGCCAGTGAATCGGTTTTCTGTCGCAACATCTGAGCCCGGCCCCGGGTGTTTTCGCTGTGGAAGGAGTGATTCAACAGGTACAGGTCCAGATCTCCATCCTTGTCATAATCAAAAAAAGCCGCTTGTGTGGAGTACCCTTTAAAGTCGAGCCCGTATGCACCTGCTTTTTCGGTAAACGTGCGGTCTCCATTATTGATAAATAACTGGTTTGCCCCCGTTTTTCCTCCATAATTGACCCGGGAAACATAGATATCCAGGTAACCATCTCCATTGACATCAGCCATAGTGACGCCGGTAGACCACCCCGTGGTATCACCGCCTACTCCGGCTGTTTCCGTTATGTCTTCAAATACAAAATTGCCCTTGTTCAGGTACAGCTTGTTGGCCTGCTCATTCCCGACGAAGTAAAGATCCGGCAACCCGTCATTATTGATATCCCCCGCCGCCACGCCCGCGCCGTCATAGAAATACCCGTAATTCTGAATATTTAATTCTCTTGTATTGGTAATCCTGTTCTGAAAATCGATATTTGTATGACCGGCCCCCAATAAGTCAAACAGAGAGGCCTTCTGCTCCTGCAGAGAGGAACATCCTGCAACAAAACAGCACAGCAAAAGGCTTATCGACAAGAGAACAGTTGTACGCACTGGCAGTTATTCGTTAATTAGTGTATAAGTTATTTGTTGAGAACAGAACGTTACCTTTCGGCATTTGCATTGTGAATCCATCATTCTCCATCTGAAAACTACAGCTTGTTGGATTACAAACGTAGTGAAAATAACATCAGCAGTGTATGGATATTTATTCAAACAGTTTTATGGGTCGAAGATTCAAAACAGGGTAAAAGAGCGTTTGTCAAAATCCAAAAAAAGAGGCAACCTGTTGAGGCTGCCTCTTCCTGTTTTAAACAGTTAAATAAACTATATCCTGACCGATGCCTCAATTATAGCCGGGATTCTGCTGCAATACCGGTTCTCCATCCACGGTACTCAGATCGATCTGATTTTGTGGAATAGGATAGTACTCATTTTTCCCGGCGGTGAACTGGCCGTTACGGGTGGGAATTCCCAGAGTGGGTCCCTCGTAATCGAAGAATTCGTTCAGCTGCTCTTCGGCTTTGCCCCAGCGCACGAGGTCAAAAAACCGGTGACCTTCCATGGCCAGTTCAAGCTTTCGCTCAAAGTGAACAGCTTCGCGGGCAAAATCCTGGTTCGCAAACTGGGCAGCCGTGTATTCCTCAATTTCATAATTGGGAATTTCATACTCCTGCCAGTTGGCTGCATCACCAGAACCGCCGCCGAGGTATACAAACGTGGTTTCGGTGTCTTCCCGGATCACCCAGTCAAACTGTCCCACATCTTCGAGACTCAGCATCTCGTTCTCGTCGGCCACTTCGGCGATCGCCTGTGCCCGGTTGTGATCCAGGTTTACCCATCCATCTTCGTTGGCGGCACGTTCGCGCACCCGGTTTACATACTCCCGGGCCTGCTCCAGGGAACCAACCTCAACTTCGGTTTCCGCCGCCAGCAGCAGCACATCGGCAAAGCGGATCACGTAGGTGTTGATTGCAGAACCCGGAGCCCAGGAGTTAAGATCCGCGTACTCCGCCTGCTGCTCGGCCCAGTAGACGTGCTTTTTAGGTCCATAGGGACCGAAATTTTCCGGTTCGCGCGCCCAGGCGATACCCGGGTACGGGCCCCAGTCCAAATAGGGCACTCCTCGGCGACCGACCGTCCAGTCGAGGCGGGGATCCAGGGGACCGTCATATGGGTCGAACTGATCTTCCGGGGAAACGCCCATGTCATTCGTAACCATCTGGTCATTATAGGGATCGGGATCATTCACGTCGATGATCGGGTGCCCGTTGCCATCGGTGCGATAGGAGTTTACCAGATCCTGAGTTGGCTGGTAGTAACCACAGCAGGGAAACGGGCTGGTATCGCCATACGGGAACGCGGAAGACATCCCCAGGTTGGCATTGTTGGTATGGCCGGTACCGTCGTTGGCGACCATTTCCACGGCAAAAACGGCTTCCGGGTTTCCATCCTCCCGGGCCGGATTGTAGTTTTGGCGAAACTCGTCAATCAGGTCGTATGCCACGCCCTGCGAGGTCATGCCATTGGCGATGATATCATCAAACAGCGGCTGAGCCTCGTTCCATTTTTCCTGGTAGACATAGGTTTTTGCCAGGTACGATGCCGCCGCCCATTTATTAACGCGGGCTGCGTCATTTTGCACTTCCGGCAGGTTGTCAAACGCGAACTGAAAATCGGCTTCAATATTCGGCCAGATATCCTGGTCGTTGGGCTGGTTTGGATTTTCCGTAGTTTCATCGACCCACGGTACCATATTGAACATCTTCTTCAGTTCAAAGTAATAATGCCCTCTCAGGAACCGGGCTTCACCGGCAATCCGCTGCTTGGCGGCCTCGCTCATATCTTCCACTTCGGGAAGCACTTCCAGGACCGAGTTGGTACGCTTGATACCTTCATAGAGCGCGGTCCACTTGCCGTCGAAAAAGCTGATGCTGGCCGAGGAGTTACCGTTTCCGATCTGGACATACCCGTTGGTGTTACCCAGCGATTCCCCCTTGTGGGCGTCACCACCGGCAAGACTCCCGTACACCCAGTTGCTGACGTCGGTGGCCTCCCTGCGTTCGGAGTTCAATTGTTGCCCGTCGAGGGCTCCATAGGCTCC
Organism: Halalkalibaculum sp. DA384; assembly: GCF_043951955.1. Classification (NCBI taxonomy): domain Bacteria; kingdom Pseudomonadati; phylum Balneolota; class Balneolia; order Balneolales; family Balneolaceae; genus Halalkalibaculum; species Halalkalibaculum sp. DA384. Next base: position 124,097 of record NZ_JBINJE010000007.1, on the reverse strand, counting down.
GACCAGGAGTGTTTCAACCCCATCCTGGTTGGCCAGTACATCTTCACTTAACGCCCCTTTTGCAGGAACTTCAATAATGGAATCACATGCATATATAAGTCCGACCAGAATAACCAGACCCAATATTTTTGGTGTTTTGCTTGAAAAGTTCATAAAACAATCCTTTTTGTTGTTAAATAATTTCATTTATCAGAACGAAAGATTAATGCCGAGCAAGAACTGGCGCGTGCTTGCATAGGCTCCCTCGTCAATACCGAAATTCGTATTGCCCCCTCCAATTTCAGGATCGATACCACTGTAGCCGGTAATGGTAAATAAATTGGAAGCTTGCAGGTAGATTCGCAGGCGGGAGGCTGATATTCGCTGGATCAGGCTTTCCGGCAGGGTATAGCCGACAACCAGCTCCTTCATCCGCAGATATGACCCGTCTTCCACAAAATAGGAGTTCGGTACGGTAGATGTACTTTCGCCGCCCCCGGTGGTCTGCATGGGAAGAGAGGCATCCTGATTTTCCGGCGTCCAGGAATCATACAGAGCCGCATGACTTTTGGCACCGGCAAAGTTGGAATAAAAATCGGTCCACCACTTTACCTGGTTCCAGATGTCGTTGCCCTGCGAGCCGTAGAAGAAGGCGCTCAGGTCAAAACGTTTGTAGTTGAGCCCGAGGTCAAGCCCGTAGGTGAAATCCGGGTTTGGGTCACCCAGGAAGGTGCGGTCGTCGGCAGTAATCTGATTATCGCCGTTGATATCGGCATACCGGAAAGTTCCCACATCCGCATCGGTCTGGTAGTTGCCGTTGGGAGCACTGTTGTTGGCCTCGTCCAGCTCGCTCTGGCTGTTGAAAAAGCCCACAATTTGATACCCGTAGAAAGAGGAGATCGGCTGACCTACCTCATTGCGGATGATATCCGAGCCAAATCGGCGGCTGTCCTGGCTAAAATACTCGCTGATTTCGGAAATCTTCACGATCTCGTTTTGATACGAGGTAAAGGTCAGGCTCGCATTATAGCTGAAATCGTTGCCGATATCTCCGAGCGTAGTCACCATGGCATCGACCCCCCTGTTTTTCATATTGGCCACATTCACATACGGGGGTGTGGCGGTACCGGCGGTACCCACCAACCGTGGATTAAACAACAGATCCTTGACGTCTTTCCAGTAATACTCGGCTACAATTTCGAGTCTGTCGCCGAAAAGAATGGTCTCAATACCCAGGTTACCGCTTATGTTCTTTTCCCACTTGGCATCCGGGTTTCCGATACGGCTCTGCTCAAATCCCTGCTGTACGCTGTTGTTGCTGCCGTTGATGGGATAGAATGAGGATGAATTGTCACCCACATACAGGTTGTACGGGTTGTTCGGGTCTACATTCAGCTGATTCCCCATAACCCCGTAACCGGCGCGTACACGCAGCTCAGAAAGCCAGGATATGTCCTGCATGAACGGTTCCTGGGAAACACGCCAGCCCACGCTACCGGCCGGGAACATGCCCCACTGGTAATTCTCAAATCGCGAGGAGCCGTCGCGTCTCAGCGTTGCACTTATGATGTACTTGCTGTCGTAATTGTAATCAACGCGCCCGAAAAAGGACAACAGCCCGTCGCGGTACTCGTTGCTGTAGTTGGTCCGGTTACCCGATCCGGTAGAGAGATTTGTATAGTTCGGGTCGAAGGAGAAATATCCCTGAGACGACCCCCCGAAATTGGTTCCCTGGTTGTGGTAGGCTTCCGTACCCGCAATCAACTCTAATGAGTGAACATCATTAAACTCATCTTTGTAGGTCAGCGTATTACTCCAGGTAAAGCTGTAGGATTTGGATCCATCCTGGTTAAACGCATTTACCGAGTTGTTTTCTGCGTTTTCATAGGTGGGATAGGTAAAAGACTTGCTCGTCCAGGAGCCAATTTCGCCACCGAAGTTGGAACGAAACTGCAGTTTGTTGTCCGCAAAATCAATCTCAGCGTAAAGGTTACCAAACAACCTGTTGTTGAGCGCCTGGTTATTTCGGGTTCGGTACTGCTGTGCCACCGGATTTACGGCCTGCCCGAGCTGCTGCCCGGCTGATCCCGCAAAGTTGCCGGCAATATCATATACAGGAACAATTGGCTGCTGGCGGTAAGACATCCCTATCGCGCTGCCCTCACTAAGAGCATTTACCTGGGGACTCTCGGAATGAGAGTACGAGAGATTTTCCCCGATTGTAACATTATCACTGATATTGAAATTGCTGTTGACCCTGACGGTGGTTCTCTCGTTAAATGTCCGGTCCAGCGTACCCTGCTGATTGAAATGGTTCAGGGTGAGAATATAGTTGCCAATTTCGCCGCCGCCACTGACCGACAGGTCGTGGTTCATTGTCATTGCTGGAGAAAATATCTCATCGTACCAGTCGGTTCCCTGCTTGTTGGCCCGTACAATTTGGTTAAACGTGTTGAGCTCGGCAGGATCTTTATATTCCGGTTTCACAAAGTAATTTTCTTCGTCAACATCGCCGATCATTTCTCCGGCGGGTCGAATGTAGTCCGGCAGTACCGGTTCCGGCCCGTCTCCATACTGGGGATCCGGGGCGGGGTTTCCACCCGAGTTCCGAATAGCCGTCCATTTCAACTCCGCCATCTCCTGGGGACTCAAAATGTTCCATACATTCCCGCTTTTGGGGATACTGTACCCGGCATACCCGTTGTATTCTACCGTTACATCTCCCTGCCCTCTTTTTGTGGTAATAACAATAACCCCGTTGGCCGCTCTGGCGCCGTAGATTGAGGCGGCGGAGGCATCTTTCAGAACCTGCATCGATTCTATGTCGCTGGGATTTAACGAGTTGATACTCTGTGTGGGAACACCATCGACGATATACAGGGGAGAGTTATTTCCAAACGTATTGATTCCCCGTATTCTGACGTCCGGTTCCTCACCCGGTTGACCAGATGAAACGACCGATACCCCGGAAGCCCGTCCCTGCAGCTGCTTCGTAACCTGGCCCGTGGTGCCCTCGGTAAGTCCCTCAACATCAACACTTGAGACAGAACCGGAAATATTTTGCCGCTCCTGGGTGGTATACCCGACGACGACCAGTTCCTCACCGGCAAACGTTTCTGTTTCCAGGGCGATATTAATGGTACTGCGACCATTTATGGGCACTACCTGGTCCTGGAACCCTACAAAAGAATACCGGAGGGTGTCGGTCTCGCTGTTAACGCTGATCTGGTATGCACCCGACGCATCCGTGGTTGTTCCGGTAGTTGTACCGATAAGCAGCACGTTGACACCGGGAATCGGAGCGCCCGTCTCGCTTTCCGTTACCGTACCTGATACCTCAAAAGATCCGGTCCCTTGCGCAAATGCCGCAGAAACAGTCAGCATCGAACACAAGACAGCGATACAACAAACTTGAACCACCGTTGAACTTCGAATTGATAAGATATACCTATCCATATTTCCTCCCATTACATACTCCTTGTCTAATTAAAAAATGTGAGTTTATCCCCTTTACCGACAAAAGATGTGCCTGTTACTTGTATCGTAACTTATCCCATAGTTCCCCAGTATTTTCCACAATAGTCAGGTCAAAATGAAATAGATCCATTTTTGCAGTCAAGCCAGCTGCCAAACGAATTATAAGCTCATTTCAACGATAAAAGGTTATTGCCTGATTAAATTTAACAGAACAATCTACGATAATAATTACTATTAAGGCAGATTTGTTTTATTTTGTGCAATCGATTGAACAATAACCTACTACAATAATATTTTCATTGCAAATGCTTTTGCAAATGTTGGTTGAAGTCCCACTACAAGGACCGCCAATAAAAAAAGAAGTTCACTAAGTCCATAAAAAATTGTTAGAATAAAGGGAATAAATACCCGTATCAATTTATTACCGGGAGTGTTTTTAGCTATATAATTAAGATTTGTCCTGAATTTGTATGAGTGAAAAAAAAATTCGACTTAGTGATATTGCCAACGAACTGGGAGTGACCGCTTCAACCGTTTCCCGGGCGCTGCAGGACCATCCCCGCATAAGTGATTCAACCAAGGAAGCGGTGGTAAAAAAAGCGGAGGAGTTAAACTACCAGTATAACAATATCGCCGCTGCGCTGCGTAAAGGCACCAGCAACCTGCTCGGAATCCTGGTCCCCACCGCAGACAGAAACTTTTTTTCCTCAATCATCAGGGGGGTCGAAGAGCTGGCTAACGACACCGGTTACAACGTCGTCATTTGCCAATCATACGATTCGTTTGAAAAGGAGAAAAAAAATATCAATGCTCTTTTGGAAGCCCAGGTAGACGGCATCCTCGCATCCATCGCCATGGAAACGGCTGATTACGCTCACTATCAAAAGGTGCTGGACAGTAATATTCCGCTTATTTTTTATGACCGGGTCAACCCCTCCCTTCACACAAGCTCCGTAGTCGTAGACGATTACCGGGGCGCCTACCAGGTGGTTGAGCACCTGGTTGACCAGGGTTGCAGCCGGATCGCCCATTTTGCAGGAGAACAGCATATAAATATTTACCAGGAACGGTTAAGAGGCTACAAGGACGCATTAAAAGCACATGATTTACCGGTCGATGAGCAGCTCATCATTAAAAACAAACTCAAGCTTGACTCCGGATCGGAGGCGATGAAACAGTTACTCTCCCTCTCGAATCCCCCGGATGCGATCTTTTCGGCAAGTGACTACGCGGCCATCGGCGCCATCCAGGTGTTGAAAGAGAAAAATATCGACGTGCCGGGGCAAATCGCCGTCGCCGGGTTCAGTAACGAGCAGTTCACCTCCCTGGTTGATCCCCCGTTGACCACCATCGACCAGCAGACTAACAAGATGGGGAAAATGGCCGCTGAACTTTTTTTCCAGCAGATGAAATCGAAGGAGCAGGAGTTCGAACCTCAGCAAAAGGTGCTGGAACCCAAACTCATAACCAGGGCCTCCACACTGAAGAAACGGTAACACCATCCCGGCATGGTCACATCTTTTTGTGAAAATGAATGATTTTTTTTGCAATTCTTAAAACAAATATTTATTTCTGCAAACGATTGCATCTGCCTCTACAGTCTTAATTTAGGAACAGTATTATGAGTAATTTTATATCTGAAAATTTTCTTCTCGACTCAAAACCCGCCGAAACTCTATATCATGATTACGCGGCTGACCAACCGATTATTGACTACCACTGCCACCTTCCGCCGGGGGACCTGGCAGCCGATCGCAAGTTTGAAAACCTGACCGACATATGGCTCCGCGGCGACCACTACAAATGGAGGGCCATGCGGACGCTGGGTGTGGATGAGAAATTTATCACCGGTGAGGCCGATGATAAAACCAAGTTTGACAAGTGGGCCGAAGCCGTCCCTTACACATTGCGCAATCCATTGCATCACTGGAGTCACCTGGAACTGAAGCGGTATTTCGGGATCGACAAGCTGCTGACCCCCGATACGGCTGATGAGATCTACAGCCGGTGTACGGAAATGTTGCAGGAACCCGAATTTAGCGCCCGCAGCCTGGTCACCCGCATGAATGTGGAGGTGATCTGCACGACCGATGACCCCACCGACTCACTTGAACATCACCGGGCAATCAAGCAGGATGGTTTTGAGGTAAAAGTTCTGCCCGGCTTCCGCCCCGATGCGGCCTACAATTTCAGCGATCCCGATACCTACAACAACTACCTGCAGAAACTGGAGTCGGCCAGCGGCATCAGCATAACCAATTATGACGACCTGCTGGAGGCGCTGTTCAACCGGATGGACTTTTTTGAAAATCATGGTTGCCGCCTGTCGGATCACGGGATCAAAACGCTGCAGGGGGAGCCGGTTGGAAAGAAGGAAATTGAAAAATATTTTGATACTGTCCGCAGCGGCGGAGATCTTAGTCTGCGACAGCAGCAGTCGCTGCGATATGCCATCTTGCTTGAACTGGGACGTCGATACGCGCAGAAAGGCTGGGTACAACAATTTCATCTCGGTGCCCTCCGCAACGCCAACAGCCGCATGATGGAGCAGCTCGGCCCCGATTCCGGGTTCGATTCCATCGGCGACTACAGCCAGGCAGAAAGCATGGTGCAGTTTTTTGACACGCTGGACAAAACCAAGGAGCTGCCGAAAACCATTATTTATAACCTCAACCCGGCAGATAATGCGATATTTGCCACCATGACCGGCAACTACAACGACGGGACGGTCCGCGGCAAGATGCAGTACGGATCGGCATGGTGGTTCCTCGACCAGAAAGATGGCATGGAAGAGCAGATGAATGTACTTTCCAACATGGGAATCCTGAGCTGCTTTGTAGGGATGCTGACCGATTCCAGGAGCTTTCTGTCTTATCCCCGGCACGAGTATTTCCGGCGAACGCTCTGCAATCTTGTCGGCGCTGACCTGGCAAACGGCCAGATGCCCGATGATATCGAATGGACCGGTAAAATTATTTCCGATATCTGCTACCAAAACGCAAACTCATATTTCGAATTTTAAATAAAGCTAACACAAGGAAGGGATTGATATGGATAAAGTAGTCACTTTTGGTGAAATCATGTTGCGACTTTCACCACCGGGAAAATTAAGATTTTCACAGGCCGCCTCGTTTGATGTGGTCTATGGCGGGGGCGAATCGAACGTAGCCTCTTCCCTGGCCACATTCGGGATGCCGGCGGAGTTCGTGACCCGGCTGCCCGACAACGACATCGGCCAATGCGCGCTCGGCGAACTGCGAAAACGGGGCGTTCAAACCGACAACATTATTTTTGGGGGAGAACGGCTGGGAATCTACTTCCTGGAAACCGGGGCCGTCAGCCGCGGAAGCAAAGTGGTCTACGACCGCGCTCACTCGGCCATCTCCACGATTAAAAAGGGGATGATCAACTGGGAAAAGGTCTTTGACGGGGCGCAGTGGTTTCACTGGACCGGCATTACCCCGGCGATATCACAAGGGGCTGCCGACGCCACCAAAGAGGCTATAGAAGCGGCCAACGAGCTGGGCGTGACCGTCTCCACCGACCTGAACTACCGTGCCAAACTCTGGAACTACGGTAAAGAGCCCGGAGACGTAATGCCGGAACTCGTGGAAGGATGCGACATCATTCTCGGAAACGAGGAGGACGCTGAAAAACATTTTGGAATTCACCCGGCCGACGTAGATGTGACCAAGGGCGACACCGTGGATTCGGAAGCCTACCGTTCGGTCTGCGAACAACTCTATGAGCAGTTCCCCCGGTCCAAGAAAATTATCACGACCCTGCGAGGCTCTATCAGCGCCTCCCACAACACGTGGTCGGGCGTGCTGTACAACGGGGAGGAATTCCTGGATACCACCACCTACGACATCACCCATATTGTGGATCGCGTAGGCGGGGGCGACTCGTTCATGGCGGGACTGATCTATGGGCTGATCAATTTTGACGGAGACGACCAGAAAGCCCTTGACTTCGCTGTGGCCGCTTCCTGCCTGAAGCACACCATCTACGGCGATGCCAACCTCTCGACCGTCGAAGAGGTCGAAAAGCTGATGGAGGGCGACGCCTCCGGACGGGTATCCCGGTAAAAGGGCGAATTCCTGTATTATATATAACACAGAATGCCCTGACCAGCATTTAACAATTATTATCAATAGAGGCCTTTGTGAAACCGAAATCAGCAAGGGCCTCTGGTTTCTATACCTGGCAATCCGCTTGTGATTCCTAATTTCAATATCAAAAATTTCTTGACATGGCACGATTTACCCGAATTGAAGTAGCAACCACCATGAAGGCGGAAGGGCTCGTTCCGCTGTTTTACCACAATGATCTTGAGCTAAGTAAAAACGTATTGGAGGCCTGCTACAAGGGCGGAGCCCGGCTGCTGGAATTCACCAACCGCGGGGATCACGCCCATGAAATTTTTGCAGAGCTGAATAAGTTCGCTGAACAGGAACTGCCGGAGCTGATCATGGGTGTGGGCTCGGTAGCCGACGCCGGCACCGCCTCTCTCTACATGCAGATGGGAGCCAACTTTGTGGTTTCGGCCATGCTGAAAGAAGATGTCGCCAAAGTCTGCAACCGCAGAAAAGTGCTCTGGTCGCCGGGCTGCGGTTCACTGACCGAAATATCAAAAGCGGAAGAGCTGGGCGCCGAAATTGTGAAGATATTTCCCGGCAGCCAACTCGGTCCCGGCTTCATCAAGGCCGTGACTGCTCCCTGTCCCTGGACCAGCCTGATGCCGACCGGCGGTGTTAAAGCAACCAAAGAAAATCTTTCGGGCTGGTTCAACGCCGGGGCTGCCTGCGTTGGCATGGGCTCCGACCTGATAACCAAAGAGCACCTGGCAAACAGGGATTTCGAAGGACTCGAGGAGCATGTGCGAAATACGATCGAGCTGGTAAGATCAGTACGAAACTAACACTTAATTAATTTTATAGGCGACAATTTATGCAATTTGAACAGACATGGCGCTGGTACGGCTCCTACGACACCATTAAGCTGCCTGAAATAAAACAAACGGGAGCGACGGGCATCGTTACCGCCCTGCACCACCTGCCCACGGGCGCGGCATGGAGCGTTGAAGAGATTACTAAGCGAAAAAAAGAGATCGAGGATGAGGGCCTCACCTGGTCGGTCGTCGAGAGCATCCAGGTGCATGAGGATATCAAAAAACAGTCCGGTGAGCATGAAAAATGGATCGAGAATTATAAAACGTCGATCCGAAACCTGGCCGAGTGTGGAATCCACACCGTTTGTTACAACTTTATGCCGCTGACCGACTGGACCCGCACCAATATAGATTTTGAGCTGGTGGATGGCTCCACGGCTCTTCGTTTCGACAAAACCGCCTTCACGGCGTTTGATCTCTACATCCTGGAACGCGAAGAAGCGAACAACGACTATTCCGAAGAAGAGCAGGAAAAAGCCCAAAAATACCTGGATTCCCTGGATGAAGCCGCCATACAGGAGCTGACCGAAACCATTTTGCTGGGAATGCCGGGCGACGAAAAGATGACGGTGGGAAAGTTCCGTGATTTTCTGGCCGAATACGACGATATCGACGATCGGCAACTGCGCGAACACCTGCATGATTTTCTAAAAGAGATTATCCCCGTGGCCGAGGAGCACGGCGTCCGCATGGCGATACACCCGGATGATCCTCCCTACCCGCTGTTCGGGCTCCCCCGTATTGTCAGCACCGAAGCCGATGCCAGGGAGCTTACCAACGTGATCGACACCCCATTCAACGGGCTTACGTTCTGTACCGGGTCTTACGGGGCACGGGCCGACAATGACCTGCCCGGAATGGTTGAGCGACTGGGAGATCGCATCAACTTTATCCACCTGAGAAGTGTGCAACGCGAGGACGACGGCAGCTTTTATGAGGCAAATCACCTGGAGGGCGATGCCGGCATGTTTGAGGTGATGTACGCACTCATCCGGGAACAGCACCGCCGCAGGGAGGAAGGGCGAACGGATCTGAATATCCCGATGCGACCGGATCACGGCCACCGCATGCTCGACGACCTTCAGAAAGAATCTTATCCCGGATATTCGGGCCTTGGTCGGCTCCGCGGGCTTGCGGAACTGCGCGGCCTCGAGGTGGGAATACGCAACATGCTGGAGCGCTAATACCGACAAATTCCACAAATCATTAGTACGGGGGGACGCGTAATCCCCCTCGGCCTGGAGCTACCACCTTCACAGATAGGGCATGCAGGTTGCAGGTTGCAGGTTGAAGGTTGAAGGTTGAAGGTCGAGGGTTCCAATATTGGTCTCCTGAACACGTTGCAAGTGGTGACTTTGGTACGAGAAGCATTTTTTCAATTAATACGACGAATACCTCTGTCAAGGCCAAGATCTGCAAGACTTTTTCATAAAAGCCCTAATAATGATTGTACTGGTGTTCTCGTCTCACGTGATTACTCAAAGACACATTCATCAAGAGACCTTTCCAGAACCTGAAGCTTAGTTGGGAGGTGGTTGTACCACCGACTTCATATAGCAGAGTAAGGCGGGAATACAACTCCCTCCGAACGGTGATTCGAATGTTTTACCCAGTCCCGACATTTTCACGCATTCGAAGTCCTCATGTATGGAGTATTAATTGCGGTTTTGATTTCGGGCAGGCCTTTGACTCTGAACAAAATTGCTGGTTTTTCAAATCCTCTGTAAATGAGTGAATTGGCTGGGCCAGGTAAGGCACAGGTTTCGTCAAGTCCCTCAAATTTCATTCAGTTTTGCTTGTTATTCTCCCTTAGGCGATCAAATTGTCGCTACCCGTTATGATTGGATTAAAACCGATTATCCATGCACAAATCAAATTTCATGGAGAGGTGATACCATCACACCCTGTAGATCAAGCCAACCTTTATAACTTTTTAACCGAGGCAATAACAGTAAGTTATGCTAATATCTAAAAGTTTGTAACCCAAGCACTCATTATTCGTAGGGTTTCCGTAATCATTAGGGTAACACTCAATATCTCGGGGCGAAATGAATGGAACCATATCTGAACCTTCAAGTTGCATGGCGCCGCCCCAATTCCGCAGACATCAAAATCAAAACCTGAGTTAACGTGATTCAAACGAAAACGAATTTATCAATATTTGTAATACTTTCAGCTCTCCTGTTACTTCAAGCCTGTAGCGGGGGAGGCGCAAATCCCGGCGGGGAAAACTTCAATTCTCCCCCTCCGGCAACGAGCGTTGAAACAATAACAGCAGAAACCCGTGATATTTCCCAGCAGATCAAATCATTTGGAAATATCCGTGCCCAGGAGATCGTCAATGTCGTTCCCCAGGTGTCAAACAGGATCACGAAGATTCACTCGGACCTCGGGGATACGGTACAACCGGGTGACCCGCTTGCCAAAATTTATGACGTGCCGTTCAGAGATCAGTTTGAGCAGGCCAAAGCGCAGATGGAACAGAGCCGGGCCGCCTATGTACGCGACAGCCTGCAGTTTCAGCGCCAGCAGGAACTATTTAAAAAGGAGCTGATCAGTTCCACCGAATTTGACAATGCCAGGGCAACGTTTCAAAACAGCCGATCGCAGTATGAAGCCTCACGGGCCAACCTGACACAGAGCCGTGAAAACCTGATGAACACGGAAATCCGATCTCCGGTTTATGGCGTCGTACTCACGAGAAATATATCGGAAGGCGATCTTGCCACAACCGGGCAGACAGCCTATGAGATTGCCAACCTAACCGGGTATCAATGTCGCGTATACCTCCCGTTTGAAGAGTGGCGCAACGTAAAGATAGGACAGCCAGTGACATTTAGCGTCTCAAATCACCCGGATGTGACCGGAGAAGGGAGAGTTTCCAAGATTAGTCCCCGCCTGGATCCCTCAACAGGACTCGGGGAAGTGGTGATCAGCCTGACCGAGCAGGGCCAGAATATATACCAGGGTGTGCTGGTTCAGGCCACTATCAACGTTGAAACTCATGAAAATGCGGTCGTCATACCGCGGGCCGCCCTTGTCGAAAATGTACAAACCCTCATTGAACCGGAGTCGAACACCATTCAGCTGGAGCGCAGTTACTCTGTATTTGTTGTTCGGAATGATACGCTTGCAGTCCGCAGTGAACTAAAACTGGGAATTGAACAGGGCGACCGCATAGAGGTACTGGAAGGCATTCAGCCGGGTGATGAAATAGTGATTACCGGGCAAAACAGCCTGGATGACAGTACCCGCGTTCGGGTTGCGGATCAGCAGGACTTCGAGGATCCGGAAGCAATACCCATTGAAACACCGGAAACACAAGAAACAGATTAAGAAAAGCTCAGCCACACTAAAATTCCAGCCAAGAATCACAATCCAACAATATGAAAGCGTTAGCCAGAAAAGCGGTTGAGCGGCCGGTCACCTTTTTCATGACCAGCCTTATTGTCATTGGCTTTGGTCTGTTCGGGCTCTCCAACCTGAGATTAAATCTATACCCGGATGTATCCTTCCCCACGATTACCGTGTATACCACCTACGAGGGCGTAGCGCCCGGCGATATAGAAACCCTTATCACCCGCCCAATAGAAGAAGCGGTAGGAAGTATCAGCGGCGTGCGCAGGGTCCGTTCAATCTCGAACCAGGGCGCGTCGGTGGTTAAACTGAAGTTTGACTGGGGTACCGACCTCTATATCGCAGAATCGGATGTAAGGAAAGAGCTCGATTTTGTGCGCCGTACCATCCCCGACGATGCCGAACAGCCGATTGTGTTTTCCTACGATCCCAACCAGGAACCGATCATCGTGCTCACCCTGACCTCCGATATTCGGAGTCCCCGCGAAATTCGCACGATCGCAAAGCAGCAGCTGGAACAGCGCCTGGAGCGTATACCAGGGGTGGCGTCAAGCGAAACATCGGGGGGATACGAACGCCAGATAAATATTGATATCAGCAATGAGGAGATGCGCTCGTACAATCTCAGCATTTCAGCCATCGCCGGCAAACTGCAGCAGGAAAACATCCAGGTTCCCGCCGGAGAACTCGTCGAGGGCCGAACTATCTACTCCCTTCGCACCATCGGGGAGTTTGAAAACGTGGAGCAGATCCGCAATACGATTATCGCCGAACGTGAAGGCGAACCGCTGCGGCTGGCAGATGTTGCTGATGTGGAAGACGGGGTGGCCCAGCCGATCGGCAATGTGCATGTCGACCGCAATGAAGGGGTCATCATCAATGTTTACCGCCAGAGCGATGCCAATGTTGTGACTACAGCCAACGCCGTGGTGGAGAGCATCGATGACCTGCAGGAGATTCTGCCCGGAGACGTCAACATCGACGTGCTCACCAACGAGGCGAACTTCATCGAAATGTCGATTGACAACCTGTTGTGGACCGGCCTGCAGGCCGTAATCCTGGTGGTGCTTATCCTGCTTGCCTTCCTCCACAGCGGTCGCTCAGCCCTCATTATTGCGATCTCCATTCCCGTCTCCATCATCTCCACATTCAGCATCATGGACTGGGCGGACCTGAGCCTCAATATCATATCGCTGTCGGGACTAACGCTCGCGGTAGGCATGGTGGTGGATGATGCCGTGGTCGTCCTCGAAAATATATTCCGGTTTAAGGAGGAGGGACACAATCGCAAGGAAGCCTCAGTATTTGGCGCCCAGGAGGTAGCCGTGCCGGTGGTCATATCAACGTTGACGACCCTCGTGGTCTTTATCCCGATCCTCTTCGTTCCCGGTATTGCCGGCTTCCTGTTCAGAGACCTGGCTCTTACTATCTCGTTTGCCCTCTCCGTCTCGTCCCTGGTCGCGCTCTCCATCATCCCCATGATGAGCTCACAGCTGCTCGACACCGATGAAGAAGATGATCGGGATACCCGGAACTATCTCAAAAAACTGCTGGACTGGAGCCGGGATAATATCTACAAGCGAATTGCGGCTTCTCCCCTCCTGCTGCTGGGTGCGCTGGTATACCCTCTGTACATCAGCGCCATGTTTATCGGTAAAAAAACCGGTTCATTCTTTTCAGAAAAAGTGGGACCGGCGATCAGCAATTACCTGCAGCGGCTGGAAAATTCCTACAAGAATACCCTGGACGGTTTGCTTGACCACAGCGGGCTTGTCATAGTATCTGCCGTTGTCCTTTTCCTGGCTACTCTTCCTCTATTTGGCCTCCTGGGCGGAGAGTTTTTCCCGAAGGTGGATGACAACCGGTTTATTCTGGATGTCCAGCGCGAGCCCGGGGTCAGCCTGCTGGAGCTGGAACGCTCGATCTCGCAAGTCGAATCAATTATCGACCGGGAAGTGCCGGAAGCCCGGCTTGTTGTTTCGGATTTTGGAGATAAAGAGGGGATCGAAGGGGCCGACAACCCCGGGGGCTACCAGGGCACCGTCCGTATTGAACTGATTCCCCAGGAACAGCGGGAGCGCCCCGAGGCCGAAATAACCTCCAGCCTTCTGGATGCTCTCGAAATCGTACCGGGCACCGAAATTAAAGAAGTGCAACAAGACCCGCTGAGCCCGGAAGCGGAAAACGGACTGATTGTGCAGGTCTATGGATTTGAGGCCTCCACCAAACAGGAGCTGGCCGATGGAGTTAAAGCAAGGCTGGATAATATCGATGGGATTGTAAATGTATTCAGTACCGCCGACCAGGGACGCCCGGAACTGCGCATCACAATGGACCGGGAGCGCATCTCGCGTATAGGGATGAACACCTCGCAGGTGGCCTCGGCTATCAGCGATGCAGTGCAGGGCAACCTGGCCACAACCTACGTTGACCAGGGTATCGAGTTCGAAGTACGCGTGCAGCTGGAAGAGACCGACAAGGCTTCTGTCAGCGACTTGCGCAATATCCAGGTAGAAACGCCTTCGGGCGACTGGGTTCCGCTTTCGAACCTGGCGCGTGTTGAGCGGTACAGCGGGCCGACAAATATCATTCGCGTCAACCAGGAGCGTGTCACTGAAGTCTCCGCGGATCTCTCCGGCATCGATCTGAAAACCGCCTCTGACCGCGCCCGTGAACAACTCAACACTATTGACTGGCCGGAGGGATATCGCTACCAAATTGCGGGTTCGGCCGAAGAACAGCAAGACTCATTTAACTACCTGCTGATTGCATTTATCATTGCGGGTATCCTCACCTACATGGTCATGGCCTCCCAGTTTGAAAGCCTGGTGGAACCGTTTATCATTATTTTGACGATCCCGCTGGCACTCACGGGCGTCCTGCTGGTACTCTGGGCGACAGGCACCTCTGTCAGCGTTACGTCGATGGTGGGATTGATATTGCTCTCCGGTATTGTTGTGAATAACGGAATCGTGATGATCGATTATATCAAAATCCTGCAGGCAAGGAAAATGTCGCGCCACGATGCCATCGTCGAGGGCGCGGGGCGACGTTTGCGGCCGATCCTGATGACTGCCTTTACCACTATTTTGTCGATGGTGCCGCTGGCCCTGGAGCTCGGTTCGGGGTCCGAAACCTGGAGTCCGATGGCCCGGACCGTAATTGGAGGGCTGACGATGTCGACCGTACTGATGCTCTTTGTCGTACCCTGCCTCTACATGCTGATCAACCGCACGGTAGAAAAGCTGGGCTTCGATGCCGTACACAAAATCGACCCCCTAACGGAAACCGATGAAACCTAAGAAGACCGTATTATGAAAAAGTTCACTGTCGCCGGTCGGGTTCTCCGCCGGCCCATCTCCGTTATCATGATCACCCTGGTTGTCATCGGCTTTGGTGTATTTTCGCTTTCCAACCTTAAGGTAACCCTCTATCCCTCATTCAATATCCCGATCCTTGCGGTGCAGTCGAACTACAGCAATGTGGCCCCCGAGGATATGCAAAAACTGGTTGTGGAGCCGCTGGAGGGCGCCATCTCTTCAATTGAAGGGATTGATGAGATGAGGGCCAATATCAGCAAGGGAAGCGCTTTTATAATACTGGAACTCCAAACCGGGATCAATATCCGCAATACCGAGCTCAAAGTGCGGGAAGCGATTGCCCGAATCCGGAATGAACTGCCCGAAGAGGCTGCAGAACCAGTTATCTTCCAGTTTGATCCCGACAACTTCCCGATTATGCGGCTCAGCCTTGACACCGAAAACAAGGGACTGGATGAGCTGCGCCGCCTGGGGGTGGAGTTTATTGAACCCCGTATCGAGCGCCTGGAGGGGGTAGCCTCGGCCGATACCCGCGGGGGACTGCAGCGCCAGATCTATGTCAACGTTTCCCCCATGTCGCTCGCCCAGCACCAGCTGGTACCTGCTGATATCGAATCCGTACTTCGGTCTAACAACGCCCAGGTTTCGATGGGAAATATCATCACCGGCAAAAACAACTTTAGCCTGGTTGCCGAATCAATGTACCAAAATGTGGAGGAGATCGGACAAACCATCATCAAGATCTCCGACAACGGGATTCCGGTAAGGATCAAGGATGTGGCCGAAGTTGAAGACAGTTACGCCGAGGTTACCACCCTGGTCGAGATCAACGGCAAAAACAGCGTCACGGTTGAAGTCCAAAAAAAATCGGACGCCAACACGCTGGATGTCACCAACGCGGTGCTGGCTGAACTGCCCTCCATCAACGCCAACCTACCTCCCGGCGTAAACCTCCAGGTTCTCACCAATGACGGCGAAAATGTTGAAAACTCCATTTCCAATCTCACCCAGTCGGCCCTGGCGGCGCTGATCGTTGTTATTATTGTGCTGTTGATTTTTATGGGCGGGTGGCGCATTTCACTGGTGGTGGCAGCTACGATCCCGGTTTCTGTTACTGCCAGCTTTGCCGCCATGTACGCCGCCGGACTTACGCTCAATATCCTTACAATCACCGCGCTCGCACTGGCCGTGGGGCTGCTGGTGGATAACGCAATCGTAGTCTCCGAAAGCATTGCCCGAAAACTGGAAGAGGATCTCCCCAAAATGCAGGCCGCCCTCGAGGGGACCAATGAAGTCATCGGGGCCCTGCTCGGCGCAACCCTGACCACACTGGGCGTCTTTGTACCTATTGTGGGTATTTCAGGAGTACAGGGTCAGTTTTTTGCCCAGTTTGCACTCACGATCAGTATTGCCATTATTATCTCATTTATCGCCTCAATTATCCTTGTTCCGGTGCTCTCCCTGCTATTTTTGAATAAAGAGGAGTTCAAGCGACACAGTGGTTCATTCAAGGGTATTCACAAGCTGGAAGACTGGTATGCCGGTACCCTGCGCTGGCTGATGTTTCGGAAGTGGATTGTTCTCATTTTCGTCGCCGCCCTGTTGGGGGGAACATATACACTCTACAATACCCTTGAATTTGAATTTTTTACCGAGTCTGATTCCGGCCAGGTTTCCATGACGGTGGAGCTGCCATCGGGTACAAAACTGGTACGCACGGCACAGGTGATACGAAGCTTTGGAACAGAGATTGAACAGTATCCTGAAGTTGAAACGGTTATCACCAATATTGGTCAGCGTGGTTTTACCAGCCGCACCAATATAGGAGAAATTACGGTCAACCTGGTTGACGAAAGCGAGCGGGAGGTAACGACGAATGAATTTTCAGCGCGCCTTCGTCAGCAACTTTCGGCTCCTGGTGTTGAGCTGAATATACGCGGTGGCGGAGGGGGCTTTGGCGGTTTTGGCGGCGGAATACAGCTGAGTCTTGTCGGTCCTGATATTGAGATTTTGCAGGCGATTTCAGATAAAATTGAGAGGGAGATGCTTGCTGATTCCAGCGTCATCTCTGTCGATAACGGCCGCACCGATCCCACGCCTGAAATGCAGTTTCATGTGGACCGGCAGCGGATTAGTCGCATGGGCAGCTCGCTGAATGAAGTGGCCACTTCGCTCAAAACCCAGGTGCAGGGCACGAGGGTAGGATATCTTCGACAAAAAGGCCGGGAGGTTCCCATTCAGGTGCGTGCTCAAAAAGCGGCGCTGACCAGTCGTGAAGAGCTGTTCGACCTCGAGCTGATTCAAGTCGACAGCCAGCGCGTGACCGTGGCCGGACTGGGACGTTTTGAAAGCACCGAGGGGGTCAATGAGATATCCCGGCGCGACCGAGAAACGGTGCTCGATGTTAACATCCAGGTCGCCGGAAATCCAAACCAGTATCGGGAGCAGGTCATCGACCTGATTCAACAGGAGGTTGTTCTTCCCGAAGGTTACCGGTACGAATTTACCGGCGGCACCAGCGATGCTGACGAGGGGGCTAACGAGGTTATGTGGTCACTTCTTTTTGCCCTTGCGCTAACCTACATGATCATGGCTTCGCTATTTGAAAACTTCCGCGATCCTTTTGTCATATGGTTTTCTATTCCGCTGGCCTTTTTCGGAGCACTTGTGGGACTCTGGCTGTCGCTGACCCCATTGAGCGCCACTGCGTTTATCGGCATGTTTATGCTGGTGGGTATCATCGTCAACAACGGAATTGTGCTGGTGGATTACATGCACCTGTATACCAAGAATAATGCCCATTCCGACACTGAATTCGACAATGTTATTGAGGCCTGCAAGCGCAGAATGCGCCCAATTCTGCTGACCGCACTGACCACCATCTGCTCGATGATCCCCCTTTCGCTGGGAATCGGTACCGGTGCCGAAATCTGGACGCCCCTGGCCCGCGCAGTGATCGGGGGACTCTTCTTTGGCTCCATCCTCACCCTCTACGTCGTCCCGATCTTTGTAATGGGAATAAGCAAGCGCCGACGAGAAGCCATTAATGCCGAAAGATCTTGATTCTCTATCTTTATTCTTTATTAATGTCAACTTGGGATAAACAGCGTTGATGTAACGTCCTTCCTTGAGGAGGGTACCTGAATTCCGTGTTTTAACGGAATGTACCGGGGAGGTGTTCTCCTGACTGCAAGAGTTCGCTTGGCGATCGGTAACCCCTCATACCGACGCTAGGACGGCTGAAGTCGATCATCTCCCTCCGGGAGGAGGTGAAATGTCCCCGCTCTTGTGTCCAACTCCGTTTATCAGCTTTCCCTGTTCATTTTTTGAGTGAAGAAAAAATGAACCTTAAAAAGCGCTCCTGTCTCCTGCCAATCAGTACAACTGGCGGAAACAGGAGCCGAATAGAGCTACCCGTTTGGGATTGCTGCTACCCCGTAGCTCAGCTCACCAGTTCCAGCGAACTGCTTGGATAGGGTACCAGCACCGCCTCGTCAAAATCATTCTCCTCTAATATGGTGAGTGCTGTCTGGTAGTACCAGATCAACCATTTTACGGCAGGAATAGGTTCAAGAGAATGCATGTACTCAAGGTCGAGCGCTGAAACCTCCATGTCATCGGTTTCGTTCTCCCGAAGAAACTTTGCAGTCTCTACCACATCGCCAACAAAATGCGAATGTCCCCGGTAACTATCCTTGTCCCATACTGAAAATTGAAGGCTTTTCAGTTCTTTGTTCAAAATGTACGTCGTCTCCATGATTTATCCCTCTTTTTGTCTTATAGATGATTAAATGTGTCTTCTGCTCAGGAAGAGATGGATCGATGTCTCAGATACTACTTTCACAACGCCTGTAAATCTATTTCTCTCTCTATCCTGATATCAATTTTAAACCTATTCAAATCTATATGATTGTTGAAAGGATGATACCAGAATTACGTCTCCTCCCAAATGCTTTCCTAATTTTAGCTATAAATTTATAAATATCAAATAATTAAAGATAGATAATATTTTTAAATAACTTTTGAAGCAGTACCCCTTAATTTTCTCACAGAATGGTAAAATAAGCCTGCTAACCACATTCAGGTCAAAAGGCTTTCCGGGAACCACCTGGCATGCAGGAAATTGCCAGACATCCACGCAACCAATACTTGAGAATGAATCTGATTGCGACATTTTAAGCACACCGCGTTGGAAAGAGTACTCCCCTCGCCTGGTCAGACAGAAAATTCGGGACCGGTACCGCTCATCACAAGCAGCTAGTCACCGGTTCCGAAGGGTTGTATCCAAAAAAAGCGACAGTCGATGAATATAAAGCGCCCCAAAAATCAGAATACCACCGGGTTCCAGCTCCCCGGCCGGCAGTCAATCCAAGTATACTTCCGGAAATTTTTCCCTGTGCTGCTCCACCGCGTGACATATATTTTCATTCACACGATCATACAGCCCTTCAATGACCTGTTCTTGTTCCCGGCCTTCAATATGGGCTAATATTTTAGATTGTGTTTCAAGGATGGTTCGCAGAAAACCTTGATTTATCAGGCTTGCATTTGCCAATGGAGTTAAATCTTGTTTAACCTTGAACATTTCCTCTGTTGACATAAAAAAGATGGTTTATTGACGTTATGACGCAACTCTTCAAATTTGTAAACAGGTTAAGAACTGGAATTGGAGGGATAGGGTATCAATTCAGCCGTTTCAAAATCGTTTTCCTCCAAAAAGGTCAGGGCCGTACGGTAATACCAAATAAGCCATTGCATGGCAGGTACCGGTTGCAGGGAATGCATATACTCCGGGTCAAATGCTGAAACTTCCATACCTTTATTTGAATTTTCCTGCAGATAGGCCAGGGTTTCTTTCAAGTTGCCCTCAAAATGTGCCTGTCCTTCTCTTACCCCTTCATTCCATACCGTAAACTGTAGACTCTTCAACTCTTTATTCAGTATGTAGTTTTCCATAATCCCAAAGAAGTTTCACCGTAGTTCATCCACCTGTCAATGTTGATAAGCAGCAAACTATGCTAGCCTGTATATGATAATATTATTAAAACGTTCCCAATGCATTCCTAAAGCCGATATATACTTTATTAAAAATACATTTCTGCATCTTGTGGGTCAATCCCTTATAAACGCGTAAGGGATTTCCCTACATATAAAATCGTTCTGTAGGCTTTTACCTTTATTTTCGGGATTTAAAAAAGTGCGGTGTTTACCGGAAAATCTGCGGTAATATATTTTCGATATGCCCAAGATCTTTCATCAAGAAGAGTAGAAATTTTGAAGTGCCAATCCCCTATCACAGCTTTTATTGCCCGTTTTTGCCAGTATTTGATAGAAGCCACTTACCACATCAGGAGAATATATTCCGGGTGCCCAGCAGCTCGAACCGACAAAGTTGGAATGGATGAATGACCGGTTGTTGCAACCTGAACACCTGAAAATACTTTTTATCGGCGTCTGTGCGAGGCGGCCACTATATTACAAAGACGAAATCAAACGCAGGTCAAATTCAGGACAGGTTTGATCCCGCTTTAAAAGATAGCAGAAGGCAGTGAATACCGACACATAGGGGAGCTTGGGGTTACGTCAAATCCTGGATTTCGGGTCGTTTCTGAACGAGCTCGGATAAACCAACGATTATACCGATCTGCGCAGGCAGCCTGGAAAGATGCTGTTATAGCGATTATTCCGTGATGATCTGCAACAATCAGTGTGATCTGCGTTCCAGCAGAGCTGAATCTTCATCGTTGACAGGGCACAGTTTAGCAAAACTGATTTCCAGGGAACTGCGGGTCAAGTGCGTGATGGCCGGCACGGCAGATCAGTCAAACAGTTGTTTCAGCACCTGCTGAACGTTAGCCACATCATCGTCGGTCACCTGGTGATGCAGGGTCGCACGCACTGTTTGGGGACCAAAGGGCACCATCTGTACGCCGTGCTGGCCGAGTTTTTGCAGGGCTGTTTCCGCCTTTTCTTCCAGCAGGTCAAAGATTACAATATTCGTTTCTACTGAATCAGGATCGATGGAAAGCCCGCCACAGGTATTGATCGTCGATGCCAGCTCTTTTGCGCGCCGGTGGTCCTCCTCCAGCTTGCTCCAGTGGTGGTCCATGGCGTAGTTGGCCGCAGCTGCCAGAATACCGACCTGGCGCATTCCTCCGCCCATCGCTTTCCGAAACCGGCGGGCCCGCCGGATATGCTCTTTTGAAGACAATATCATGGAGCCTACGGGGGCACCCAGTCCCTTGCTAAAACACACATTGATGGTATCGGCCACCCGGCCAAAAAAAGCGGGGTCGATACCGGTCGCGATCACCGCATTCCAGAGGCGGGCCCCGTCAAGATGTATCCTGAGATCATGTTCGTCAGCAAATTTCCGAAGGGCATTCAGCTCCTTCCGGGTGTAGCAGGCCCCTCCTCCCTTGTTGGTGCTGTTTTCCAGGGAGATAACCCTCGTGCGGGGTTCCCAGTCAAACTGCCCCCGGGGCCTGTCCCAAAGAAGATCCGCGCTTAATTTACCTCGCTGCCCTTTTACAGTATGCAGCTGAACTGAAGAAAATATTGCAGCGGCGCTCCCTTCATAATTGAAAATATGCCCCTTTTCCTCGATCATCACTTCATCCCCGGGACGGGTCAACACCTTGATACACAACTGGTTTCCCATCGTTCCACTGGGCACAAACAGTCCGGCCTCCATGCCAAAACACTCGGCGACTTTGTCCTCCAGCGCATTTACGGTGGGGTCCTCCCCGAATACATCATCCCCCACCTCGGCGTTCATCATAACCCGGAGCATCTCCGACGTCGGTTTTGTGACCGTATCGCTGCGTAAATCTATACTCATATTTGTCTATATTTTTTAACGTGCTAACCCGGATTTCTTACCAAGAAATTTGTTTTTCAGCAAGGCGAAGGGCAAATGACCGCGCAGACGTACGTTGGTACGTTGAGCAGGTGATTTGTCCTTCAACGCAGCTGAAAGGCCACTTTCGCAGCCTGTCACAGACTGTAATGATAATTTGGCAGTAAAAAATGGTATAAGTTTAAGTTATTGTCATCCATGAAGTTACATGATTTTATCCAACATACTCGTGAGAAATCCGGGCTAACAGTTTAAAGTATCAACGAGAACTTGCATAAAGATTTCACAGAAGGTACACACAATAACTAGCATGATTTTTAAACCGGAGAAGTATCGGTTTCGATAACTGGCCCGCTGGTCGTAAAAATATATGTATCTCAGGAAATCAGACCTTATTTTCTGGACTCTGACAGCCACCAAATTGACGATCCCAACAGTCATTGGTGGGTGTTCACTTCCATAACATGCTCATGCGCTCATATTTACATTTACAAATCAATGGATCAACAGAGAACGCCCGGTGAAGATGATTTTATTGAGATTGATGAAACCTCCCACAAGCCCATACCCACCGCCGGCGAACGCGCAGTTCACAGCCTGCAAGCGATACTGATCGGGTTCGTCCTGGTGCAGATTATCGGTTTCTGGATGTTCCCGGGAATCGGCGTCGGGGGATTGTATATCTTCTCATATTCCCATTCCATTACATCCTTTGTCGGGGATTTAACCAACATCCTGATCCTCACATTTCTGGCCATTTGCGGGCTGTTGGGCTGGTTTCACGGCCGTTATTTCATAGATCGTCTAAAAGGATATATCACCTGGTGGAAATTTTGGTAAGATCACGGACCACCGTCAAATGAGACAGCCGTTATCAATAAATATTTGACAGCGGGCATTGTCACCCGTTTACCGCTACTGATCCAGGGTATACATCTCGGCGGCGTTGACGGCTTCAAAAAATGCTTTAGCCCTGTCATATTCGGCATCCTTGTTGATATCGTAAAAAAGATACGCCTCTACCTTAACCCCGTTCATAAACAGCTGCATGGTTCCCTGTGATTTATGTTCCGCAATCACCCAGTTTGCGATAATATTGTAGTTCAGGCGATCCTCGAAGCCGAATGTCTGCGTTCGGTCAAATTTCAGGGGTGGATGATCGCGGTTCACACGGGTTAACGGAAATCCTTCAAGCATCTCGTAGTCGGTTTCCCCGTCCGTTTCCCGAAATATTGTCGTGCCGAGGATAACCGGTCGCCGTGCCGGTTCCATATTTTCAACAGCACGCAGTGCAAGCAGGGCCGACGCCTTGTGATGTCCATGCGTGCCAGGCTGGGGCAGCATTGTGAGCACAAAATCATACTGCTCTTCCTCGAGAATCTCCTGCAGTCGCTGTTCAATCCAGGATGCGTCCCACATATCGAGCGCCTCCTGAACATCCTCGGTATACTCCTTGTCTTTCTGCTCCAGAAAATAATAGTTTCGAATCCCCACGATCTCTCCACCGGCCATCACCTCTTTTTTACGAATTCCGGGAAGATAGGCGCGGCCGACCTCCTCTTTGTCCAGTTGCCTGCCGTAAATATAGTTCCCCAGTGTGGAATAGCGGTAGCCGCCCTCTCCATTCGTCATGATGGCCAGATCCGCCACGCCATCCAGCAGGTGCGTGGTTTTAAAAACCGTTGCCGCGTATATGGCATCATCATCGGGGTGGGCCGTCACCAGCAACACTTTGGGTTGGTAGTCAAGCTGCTGTCCATCCGCAGAAGATACCGGACCAAGCAGGAAGAGTAACAAAACAGAAAAATATCGAAGATATAAAGATTTCATCACGTACGGGAAATTGCTGATTAACGTTATTTGAGGGCACGCTCGTCAGAAGCACGACCAAATCAAGATAAAATAAGAATTTAAATTTTCCAGTATTCTGCAGTAGAGTTGTTTTTACCCCGATTTTCAAGATTTTCTGATACACCTGCAAACAGCTTCACGGGGTCTATCCGGGAGGAGAACGCGTAAAGCTCAGCTTCTCACTTTCTGAAGAACCGGTTTCAGGACCTCCCACACATTGTCAGCCACTACTTTATGACCCTCTGCATTCGGATGGATATCGTCATCCTGCATCAAATCGGGGTTGAGTGCCGCTCCCTCCAGGATAAAAGGGATCAAGGGGATGTTATTCGTTTCAGCCAGATCCGTGTACATCTGCCTGAAACTGTTCGTGTATTCCTGTCCCAGGTTCGGCGGCACCTGCATGCCTGCCAAAATGATCTGCGCCCCCGGATATTTTTCGCGCACCTTGTCAATTATTTTTTGCAGGTTCTCCTTGGTGGAGCCCACGTCAATGCCGCGCAGACCGTCATTGCCTCCCAGTTCCAGCACAAACACATCCACCGGCTTGCTCAGCATCCAGTCAATACGCCGCAGTCCCCCCGCCGAAGTTTCACCGCTCAACCCGCCGTTCTGAACCTCGAAGTTCCACCCGAGCGAATCGATCTTTTCCTGTATAAGAGCCGGGAAGGCCTCATCCTGGTCTACCCCGTTTCCGGCGGTAATACTATCCCCAAAAAACAAAATATTGGCACTCTCGTCCTGAGAGTATCCGGGATTACAGGTAAAAAAAAGTGATATAATCGTCAGTAAAATCGTGTGCTTCATAAATTCCATGGTTGTTTTGTGACTGTATTCATTGGACTAACGCAGGCAGCAATAAATCCGTTTACCGGTGGAATGGAGGATCACTGTTTTTTAGTTATACCCATCTTAATTACACAAACAGAATGTAGTACATTACCAGCTGCTAAGCAGGTGGGTTTTTAAGATCTACTAAAAAATGGAAGATTCGTAATAATATTGCTAAACGCCATCGATTTTCAGATTTCCTACAAATTCATGTTATAAGTTAACCGGGCTCATTTGGGAATGTCCCGAATAGTGTTCTCTTAACATATCAACTGATTTTGAAACAATAACACAGTGTGGCAGAGAGTTGAGCACAGACGCTCAGCTATACCGTTATCGAGATCTCCGGGTGCAACAGCGTTGGTTTCGACGCATTTTAAAACCAGCAGATGTGGCGTTGAGAACCGATTCACGAACAACTCTTGATCTAAACGGTCTCTGGAGTTGTCACCTGCAAATTGATGAACCAACAGCTTCACGGGTCGGTAACTGATTGAGTTTCACAGCCACAGACTATATTCAAAGTACAAATTTAACCATAATATCCGGCATGGAATCACCAAACATACTTGAAATCAACAATCTGACGCAGCAATTTACGAGCGGAGATAAAAAACTGACCGTTTTGGATTCCGTGTCATTTACTGTCACCGAAGGAACGATCTGCTCCATTGTGGGCCCGTCCGGCAGTGGAAAAACCACGCTGCTGGGATTATGTGCCGGACTCGACCGGCCTACCCGTGGAGAAGTCATCCTGAACGGTATAAGGCTTGGCGATCTGAGTGAAGATGAACGCGCGGCCGCCCGTAACGATTTTGTGGGGTTTGTCTTCCAGACATTCCAGCTTATTCCTACGCTCACGGCGCTCGAAAATGTCATGGTTCCGCTGGAGCTGAGGGGGGAAGCGACCAAAGAAGTGAATCGATACGCGAGGGAATTATTACAGGAAGTGGGACTGGGAGATCGCCTTCACCACTATCCCACGCAGCTGTCTGGGGGAGAGCAGCAGCGGGTAGCCATTGCCCGGGCCTTTATCAACAAACCGCAGATCCTTTTTGCTGATGAGCCTACCGGCAACCTGGATGCGGAAACCGGGGAAACCATTGAAGAATTGATTTTTGACCTGAACAGGGCCAGCGGAACCACGCTGGTCATTGTAACCCACGATCTCGAGTTGGCCCACAAGTGCGATCGCGTCATACAGCTTAAGAATGGAAAGATCGATTCGGACGAATGGATCAGGGAAACAGCTACCGTTAACATTAAAGAGGCGTAACCGATGGCTCCCTTCTGGTCTTCATGGACATGGAAAATGGCGTGGCGCGATGCCCGCTCCAACAAAAAGCGGCTGTTTCTCTACATCTCGGCTATCATTATTGGTGTAGCGGCACAGGTGGCTATTACCTCGTTCCGGGAAAGCCTGACCAATACCATTGACAACCAGTCGCGCGAGCTACTGGGGGCAGACCTTGAGATCGAGGCCGAACGCCCCTTCTCCGACGAGGAACTGGCCTATTTCGATTCCCTCGGGGGCGAACAGTCAAAAATGATCGAATTTAACTCGATGGCGTACCTTCCGGAAAGCGGGGGTACCCGCCTGTCACAGATTCGCGCCATACAGGGAGATTTTCCCTTTTACGGGGAGATCCTCACAAACCCACCAGAGGCTGTCCGCACTTACCGGCAGAATAATACCGCACTGCTGGATAACGCCCTTATGGTACAGTTCGGCACCGAAGTGGGAGATTCTGTGCGAATCGGTAATGTAACTTTTGAAATTTCAGGTGGAATAGAACAGGTTCCCGGCGAAGCGGCGGCCGTCTCCATGGTGGGACCCCGCATCTTTATTCCCTACTCCATGGTGGATTCCACCGGTTTGGTTCAGCGCGGCAGTTTTGTGGAATACAAGATGTACTTCAAGTTTGACGATGGCCGCGACATGGCCCAGATGCGGGAGAATACCAAGGCGTTCATGGATGAACACGACCTGCGGTACGATGACGTGGCCGAACGGCGTGAAGAGATGGGAGAGGCAGTGGGCAACCTGGCCAAGTTTTTGAACCTCGTAGGGTTTGTTGCGCTGCTGCTGGGGGGCATCGGGGTAGCCAGTGCCATCCACCTGTATATCAAGCAAAAGATAAGCACCGCCGCCGTCCTGCGCTGTTTTGGAGCCACCTCCAACCAAACGATGACCATATTCCTGATACAGGCGTTGGTGCTGGGACTGACGGGCGCGCTGGCGGGCACTGTACTCGGTGTGAGTATCCAGTATATGCTGCCTCAACTTGTCAGTGACTTTTTACCGGTTGATGTCGACCTGACGATATCATGGCTTGCGGTGGCTCTCGGATTGCTCACCGGCACAGGGGTCGCACTGGTTTTCGCCCTGATGCCGCTGCTTTCGCTGCGCAAGGCCTCTCCGCTTTACGCCTTGCGTACGATGAATGAAACGCTTACCAACCTACTGGGACGTAAAACGAAATGGAGCATCTACGGCATTATCGTACTCACTGTTGCCGGTTATGCCACCCTGATCACCGAAGACTGGATGGTCGGGGGCGTCTTTACCATTGGCATGATTGTGGCCTTTGGCCTTTTGCTGCTGGTGGCCCGTGGGTTGATGTGGTTTGTAAAACGTTATTTTCCCTCTGAATTCTCGTATGTGTGGCGGCAGGGACTGGCCAACTTATATCGCCCGAATAACCAAACGGCTACGCTCCTGCTCTCGCTCGGTCTTGGTATGCTGCTGATAAGCACGCTCTACTTCAGCCAGGATATGCTTATGAGTGAACTCAATTTTGCCACCCGTGATGATTCGCCCAACCTGATCTTGTTTGATATCCAGCCCGACCAGAACGAAGGCGTACGCCAAATTATGGAGGCAGAAGGAATTCCCATCTTACAGAATGTGCCTATCGTAACGATGAGGATCTCCTCCTACCAGGGACGTACTGTCGAGGAGATCCGGGAAGACACCTCCAGTAATATTCGGGGCTGGGCCCTCGACCGGGAATACCGTTCCACGTACCGCGATTCCCTGCTCGACTCAGAAACACTCGTGGAGGGAGAATGGATTGGCGAAGTGGACCCCGAAACCGACGTGATACCGGTTTCCGCCGCAAAAGAAATTACAGAAGACCTGAACGCCGGGATCGGTGATACGCTCACCTTTAATGTTCAGGGGCTGCCGGTCAAAGCCTACATCGCAAGCATAAGGGAGGTTGACTTCCAACGCGTACAACCCAACTTTTTCATGGTATTTCCCAAGGGTGTACTGGAGCAGGCACCGCAGATCGGTGTAATTGTTACCCGGACTTCCGGCCGGGATGAGTCGGCCCAAATTCAGCAGCAGGTGGTACAAAAATACCCCAACGTCTCAGCCATCGATGTGGGGCTCATCCTGCAGACGATCAACGAGTTTATTGATAAAATTTCATTCGCCATCCAGTTTATGGCACTCTTCAGTATCCTTACGGGCCTTATTGTTCTTGCAAGTTCGGTAGCCATCAGCAGGCTTCAGCGCATTAAAGAAAGCGTTCTGCTGCGCACCCTGGGAGCCAGCAAAAAGCAGATCATCCAGATTCTTTCCATCGAATACTTTTTTCTTGGAGTGCTGGGAGCATTTACGGGGCTCATCCTGTCGGTGCTTTCCACATGGCTGCTCGGTTACTTTTATTTCGATCTCACGTTTATACCCAATATCTGGGTCATCATCATCGGCACGCTTGCCATTGCGGGGCTTACAATCCTTATCGGAATGCTCAACAGCCGAAGCGTGTATCAACGTCCCCCGCTGGAGGTGCTGCGGCTGGAAACGGCATAATTGGACACGGGGTATTCACCCAGCTATTGCGATAAACTCATCAAAATGGGGTAAGACTCCTTGCGTTTTCTGCGTACTTAAGTTAGACTACCAGTCGGAATCATGGATATTCAGCAAAAAACCAACGCAATCTCCCTGCTGGTACTGGTTGTCTGTATCCTTTTGGCAGTCGTCATCTACCTGTTTACCGGCATCGTCTTCATCGCCATCATCTTTGCCCCGCCGGTGGTTCACTGGATCTTGAAGAGAAGAGAACAACGGTCCTGATTTGCCGGCAATGGCTCTCACCCCTGACTGAATAATTACAGAGGACTTTTCATACCTACCTTTGAAAACAGGCATTATGTATGGTCCCATCTTTATAACATGTTCATCTATCCGGGCTTGTTTGTCGTTACGTGGATCATCATATTAGTGATACGTCAGATTAGTGATACGTCAGAATCCACGCCGGCAAAAAAGCTATGACTAAAAATTCCAGGAGATTACAACTTTTTTCGAAGCGAAAACAGAAAAAGCCGGGATCTGCACCCGGTACGATTGAGCACATCGGGGAGCAGCGGCTGGATGATGTTCAACTCACCATCTACGACTATGATGCAGAGCATATGGATCAGGTTTCAATTGAGAATGTAGAAGAGAGCCGGCCCTACCTGGAAAATCCATCCAAAACATGGATAAAAATTTGCGGGGTTCACGATATTGAAAAGCTTACCTCGATCTGGTCCTACTTTGACCTTCATCCCCTTGTACAGGAGGATATCGTAAACACCACTCAGCGACCCAAGGCCGAGCTGTATGAGCACAACATCTATTTTGTGATCAGGATGCTCACCTGGTCAGAGGAACGGGGCCAGATTGAATCTGAGCAGGTCAGTATCGTACTTAGTGACAACTACGTGCTCTCTTTCCAGGAATCCGACCACGACTTTTTCAAACCGGTAGTGGATCGTTTAATGTACGGCAATGTGCGCATTCGGAAACATGGGATGGACTACCTTGCCTATGCCCTGATTGATACGGTCGTGGACCATTATTTCAGCGTTCTGGAACACCTGGCCGACCGTATTGAACACCTTGAGGACCTGGTGCTGGACGATCCCGACAAGGAAACGTTGCATCAAATCCATGCCCTCCGGCGGGACCTCATCTTTTTTCGAAAGTCGGTCTGGCCGCTGAGGGATATGCTCAACTCCACGATTCGTGATGAATCTCCCTTTATTGAGGAGCGCACCAAGCTTTTTCTGCGAGATGTCTATGACCACATGGTACAGATTATCGACAATATAGAAAACTACCGCGATATGGTAATCGGCATGCACGACATCTACATGAGCCATGTGAGCAACAAGATGAATGAAGTCATGAAAGTGCTCACCATCATTGCCACCATCTTCATCCCGCTGACGTTTATTGCAGGCATCTACGGGATGAATTTTGATCCGGCTGCAAGTCCCTATAACATGCCTGAATTGCAATGGTACTGGGGCTACCCCCTGGTGATGCTTCTCATGTTTATCATGGCGATAGTCATGATGGTCTATTTCAGGAAAAAGGGATGGCTGTGAAACCATTTTATTCAATCAACGACAACTAAAACGGGAAAGACGATGAAAAACATAAAAATACTTGTTCCACTTGATTTTTCAGATCTCAGCACGCGCGCGCTAACGGCCGCCCAACAGTTTGCCAAGCTTTTTGACGGACGGGTCACGCCGTTTCACGCCTACCTTCCGATCAGCGAGATGGAAGGACCCTATATGCTGGGCTACGGCACCACCCCAACCGAAGATTACGACGAGATAGAGATGTCGCTGAAAGAACGACTGGAAGAGGTGGCCCGCGAGCAGGTGGATCCCGCCTACCTTGATGAATCGATTGTGTCGGTGGGCAACGCCGCCCATGCTATTGCGGATGAGGGAAAAGCATACGACATGATTATAATGAGTACCCACGGGCGTACGGGATTCAGCCGTTTTTTCCTGGGCTCCGTAGCGGAAAAAGTGTTGCGCATTTCTCACGTACCCGTGCTCGTGATTGACAAGGAGTCTGAGATCGGACCGATCAAGAAGATCCTGACCACGACCGATTTTTCTGACAATTCGCACGCGGCCTTTCCGCTGGTACAGTCGATTTCCGAAGCAGCGGACGCCGAAGTGGAACTGCTGAACGTGATGAGCTATGATCCCCAGCATGACGAAAAACCGGATGAGGGGAAAATATCACTCCGTAAAAAAAGGCTGGAAATTTTGGCCAAAGAGGAGCTGCACGAGATAAGCGATCGACTTAAGATCAATGTCATCGTCTCGCAGGATACACCGCACGAAACCATTTTGAATTACAACCTGAACAAACCGGCAGATCTTATCGTAATGGCAACAGTTGGCCGAACAGGTATCGACTACCTGATGATGGGCAGTACCACCACCAACATTGTACGACATGTAAAAACCCCGGTTCTCAGCGTCAATCCCAAGAAAAAGGTGGAAGCTCTCGATGCAGAATAGGCGAAGAAACAGCGGTTTGGAGCCCTTAATATTAAAACGGGTGATAACGGGGCGATTCAAGGAGAACCGCCCCGTAAAATTTCTCTTCCGCGGGAAAGCGGTCATAGTCAGGACTTGCTCAAAGAGCCATGATTACGCTTAGGGATTTTCACAATTTTTGTGGGGCACTGAACACTAATTAGGGCCTAATTAAATCCGATTCGAATTCCTGCCATAAAATGGAGCCTCCGAATCTCTTCTTCGGCCACTTCCGGAACGATGCGACTGCCGTTGTCATAGCTGTATAACTGGTTTTGATCCTCCCAGATAGAGTACTGCACTCCAAAATCAAACCAGAAATTCTCAGAAAACCTGGAACTGAATCCACCATTGAAAAATTGACGTTCCGTGCCGCCGTTCTGCCGGGGGCTGGGGAACCATGCATACCCGAAGCGGGGAGAGAACCCCTCATTGAAATTAAATTCAATTGCTCCACGCAGATTGGTTACTTCCCTGAAATTTTGGTCAATAAAATCATTCTCCTGCTGCTGGTAGTCCAGGTCCTCTCCCTCGAGATCCAGTTCAGCAGTCGTATAATCGACCTGTTCAGCAGCAAGTGAAAGCTTGACCCCATTCAGACCTGTAAGGGTAATGCCCGCATTGATACGCGCCGGGCGTTCGATTCTATAAGAAAATTCGCCGGGCAGCTCCTCTTCAAATCCAGCCCCGTTGTCAAAAGTTGAGGTTAACTGCGTATTAAATTCCTCGTCAAATGAAAGCAGCGATGGAATTTCATAGCTGCCGCCTATGCTCAGGAAGGAATTGACCTGGTATAACAAGCCGATTCGAGCCGACAGCCCTGTAAATTCCGAATCGATGGTATCCACACTGAGTATCCGATCAATGTCGGTTTCCCCGGTCCCGTCGCCGTCACTGTCGATCAGAGAACCATCATAGATATTGTCGGGATCCGATTCCAAAAACTGTCGTTCATAGTGGTACTCCCCGACCAGAATCCCAAGGGAGGCACCGATGTACAGGTTCTTTTGAAACTCCGTTGCAAAAAACGCCGAATACTCCCCCATCCGTCCCCGTTCCGTCAGCTCCATATTTTGCTGCACGCCGGGCCAGTCTTCAGGTGCAAATCCTATTCTGAATATGGACTGCGTATAAGTACTGTCTACATCCGCCCAGTCAAGTGCATATACATTAAAGGCGGCATCGTAGAGGGCATCGTCGCTGGTAATATTATAAAAATCGCTTAGAGAACTCCTGCTATTCTGGTGATTGACTCCCATCGCGCGGTTGAAGTCGGTGGTCTGGCTGTATCCGCCCCCAATTACAAAACTGCCCTGCACGGTTGGGATCTTGTAGACCAGTCCGAAATCCCCTACATTCGACTGCGAATCATCAAAACTAAATGTATCATTCTGGAACGTGGTTTTTTCATTTACGTTCCTCATGCTGATACTGAACGAGGTAAAGCTATCTTCGAACAGACCCATAGCGGCAGGATTTTCCTGGAAACTACCGAAACCGGCGTTATCGCTGATACCGGGTATAACCAAACTTTGGGCGTCGTAGGAGGGATATTCGAGGCTATAGCGCAGGACATCTTCCGCACTTTGCGCCAGCAGTGAAACCGGTAAAAACAGGCTTAGCAGCAGGGGTAGTATTCTCTTGTATCTGGACATACGCGGGGTACCTGATATTTAATATTCTTGCAGTTTCCGTTGACTGGAATGAATACTGGATTGCAACAGCGCTTTAGTTGCCCCTGCTCCTTCGGCTGGAAGAACCGCTGGATGAGTTGTCACCACTGGAACTGCGACTTCTGGGAGAGGACACATTTCCACGGCTGGAGGAGGACGAGGATTGGGATCTGACCCGGGTTCCGGATGAACTGTTACTGGATGAAGACCTTGACTTCCTGTTATAAATGGAGTTTCCGGAAGACCGGTTACTGTTATCAAAATTGATGCGAATACGGTTGCCGGAACGATCTGGACGATCTAAATCCAGCAGATCCCTGATATTTCTATCCATTCCCCATTGAGAGGTCCGGCTGTTTTTTATCCGGTTCCGGATCCGTTCCCGGTTCATCTCTTCCATTTTGCTGTAATCCCTGTAGTCAGGTCGCGCTCGAGAATTATCGTTCTCTGTTCCTGTTACTACCGCCGAACGGTTAGACTCATTATCTCTTGACCGACGCGTAGTACTGCCGCTGCTCGACCTGCCGGTACTCGATCGACCGGTTGAGCGTACGCGGGGAGTATCTGAACTGGAGCGGGTGCGGACCGTTCCCCGGCTTCGTACGGTATTTCCGTTGTCTCGGGTTCTCAACCTCGTAGTGTTGGTTCGCCCCTTCTCCCTGACCTCGGAGGCCGTACGTGCGGAGCGTACCGCCGCATCCGATGATGCTCCGGAGCGCACCCTGTTGGTGCCTGTTACTGTTCTTCGGCCGTAGGTACGGTCTTTTTTGTCTTTACCTACCCCAACATACCCGGCATAACCCGAATAAAAGTAGTTGTTCACAAATACAGGTCGATAACCGTAGCCATAATAAGGATCCCAGTAGTGAAACGCGCGATATCGGTACCAGTGGTGCGGATATCCATAAAACGCCCCAAACGAATGCCCAAAGTGCAGGCTTAAACTAAAGGTGGCGAATGTTCCGGGATAATAATCGTAAAAGAAGGGATCATGGAAATGATACCTGCTGTAAAAGCTGCGCTGCGGAAAGCCATACCGATGGAAGTAATAATCATGGTAGAAACTTCCGAATCCATGTCGGGCATACCATTCGGCGGCCTTGTAATCCTTGTAGTAGAACGCATCTTCGGTACCGTCGTAGTAGCCGTCTTCATACCCTTCTTCATAATAAAATTCATCTTCATCGGTCCCGGGTGCACTTTCAGCCCGCGGCTCTGTTTGCTCCCCCTCGTAGGTATAGGTATCGGACTTCTGTGGTTCATCCGTAATCCTGTGGATGCGCTGTGAATACTGAAGTTGCGTATAGCAGCCCGTCAAAAAGAATAATGAAGCGATAAGCAGTGTAAACGGTATTCGGGATTTCATGGCTTTCTCCATTTGCCGGTTTGCTCAACGTAGCTATTAAGCTGAATCGGCATATTAACGGCTTTTGCTAACTTCTGTTTCAATATGCACTATTTACAGGTATTTGTTCAATAACATTATCATGTTACTCTTTGTTGCTATTATTAACAACCGTTTCAACAACGTTTTGTTGCGTTGCCCTTGGATTTCAGATCTCCCCTCTCAGGGACTTTGCGATGACCTCAGCTTTTGAATTTACGTGCAGCTTCTTGTAAATGTTGCGGATGTGAGCCCGTACCGTGTCGATTGATATATCGTACCGATCGGCTATCATTTTGTAACTGAGTCCATCCACAAGCCCGTTTACGATGTCATGCTCGCGGGGTGTCAGGTCGGACTCGGAATTCTTCCGGGGCTGCTGATCCTGGAAATGGTTGATCACTTTTCGAGCAATCTGCGGCGACATCGGCGCCCCGCCGTCCAGCAGGTTCAGGATGGAGTCCCTGATCTCCGGCAACGAGGTATGCTTGAGCAGATATCCCGAAGCGCCGGCGCAAAGTGAGTTAAATATTTTGTGGGAATCGTGGTAGACAGTGAGCATGATAATTTCGATTTCGGGATACTGCTCCTTGATCAGCCCGATTCCCTCAATACCTGACATGCCCGGAAGCTGTATATCCATCAAAATCACGTTGGGCTTTTTGTGCTCTTCCAGGTACTCCATCATCTCCTCCACCGTGTCTACCGCCACCGGACAGGAGAGTTCATCCTGCATATCCAGATAACGCTGAATCAGATCCCTTATCTTTTTGTTGTCTTCTACTATTCCGACTGTTGAAGGCATAATATATCATTTCTCAGTTATCAGATGTCTTGTTTTATGAGCCGCGTAAAAGTTGTTTTGGAGAACAGTATCTTGACAGCGAATGACATGTGAAAGAGCAAGGCTGCTTGGTAATGCATCACGAGTTAAAGTACTCATTATTTTCGAATATCACTGCTTCCCAGACAGGTACACGGTAAATCCATTTTCATTTTCGAACTCAAGGTTCGCGTCAATCCGCCGTGCCCGCATCTTCATATTCCTGAGCCCGTGACCCGACTTTCGCGCTTCTGCATTTATACCGCTCCCGTTGTCATGAACATACATGTCGATCGACCCGTTCTTGTTGCGCAACTCAATTTCCACTTTGGTGGCTTCCGCGTGCTTGGCGATGTTGTTGATCGCTTCTTTAAAAATTAAATAAATATTTTCTTTCATCGGTACCGTCAGTTTTTTGTCCATGTCCAGCGCCTCGAAACGGTACGAGATCTCCTTGCCCGGAAGCACGCTGTTGACATAGTCCTGCATGCGATCTGTGAGATCACCAAGCGTGTCGTTGCGCGCGTCAATGGACCAAACGATATCATCAAGACTCGACACAATTTTTCTACTCTGTTCCCCGATCTGGGAAAGCGACTTTTTTATTTCGTCTTGCAGGTCTGTGGTTTGCAGGAAATCGGTTTGAAGAGCTATCTCGGTGAGCGAGGACCCCACATCATCATGCAGGTCGCTCGCTATGCGTACGCGCATTCGCTCCATCTCGACCATCTTCCGGACCTTGTAGTAGTGATAAATAAAATAGATGACGCCCCCGATCGCGGCCGCCACCAGCAGAATAAACCACCAGCGCATCCAAAACGGTGCCTGCACGGTAAAATCAAGGGATGCGGCCTGCGTGCTCCATATCCCGTCACTGCTTTGGGCCCGCACCTGAAACGTGTATTCGCCGGGAAGTAGTGCTGAATAGTGGGCAAATCGCTGGTTTGTCTGCTGCCAGCCTTCTCCCGAACCCCGCAGCCTGTATTCATAACGCACCTGGTCGGGGGCAGTAAAACTGATTCCTATAAAGTTGATAACCACATTCTGGTCATCGCTTTCGATCTGCACTGTGTGCTTTTTCCCAACAGACTCTCCCGAAACCTGGACATCCTCAATGTGGACACGGGGAGGTACTCTTTTGGGTTCGTCGGTACCGGGCGTATAACGGGTAAGTCCCCCTACCGAACCAAACCACAAATCGCCACTGCTGTCGGTATATCCCGCACCGGCATTCATTTCGTTTGCAACAATTCCCTGGTCCTGCGTAATTAGTGTAAAAGCCCCGCTTATTTCTCCGCTGCCCGACTGGTACTGTTCATAATCGAACTTCACGACTCCCTTGTTGGTGCCGATCCACTTGATTCCCTTGTCATCCTCAATAATAAAGTAGCAGACCTCATCCGGCAGACCATCCCGGGGGGTGATCGCCTCAAAAGATCCATCCTGATTGTAGCGGGCGATCCCTTCAAACGTCGCGAACCAAAGCCGGCCGGCCCGATCCTCCAGGATATCCAGCACCCCGTTGTTCGGCAGTCCATCCCGGATGCTGTAGTTGGTAAATTCGCCGTTACTATAACGGCTTACGCCCCCGTATGTAGCAAACCACAACTGACCGTTACGGTCTTCAATGACTGAAAGCACGGTATTATTAGCGAGCCCGTCCTCCTCTTTGTAGAGCGTAAACTCGCCCTCACGGAACCGGAGTACACCCTCTCCATAGGTGGCCATCCAGTATTCACCGCCCCTGCTCCGCTCAACAATGGAACGTATCTTCCGGTAGGGAAGCTCCGTTTCATCAAAATTATGGAATTTTTCGCCGTCATAAATGCTGATGCCCCACCGGGTACCCACAAACAGTCTCCCATTGCTGTCGACCATCGAGGTATAGGCCTTGTTATCCACCAGGCCGTCGCGCTGGTTGAAGATTTCGAAGCCCGAATCGGTATATCGTACAATTCCCCCGCCGTATGTGGTTATCCAATAAGCGCCCCCCGGCTCCTGCGTTATGGAAGTGATTACATTATTTGGCAACCCCTCTTCGATAGTAAAATTCCTGTATTGTTCTCCCAGAAACAGGTTTATTCCGCCTCCAAACGTTCCGAACCAGATGTTTTCTTCCCGATCGTAGAGTGTAGAGTAGATGATATTATTTGAAAGACCATGATCAATCGTATAGTTCCGGAACGAATCGCCGTTGTAATAGCTGGCGCCCTCCTCGGTACCCAGCCAAAGTCCTCCTTTCGCATCGGGAGATATTGAGCGGATCCGGTTGTTCACCAGGCCGTCTGCCTCGGTGTAATTGGTAAACTCTCCCTGTCGAAAATGGCTGAGTCCACCGCGCGTGGCGATCCAAAATCCACCGGTGGGATCCGTTTCAAGATCCCGGATCTTGTCATCCGGCAATCCGTGCCTGGTCCTGTAGCTCCTGAAATTCCCTCCGCTGAGGCTGGTCAACCCATCACGCGTCCCAAACCAGAGAGTGCCCTCTTTATCTTCGATGATATCCCGAACACGGTTGCCCGCCAGTCCGTGGACCGTGGTGTACTGAATGAGATTCCCGGATTCCTCTTGATGCCATATTCCATCGCCATCGGTGGCGAACCAGTAATCTCCGTTTTCATCCTCAAAAACCTCGAGTACAGTGGTGGACTCCAGCGGCTCCATG
The DNA here is from genome assembly GCF_043951955.1 of Halalkalibaculum sp. DA384. Taxonomy (NCBI): domain Bacteria; kingdom Pseudomonadati; phylum Balneolota; class Balneolia; order Balneolales; family Balneolaceae; genus Halalkalibaculum; species Halalkalibaculum sp. DA384. The sequence goes on along the minus strand of NZ_JBINJE010000007.1, from coordinate 86,579 downwards.
CCCGGAACCGTACTGATGCTGTCATCTTCGATGATGCTTATCCCGGACTCGGTGCCCACCCAAATGCGCCCCCGGGTATCCTCATGCAGCGACTGGATTTTGTTGCCGGCAAGTCCGTCTTCCTGGTAATAATTTTCGAACTTTATCCCGTCAAACCGGTTCAGCCCGTACCCGGTTGCAATCCAAATGTACCCGTCGCTGTCCTGGAGCATATCGTTGACGACCGCTTCGCTCAGCCCGTTTTCAATGGAATAAGAACGAAACGGCAGCACCTGGCTTTCGGCGGCACAGGTACCCGCAGCAACAACTGTCAGTATGCAGATAAATCGTTTCATAGTGGTTTAACAACGTAACAGCCCTGCAAACGTTATACAACCTAAAAATAAAAAGCCCCGACCTTACAGCCGGGGCTTTCATCATTTGAAATCATACAACATGTTAACCGAGATAAGCCCGTAAGGCGGCGCTTCGGTTGTGATGACGAAGCTTTCGAAGGGCTTTCTCTTTAATTTGGCGCACACGTTCGCGGGTCAGATCAAACCGTTCTCCGATCTCTTCCAGCGTAAGGGAATGCTCTCGGCCTATCCCAAAGTACAACCGAATCACTTCAGCTTCCCGGTTTGTCAGTTTGGAAAGGGCCCGCTCAATTTCGACTTTGAGCGATTCGCCCATCAAGTCATTGTCAGGGTCAGGGGTTTCCTCATTTTCCAGTACATCCAGCAGCCGGTTGTCTTCTCCCTGGGCGAAAGGGGCATCCACCGATAGGTGCCGGCCGGAAATCTTAAGTGTATCAGCAACTTCCGATACGGTCATATCCAAACTTTCGGCCAGCTCTGCGGCAGAAGGTACGCGTTCATACTCCTGCTCCAGCTTGGAAAGTTCTTTACCGATCTTGTTTAACGCTCCCACCCGGTTCAACGGCAGGCGTACTATCCGGCTCTGCTCGGCCAGCGCCTGCAGGATAGACTGGCGAATCCACCAAACAGCGTATGAGATAAACTTAAAACCGCGGGTCTCATCAAAACGTTTTGCTGCCTTGATCAGTCCGAGATTCCCTTCGTTGATAAGATCGCCCAACGAAAGGCCCTGGTTTTGATACTGCTTGGCTACAGAAACCACGAAACGCAAATTCGCTTTTGTAAGCTCTTCAAGCGCCTTTTGGCTCCCTTTCTGGATCTCTTTTGCAAGCCTTACCTCATCTTCTGGGGTAATGAGTTTTTCTTTTCCGATTTCCTGTAGATAGCGATCTAATGACTCTGACTCTCTGGTAGAAATTCCTGAACTTCTTGCCACGGTGTTTGCTGGGTTAAATTGGGATTAACATTTGTGATGATTTCAATGAAGAAATGCTATAAAGAAATAATAACAAGTATGTTTAATTCGTATGCCTGTTACCTTCTTTGTACGTCATGATAACGGGATCGTTAAAATTTTGTTGCTTAGGCTAGTCAACAAATCTCTATAATATATCATTTTCTAGCCAGGAATTCTAATCAATAATTTGTTTCCCCTCCTCAGGCAGTTGTGCAGGCTGATATTTTTTTGCAACTACAACGCTGCCCTCGCCATGTAGTAAAATTAGTGAACGCACAATACGCGGGCTTGAACAAGATCTTCCTGAAGAAGCCATAATCTTTGAGGGACCTTTGCAGCGCCTCCTCTTTCGCTGGGAAGTGGTTGTACCATAGACCTTATTGATCTTTTAAACGGGAATATAACTCCCTCAAAACGAGGAATTGAGGGTTCTGCAAAGCCCTCTTCGATCCATTGTAATATTACTTCACCTTAATAAAAGAACTTCCGGGATAGTTTTGTTCCAATCCGAAATATTCTGCGACTGAACTTGCCACATCAGCAAAGGTGGCCCGGATTCCCAGATTCAGTCGTTTCGCATTTTCACCCGGGAAGACCAGCAGTGGAACAAATTCGCGGCTGTGATCGGTGCTTTGGGCCGTGGGGTCGTTGCCGTGATCAGCAGTAATGACCAGCAGATCATCATCCTTAATTTTATTGGCCATGGCGGGGATGGCCCGGTCGATCTCCTGCAGGCTGCGGGCGTAGCCGTCGGGGTCCAGCCGGTGGCCGTAAATTTGATCCGTATCGATCAGGTTGACAAATACGAAACTATCTTCGGCAGCCGACATCAGGCTCAGCATCTGCGAGATACCCTCGGCATTTGCCCTGGTTTTGCGGTACTGGGTAAATCCTTCCCCGGCAAACAGGTCAATTACCTTGCCGATGCCGTAGGTCTTAATCCCGTTTCGATAGAGCTGGTAAACCACGTTATGCTCCGGAGGGGAGAGCGAAAAATCCTTCCGCTGTTCAGAAATGCGTTCAAACGCTCCGGGCGGTCCCCGGAACGGCCGTGCGATGACCCGCCCTACCCCGTGTTGACCCACCATCACGTGGTTCCGTGCAAGTCGACACCATTCATATAATCTTTCCAGCGGTACCTGCTCTATATGGGCGGCCACCTGAAACACGCTGTCGGCGGAGGTATACACGACCGGAGATCCTGTCTGCAGATGCTCTGCTCCAAACTCGGCGATGGCTGTTGTACCTGAGAGCGGCTGGTTGCATAAGACCTTCTCCACGTTGATCTGACGGCAAAAAGAGTCGATCACTTCATCAGGAAATCCCTCCGGATAGGTAGGAAATGGCCGGTCAAGCCGGAGGCCCGCAAGTTCCCAGTGTCCGGTTGTGGAATCTTTTCCTGCAGAAACCTCACGCATTTTTCCGGTGGCAGCCAGGGGAGCTTCGTTCGGGGCGACGGTCTTCAAATCAACAATATTCCCGAGACCCAGTTTCTGGAAGTTGGGAAGCCGGCAGCCTGTCTGTTCACAGACATGGACCAGCGTATTGGCAGATTCATCCCCATATTCCGCGGCATCCTCCTGGGCCCCGACTCCCAAACCGTCAACAACCAGCAGATAAAAATTGCCCATTTATACTGAGCTCCCCTTCATAGCTTCTGAAAGTGCCGATTTTGCCTGGCTCAAGACCTGGTAGCTGTCTTCCTGATCCGCATTCAGCTTAGTAAACCCAACCTTGATCGACGTTTCGATCTGAACGCCATTTGTAAGTTCCACAGGCTCCTGCAGTCGCTGTTCCAGCAGTTGAATCCACTCTTTTGCCGCATCTTCCGCACGGCTCTGGATCAGGAAGGTGTAAACGTAATCGGAGTGGGACCCGATAAAACCCGATTTTCCGTACCGCACGGGGTTAAACAAGCTCACCAGGTCTTTTTGCATGTGTTCGAGATCTTCGATACGAAGCTGCGTACGAAGCGCGGGCAGATTTTCCATCGTAACCAATCCGAACCAGGTGTGGTATTGCGTTGAGTGGCCGGCAATTGTTTCAAGTTCACAATCGACCACACGCTCCCATATATCGGGCAGCAGGGCGTGGTACTGGTTATTCAGGAACGGGGCCGTTTTATCCAGCTTCGGATTGTTGGCCAAAATTTTGAGTTGGGCCTGGCGAACAAAATTAATAAACTTGTGCTTGGTCGATTCCTTAAACAGCAGCGGGTTTTTGTCGTACACCAGCACCACTCCCTGCCGATGGTCGTGGAACTTCAGCGGAACGGCCAGCGTGGCCCCTTCCGTATTCTGCTCGCGGGGCGAAATCCGCTTCGGGTTGTCATTAAAATGGATGGCAAATTCAGGTTGACCTTTCTGCAGTGCCTCGTACGCCATAGTGCCCTCCTTGAGCGGCATGCCCACGGGAGGAGCGCCCCGGGCACCGGCTGCATTAAGCAGGTTGTTCCACCCCTGCATGCCCTGCCCGACAAAAGAGACACCGCCGGTTTGAACATACTTCTGCATTTCACTGACCATCTGGTAGACCAGCTCTCCGCGGTGCGACCGTATATCAAGTTTTTCCAGGCTTTTTTCATAATCAACCCACTCCTCCTGGCTTTCATAGAGATCACTAATCTCGAGATAGGTATTCAGCACATTCCGGAGAGCATCGGAGTAGGAGTATACGATCTCACTCTTTTCCTCATCCAGGGTATCTTCACTCGATTCCATAACCGTAATGGCAACCGTTTCGCCGTTGTTTATAAAAGGCAACAGTGTGATGTGGCGTATCGGAATCTGGTTGTAGTAGTGCAACAACTCATTGGGATCGATATGCTCACCCAGCCGCAGACTCACCGGATCGGCAATGTCCTTGTACTGGTTCAGGAAATGGTCGTAAAACGACACCCGATCCTGGAACATCACATTGGAAAGCACCGTCGCCTTGGTTTCCAGTACAAACTGTTCTCGTGACCGATTCACCCAGTACAGGTAACAGGTCTCTACACCCGATGAATTCCGAAGTAAAAAAATCAGGTCGTTCAACACCTGCTTAAATTCCCTGAGCGACTTCTCCTGCCGCTTCTGTCCCATAATTTCGGCGTTAGAACGATCTCTTTGGCGTGCCTCTGCGTATGATTCCATTTCCTTTGAATTAGTTGGATTTATTAATTTCTTCCGCCAAAGCTTCCGCTTCTTCTATCATCTGCCTGAAGACTTCCAGTCCCTTGTTCCAGAAGGTCGGCTGCGTGATATCCAGCCCTACCTTGCCAACGATCTCTTCCGGCCACTCAGAACCCCCGGCCCTGAGCATCTCAATATACTGATCTGCAAACCCATTTTTACGCTGCCGGTACTCTTCATAAAGGGCCAGTACCAGCAGTTCCCCGAATGCGTACGCGTATACATATCCCGGGGTATGCAAAAAATGGGGAATGTAGCACCACCACAAGTCATAACTTTCCGTGAGGGCGACGGAATCGCCGTACAGCGCCTCCTGTTGTTCCCTCCAGAGTTCTGAAAATTCGGCCGTGGTCAACTCCCCCTCCTCCCGACGTTTGGTATGGATGGCGTGTTCAAACCGGTTCATCGAAACCTGGCGAAAAACCGTAGCGATGGTGTCATCAATTTTACTGATCAACAGGGCCAGCTTTTCTTTGGGATCTTTGAGCTGCTTCTTCAAATTCTGGAACACCAGCATCTCTCCGAATACCGAGGCCGTTTCCGCCGTGGTCAGCGGGGTTCCGGCCTGGAGCGCCCCCTGTTCCCGCGAGAGATACTGGTGGACGCCGTGGCCCAGCTCGTGGGCCAGCGTCTGCACGTCCCTGAGCTTGCCGTCATAATTCATAAACACATAGGGATGGACCGATGGCACCGTACTGGCCGAATAGGCCCCACCGCGCTTGCCCGGTTTGATTGCGGCATCGATCCAGCGCTTCTCAAAAAACTGGTCGGCTATAGTACCCATCTCGGGATGAAACTCCGAATACGACCCTGTGACCATCTGGCGGGCCCGATCCCACTTCACTTTCTTTTGGCTTTCAAGCAGCGGAGCGTAGCGATCGTAGTCGAACAACTGCTCATACCCCAGAAGGCTCCGTTTCAGCTCGTAAAAACGCTGCACCAGTGAATATTTAGAAGTCACCGCTGCGATTAGCGTTTCGACGGTCTGGTCGTCAATTTCATTCGCGAGATTACGGGAAGAGATCCAGCTGTCGTAATTCCGTAGCTTGTCGTTGGTGTGCTTGTCGGCCAGCAGAGTGTTAAAAATAAAGGTAAGCGTTCTGCTCAGTTCCCTGAACTTCTTTGTGAGGCCTGCATGAGCCCGTTCCCGCAGATTGCGATCGCTCTCGTGAAGTTTGCTCAGCATCTCCTGCTGCGTCAGCTCTTCACCATCCAGCTCAAATCGCGCTGCCCCCAGGGTTTCCTCGAAATAGCGATTCCACGCGCTGCGGCCGGTTACATTTTTTGCGGAAAGCACCTGCTCCTCTTTCTCTCCGAGCACGTGCTTTTTGTACCTGCGCGAACTCTCCAGGTAGTGCCGGTAGTGCGAGAGTTCCGGAGCCTCCACCAGTTTTTCAGCCTCCTCTTCCCCGATCTGCAGCCATTCCACATCAAAAAACACCAGCTTCTGCCTGATGTCGGAAGAAAGCTCTTTCGTCTGCTGCATCAACTTGCCATATTCAGCCTTTTCCGTATTCGTGGTCCATGTCAGGTGGGCAAAAGACCCGATCTTTCCCATGAGTTCCAGAATTTCCTCGTACTCTTCAAGGGCGGAGCACAGCTGGGCGGCAGGCAGCTGGGCGATCTTCCCCTTGTAGGTGTTCGCAAACCGGTCCGCAAGCTCAACCACTTTCTGCATATCCTGTTGCAGCTGGGGATCATCGATAGCGTTGTAGAGGTCCGAAAGATCCCAGTTGACCTCTTCGGCTCCAGATTGTTTCTTTTTTTTCGTATCAGGCATTTAAAGAAACCTTTTTTATATAGTTCGTGTTGGAATTTTCTAATTTATTTTAAAAGTATACTGATTTTATCGTATCAAAATAAACCTTTTTCAAGGATCGTATTTTACCAAAACAATGGTTAATTTTAACCGCTGTTGAACTTGCCTAAATTAAATAATTTTTTATCTGTTTATTAATACGATAAGCGATTTAACACATTAATTAGAACTTATATATCCGCATCGCCTTGAAGTCTTTAGAAGCTGTATTTGGTCCCAATTCTGCTCTTGTCGAGGAACTCTACAATCAATACAAGGAAGATCCCTCATCTGTTCCGAATCACTGGAAGCAATATTTTGATGAGACCGAAGAGGATACCACGACTGATAAGAGAGATGAGAAACCTTCGGTACCGACCAACGGGGAGCCCGCTGTAGCCAAAAAAGCTCCCAAAAAGCAAAAAGTTAAAAAGAAGCCGAAGAAGGACCAGCAAGAAGCGGAAGCAGATATTCCCAAGGGTGCCAGCCTCGAAAAAATAAAGGGCATTTCCGAGAAGATCGCCGAAAACATGGATGAGAGTCTTGAGGTACCCACGGCTACCTCAGTACGCACCCTGCCAATGAAAATGCTTATCGAAGACCGGACAATCATCAACCGGCACCTGCTGCAGCGGGGGGATCCGAAAGCCTCGTTCACCCATTTTATCGCATGGGCGATCGTACGCGCGCTCGAGGAATTCCCGAACATGAACAACTCCTACCTGCGCAGGGATGACGGTCCCTACAAGGTGAAACCGGATCAGGTTAACCTGGGTTTGGCGATCGACGTTCAAAACAAGGATGGTTCCCGGAACCTGCTGGTTCCCAACATCAAGGGCGTAGATAAGATGAATTTCAAGGAGTTTCTCTACGCCTACAAAGAATTGATCGACAAGGCGCGCAGTGGCAACCTGGAAATTTCAGACTTCCAGGGAACGACCATTACCCTCACCAATCCCGGAATGATCGGCACGGTACAATCGGTCCCGCGATTAATGAAGAGCCAGGGTACCATCATCGCCACCGGGGCCATTCAGTACCCAGCCGAATACCAGTCGATGTCGCAGGAGGTGCTCAACCAGCTGGGTATCAGTAAAATAATGACCGTCACCTCCACCTACGATCACCGGGTGATCCAGGGGGCTGAATCGGGTGCCTTCCTCAAAAAGATGCATACCCTGCTGAACGGTGAAGAGGATTTTTATGATCAGATTTTTGCCGATCTTGAGATTCCATATGAACCTATTCCCTTTGGGGAAGACAATTACGTGGGCCAGCTTGACGGGCGCGGGGCCACGCTCGAAGATAACAAGCGGGCCATCGCCGTAATGCGGCTCATTAACATGTACCGGACCCGCGGGCACGTGCTGGCAGACCTCGACCCGCTGAGTGACGAACCCGGCCACAGCCCCGAGCTCGATTTCGATTACTACGGGCTTACGCTTTGGGATCTCGACCGTGAATTCTACTGTGCCGGGCTGGGCGGTTATGAAAAGGCTCCGCTCCGCGTTATTATCAAGCTGCTGCGCGACACCTACTGCGGGAAAATCGGGGCCGAATTCATGCACCTGCTCGACCTCGACGAGCGCAAGTGGCTCCGCGAGCGGATGGAGTCGACCACCAACACCCCGGAGCTCGACAAAGACGACAAGAAACAGATTCTGCACAAGCTGAACCAGGCGATGGCATTTGAGCAGTTTCTGCACAAAAAATATATCGGGCACAAGCGCTTTTCGCTGGAGGGGGCCGACACGCTGATCCCGATGATGCACTTTATGCTGGAGCAGGCCGGCGACCACGAAATTGAGAAAATATTCATGGGCATGGCACACCGGGGCCGCCTGAATATTTTGGTGAATATCATGAACAAGCCATATCGCAAGGTATTTGCCGATTTTGAGGGAAATCTCGATCCCGACAGCATCCAGGGATCCGGCGACGTAAAATACCACCTTGGAGCCAACGGCGAGCATAAATCAGAGACCGGCCGGAATATTCAGCTGGAACTACTGCCAAATCCCAGTCACCTTGAATCTGTCAATCCGGTGGTGGAAGGCTCAGCGCGGGCCACGCAGGATCATCTTGACAAGGATGATCCCAACAACCGGATCGTACCCGTGCTTATTCACGGCGATGCAGCTTTTTCCGGGCAGGGCGTAGTTGCAGAAACCCTTAACATGTCGCAGCTCGAGGCCTATAAAACCGGGGGCACAATCCATATTATCATTAACAACCAGATCGGCTTTACCACGCTGCCGAAAGACGGGCGCTCCACTGAATACGCCTCTGATCTTGCCAAGATGATTTTGGCCCCGATTTTTCACGTTAACGGGGATAACCCGGAAGCGGCGGTCCATTCCATTCAGATGGCACTTGAATACCGGCAAAAATTTAACAAGGATGTCGTCATCGATCTTGTTTGTTACCGCAAGCACGGGCATAACGAGGGCGATGAACCCGCCTTTACCCAACCTGGCATGTATAAAGAGATCGACAACCACCCAAGCGTACGCGATATTTACACCGAAGAACTGCTTCGCAAAGGGGAACTCTCGGAAGAGGAGACGGAGGAACTCTTTGAAGAATTTGATCAGCTGCTGCAGGAGGCGTTTGAGGACGCCAAAAACTCTTCTCCGCTGGAGGTAACCGACGATATGATCAATCGCAGGGAGACCAGGCAGAAAGACTGGCCTGAATTTCCGAATACCTCCTACCCCGAGGAGGAGATCAAGGATATTGCCCTCAAGCTCAATACGGTTCCCAAAGATTTTGACGCCAATCCAAAGCTGCTGAAACAGCTGGCTAAACGGGCTGAAATTGTTGAAAAAAACGAAAGCAAGATCGACTGGGGCTTTGCTGAAGCGCTGGCGATCGGCTCTCTTCTCAAAACCGGCACCACCGTAAGGCTGACCGGCCAGGATGCGGAACGGGGTACATTTTCCCACCGCCACGCCATCCTGCATGGAACCCAAACAGATCAAAAATATATTCCCCTTAACAACCTTGAGGAGGGACAGGCCACCTTCTATCCCTACAACAGCCTGTTGAGCGAATTTGCCTGCGTGGGCTTTGAATTCGGATACAGCGCTGCCAAAAAAGATGCACTTGTGATCTGGGAAGCCCAGTTTGGCGATTTTGCAAACGGTGCCCAGATCCCGATAGACCAGTATGTATCAGCCAGCGAGGCCAAATGGGGACAAAAAAGCTCACTGATAATGACGCTACCGCACGGTTATGAAGGTCAGGGACCCGAGCACTCCTCTGGCCGCCTCGAGCGGTTCCTTCAGCTTTGCGCGCAAGACAACATGCAGGTTACCAACCTGACCACCCCGGCCCAGTATTTCCACATTCTTCGCAAGCAGGCGATGCAGGAAAACAAGAAACCTTTGATTATTATGTCTCCCAAGAGCCTGCTGCGCCACCCGATGGCTACCTCGTCAACGGATGACCTCGTCAACGGCCGGTTCCGCCCGTTCATTCCGGACAAGGAAATCGGGGATACCTCCACCGTCAAAAGGCTGGTCATCTGTTCCGGAAAAGTGTACTACGATCTATATAAATACCGTGAAGAGAATGAAATCGAGGATATTGCGATTGCCCGGCTGGAGCAGTTCTACCCATTCCCGGACCAGGATGTCAGCAGTACGCTGAAAGAATATGAAAATGTGGAGGATATCGTCTGGTGCCAGGAAGAACCTAAAAACATGGGCGCCTGGATGTTTATCGCTCCCCGGATTATGGAGCAACTCGAGGAGAACCAGAGTCTTCGATATGTAGGCCGGCAGGCTTCAGCCTCTCCCGCCGCCGGACAGATGAAAATTCATCAGGCCGAGCAGGATCGACTTGTCAAAAATGCCCTGGAAAGTTAGGGGAAACGACTTATTTCCAGATCGGTCAGGGGCTGTCTTTTTTCAGGAGAGACAGTCTTTTTCCTTTTGCCTTTGGATTTTTTTGAGAGCACCAACCACTCCTTTCCGCAGCACCTCCATCGCGTGACGGGATGTATCAGCCTACTTACAAGCCGGTGCCACCACTTGCGATGAATCCGCATCATTATTCGCCCGCACTCCGGACATTGTTTGCTTTTGCGCATAGATAGCAGACGTTTTAGAATTGGTGAGAGCAGTTCATACTCGTCGCTGTTACTCACGTTCATTGTCTGATAATTTGTTGTAACCCCAAAATTCTATTTAAGGCCTGACAAAGACCTCCTGTTTAAAATGGTAAGTTTTACCATTATTAATAACAACTAAATATTATACCTAATTATTGATAATAAGATATACTTAAAAATATATATCCCGATAACCTATTACACCTAGGCGATTTGCGGGGTAGTCAGCTTAGTAGCTCTGTCAATATAGAACAGGGGGAAATCGTCATATCCGAGGAGAACAAAAAAACCTGCCAGGTTGTTGTACCTGGCAGGTTTGAAATCAATGCACGACTTAACACTCACCGGAGTCCGCCGGGAACTCCTTTGCAAATTCGGCTGACCGCATCGTGGCTGTGCAGGCTTTCCATATGCACGCAGCGAACTACAAAATCCCGGATATTCTCGTGATCATCCAGCTCCTCATAAATCAGGCGGGCGGCATCCTCTACAAATTTTTGGTAGGCCGCATTCATTTCAGCGAACGCCTGCTCATCTTCCCGCTTTACCATCACCTGTGTTTCGGTCTGCAGTGCGTCGCGGCAGCGCTTGACCAGATCCTCAACGAACAGTTCTTCATCAAGTTCAACGGTAAGACTGGCCACGCTGCGCTGGCTGTGGGGAATTGCAGCCACATCGCGCGATTCTTTTGCATGTTCCGAAAGCTCATAAGAGCAGGGGCACGCGCTGCTGTATTCAAAATCGAGATGCATGAACATCCGAAAATTGTTATTCCCGTCCAGCGCTCCCTCCAGTGCCACGCTGTAATACTGGTAGCCCTCCAGGTCAGAACGCAGGCTTTCCTGCATAATGGGATAGTTAAATGAAAGGCGAAGATACCCCGATTGTGTATCCAGGTCCTCTTTATAGGTTGTCAATATCTCTTTTAGCTTCTCAAGATGAAAAACATCCTTCTCATACTTGTAGAACGAACGGATAATGCGACTCATATTAATCCCCTTCTTGTCGGCTTCCAGACCTACATAGCCGTCAACCGAGGTTTCAAGAGTAATCAGTTCGCCATCCGGTCGTGGATACTTCAGCGGAAGTTTAAAATTGGAGATACCGACCTGTTGAATCGGTACATTTGCTCCTTCAATAAGGGAAGCGGGACCATTTTGCAGATCCGGAAGACTCGCTTTATAGTCCTCAGATATTGTAAATGTGGGATCGTACACGCGCTTCAGTTTTGTTGAAATTGTGCTCATAACAATTCGTTAAAATCGTTTATCGATAACTTACTTTTGCAGAAGATATGGACAATATTTAGCGGAATTTCGTTCGGTCTCATGCAGTATAACAGCGTAGAGAATGCCGCCCGCGACACACGTTTCTTCTATGGGTTCTTTTAGCTCATTATAAAAAGCTTTCACCAAATTTTCAGTAGACGGCAGAATACCGTCCAGAAAATCGACATCCAGGTTCAGGTTTTTGTGGTCGCACTTTTCAATAATCTGTTGATCAATAATCTCTTTCAGTTCTGAAAGATCGATTACGTACCCGGTTTCCGTGTCCGGTTCTCCGGCCACCACTACCTCAATGATGTAGTTGTGCCCATGCCAGTTTGGATGGTTGCACTTCCCGAAAACCCGCTTGTTCCACTCTTTGGACTTATCAGGATTGTGAAGGCGGTGTGCGGCGTTAAAGTGTGCTTTCCTTTTTACAAAAACCAATGGATTATTTTTTTCAGATTATAATATTGCCCACCTATAACGATTCTACAAAATACAGGGTTCCTGCTACCCAAATATTGATTGAAGGTTATCGCATCGGGCTGTTTTGCCTCTCAGCCAAAGCTGCATATACTCACATGCCCGGCATTCTCTCGTCTTATTTTATCACATACCTGCAACAAACGGTATACTTCGGTATTCCAACCATTTTATTTGTAATTATTTGTGCGGAATATTCAAACCTGAGAGATCAGGTTATACATTTCGACTGCAATTTGCCGGCAACGCTCATCATAGGTTTCTTTCTCTCGAGCAGTACCGTCCGACTCTTTGGGATCGACGTACGGTATAGAGAAACGCTTTTCTGCCCCCGGAATAAATGGGCAGTTCTCATCGGCATCGGTACAGGTCATAACAGCTGCAAAATGTTCCTGGGGATTATAATCATCATCAAACGTTTTAGAAAAACAAACCAGCGGTTCCTTATCCTCGTCGAAAAATACATTATACCGGGGATTTTCCCCATTCATACCTTGCACTTTAAACCCGGCCCGTTCTATGGCTGCAACGGCACGGGGATTAAAAGCCGTTGCTTCGGTCCCCCCCGAATAGGTTTCGATTTCGTTCACTCCAAGGTGTTCGGCCATTACCGCTGCCCAAATCTGGCATAGATGGCTGCGGCGGCTGTTATGGGTACAAATAAAGGTAAGCCTGGCCGGGGAACCGGAATCCCTTTTTTCCCGGATATACTCGGCGATTGCGGTCAGCTTCGTCCTGCGTTTTTCATCGATTTTGGGCTTCTCGTTTTCGATAGATTTAATATACGACTGTAGTGTTAAATACATTATAAAAAAGGCTACAAATTATGAAATTAATGAAATTGCAAGATTTTCAGGTCACCGAACGCTGAAGTTGCAACTTGGGAATATCATATCTGGCAAAAATGTTTTAATAATGGCATCGTCTGGGCATGCAGAAAATACCGGATTTGAGTCTCGTAATCTTCCATATTTTACCTGACAAATTAAAAGGGACCCCGGTTCCCCGGAGTCCCCTTTTGTGATCAGCACACCTCACACTTACGTGAGACGTATCGTGTAGGAAGTCTGTGAAATTATTCGGTCCATTTAATCCAGTCGGCTCCAGTGGTCCAGTCATGTTCAGAACCTTTAACTCCAACAGCACCACTGAATTCTACCTGGGTGTAGAAATCGTCACTGGGAACAGAGACTCCGCCTGTAGCAGGTGCAGAGCCTTCTACCAGTGAAAAGTCAAAGTTTTCAGCGTCGGTGAATGGAGAACTGTCAAGGACAGTGAGACCTACATCTTCTTGCGTATAGGGCAAGTTAGAATAGTCGTTGGATGCATTATTGTAGGAGAAGTTACCACCGAATGTTAAGGTATTGCCGATATTGTTTTCCGTACCATCCGTTTCCACATAAATGGGTACAACCGCGTTCCCATAGTTGGCAATAATGGTGTTTGAGTACGATCCGGTAAGACCTTCTCGGAGCATCGTGCCATAGATTGTTTCACCATTGGCATTGTCATTACCCCAAACAGTTGTGTTATAGACCTTGTATTCCGTCGGCCCATTTCCACCGTCACAATCTCCGGTATCGGCACAACCATCATTTTCATACCCACGGTTTGATGGCGTTCCCGGGGTGGTGAGCCCCAACCAAAACTGGCCTCTTCCGGTCCATCCCAGATCACCGTCAAAGGTGTCGTCCTGGGCGTCTACTACAACGAGGTATTTGATATCATGCGTGCCTCCGAAAGGCTCAATGCCATCATCTACTGATCTGAAAATGCTGATGTGATCGATCTGGGTTCCGCTGCCCACAGAATACGTGGTAAGTGCCTGCAGCTCACTGCCCGCGGCAATACTGTATCCTGAATAGTTGATTTGGACATAACTCAATACACCGCTGTCATCGTCGTCTTTAAAGGATTGTCCCCCGTCAATGTCGGCCCCAAACTGCACACCTTCTGAGAGACCTTCAATTTCACCCTGTCCGCCGGGAACATTGTTGCTGGCTTCGCCAGCCAGGATAATTCCGCCCCAGCTCGCAACTTCTTTCCTGGTAGAGGTAAAGACAATTGGAGCATCCGGTTCACCATCGGCGACTAACCTGCCGGAGGGACGTTCATTCGTGTAGTTGGATTGGTCTCCTGGTATGGTAATAATGGTTCCCACGTCATCCGCATTGTTATTGTGATACTCAAACTCAACGATTACTCCCGGTTCTACCGTAAGCGTTGCGCCCGGAAGCACAAAGTGGGGACCTGCAACTGTAGTGTCATTAGACCAGGTTTCGTCGCCATATATGAGCGTTTTGTTACCCGGGAAATCCTGGTATAGCTGAGGAACAATGGCAAAGGAAGCACTTGAAGTAGCCGTTTCCCCATTTGTTTCTACCGAAATGGGACCATCTACAGCTCCTTCAGGAACGGTCACGGTCAGTTCAGTTGAGGAAGCGGACTCGACGGTAGCTTCTACACCATCTGCAAAAGTAACCGTATTTTCATCAGCAGCAGAGGCAAAATTTTCGCCTGTAATGGTTACCTCCTGGCCAAAATCGGCATAGGCAGGTTCAAAGGAATTGATAGAAGGTGTGCCCTCCTCTCCGTTACCGTTACCATTGCCGTTTCCGTTGGTACCAGTTGGGTTGTCGTCACCGCAACCGGCAAAGGTCAGGGCAAAGGCAAGTATTAGTAAACTTGCGGCTTTAGTAAAATTAAACTTAATCATATGATTGTTGATTAGAGTATTGGATTGATTTGAGTGAAGGTTGATGATAAAAGATGTTCATTAACAAAAAGTTAAGCGGAAATAAGGAAACAATTATTTTCTGCTAGAGTGTCAGCGTAGCTCCAAGTTTGAAGGTAATACCCGGACTGTACTTAAAAGTTGTAACATCACCGAGCGAATATTTACGTGTATCATTCAGCAAGTTGTTCACCTCCAGGCTAAGACCATACCGACCTATAGAATGATCTATCTTAACAGCCAGGTCATGAAACGGTTGCTCGTATTCGTCGTTGCGCTGTGCACGTTTCCCGACGGTTACGATCCGTTCTCCGAAGGTGTTATAGCTCACAGAGACGTCCGTTCTCCAATCGGGCATGGAATAAAAAACCGATGCATTAATAATGTATGGAGATTGCCCTACCATCGGTCGTTCAATGTTGGCAACTCTGTTTTGTTCAGTTTCACTCATTCGGGTTTCTGAATAGATGTATGAAGCGTTGGCCACGAATTGAAGATGATCAGTGATATTTTTACGTCCCTCCACTTCAATTCCGTAAAGATCTGCTTCTTTGGCGTTATCAAACCTAACTTCATTGGCTTCTGTCAGCCGGTAAAACTTTTCTATAGGCTTTTCGAACTGTTTGTAGAAAAGGCTCACTGCAATCATTTGTCCGCCCCTGGGATATTTCTCAAAGCGTATATCATAGTTGGTGATATTGGTTTGCGTCAACTTCGGATTCCCGTACACACGCTGGCCTCCCAGATAATCGGCGAAAGAAAAGTTGGAGATCTCTCGAAACTCAGGCCGCGCCAGGGTCCGAGAATAAGCAAACCGGAGGTTGGTTCTGTCAGCAATACCATACGTGACGTTAACGGCGGGTAAAAAGTTGGTACTGTCAACTTTTGACACTTCTTCATACTCCCCATTCAGACCGTCCGGGGTCTCAATCGTCTGGGTAGACTGCTCGGCTCGCAATCCAACCTCAAACGAAAGATTATCAAGTGCCTGCCATTTGGTACTGATGAAGGCAGCGTAAAGATTTTGTGTCCCATCATACCAATCTGCATCAAACTGGGTGGTCTCTGTCAACTCCAGGTATTCTAGTACATTATCATCCTTGAACAAAGTACCGGGACTTTGTCCAGCTAGATCATCAGGAACATAAGGGGAGAGTACATCTCGATAGGCAATGCGGCGCGAGGTAAACCTACGATCCTTGAGTGTCACATTTCCGCCGGCTGAAACATCCAGGAATTTCGCCGGGTTGAGCTTGTATTTAAGCTCACCCGAGTAGTTATTGTCGTCCTGATTGGAGAAAAAATGACCGTTATTATCCCCAAACGGACTAAATTGGAAATCTCCAGTAGCTACTTCATTGTACTGCGTACTGCGTCGATCCGGACGAACACGTTGAGCTTTGTTGTACCCGATATGACCTTCAAGCGTTGACCGCAGGAAATCTTTAAAATAAGTCTCGCCTTCCAGTGTAGCTGAAAATACGGTGCGGCGGTCAAAATCCGAGACCGTCTGGCGCGTTGTAAAGTTCAAGGCATCTCCCTCAACGATTGTATTACGATCTGTTGCCGAATTGGAATACAGCGTCTTCAGCCCAAACTTGGTTACCGGAGATGGTTTAATGAAGACATTAAGCATACCGCTCAGCACTGCCGTTTCCAGCCCTTCGCTTTTGTCAAAATTTGAGTTGAAATTAGGAGTACCGTCATCTCTAAAATCCTGAACAAATTTTTCAGTTTTACCGGGTTCCAGGCTACGATCAAACTTGTAGGAGAAGTTGCTCACAATCCCGATGGGCATCGCATCCTGATTTAACTGGTTTGCGTAATTTACGCTAAAGCTTTGCGAGGGAATAACCTGCGAACTGTTGCTGATGTTCCAGTCGTTATGCAAGTCCTGCATAATACTATTTGCATTCGATTGACTGGCCCGTTGATTGTTCAGGATGGAAGGCAGACTCCGTTTGCCGTCATCATATCCCAAAAAATCGGTCGAGCTGCCGGGACTCGTATATGTATTTTCGAACGTTGACAAGGTGTTATAACTTGTTGAATAGCCCACGGTAAAATTCCTCTCACTGGGGAACTGTTTGGTCAAAATTTTAACCGACCCCCCGGAAAATTCAGCCATTTGGTCAGCGGTATAGGTTTTTTGAACCATAATATTTTCAATCAGTCCACTGCCAAATAAATCAGTTGGCGCCTCCTTTTTATTGGGATCTGTTGAAGGCACCTGTGAGCCATTTAGCTGAATATT
The DNA here is from genome assembly GCF_043951955.1 of Halalkalibaculum sp. DA384. Classification (NCBI taxonomy): domain Bacteria; kingdom Pseudomonadati; phylum Balneolota; class Balneolia; order Balneolales; family Balneolaceae; genus Halalkalibaculum; species Halalkalibaculum sp. DA384. The sequence continues at coordinate 69,441 of NZ_JBINJE010000007.1, read as the reverse complement.
GCTGTAGCGGTTTCCAAGTCCTCTTACGTAGATGTTCTTACCCTCCCGGACTGTCACCCCGGTCACCCTTTTCATTGCTTCTCCCACATCTCCTGCCCCGATCTTTGAAATCTGCTCAGACGATATGCCATCTTGCATGGGAACCGACTTTCGCTGTATTGACAACAGCCCTGCCTCACTGCTTCCCGAGGCTTCGGCTGTTACGGTAACCTCTCCCATTTCAACTGATTCTGGCTGTAAGGCGGCGTTAAGCCGGGTTATTTCACCGGCACTAACCTCCACCCCTGTTACCGTTTTTTTAGAGTAAGAGATGTATGAGATAGAAATTGAATATATACCCGGTTTGATCCCGCTAATGGTGTATGTACCATCGATGTCAGTGGCATCTCCCTGGCTGGTTCCTGCAATAACTACATTCGCCCCAATTATTGTCTCCCCAGATTGAGCATCGACAACCTTGCCGGATATTTTACCGGTAGCTGTTTTTTTTGTCTGCGCAAAACTGAGTTGAGAAATGAAGATACATGCAATAAAAAGGGGCCAAACCTTTATAAGTGTGCTTCTTTTATTATTGATCACGTTTGTGTGCTGATTTTGTTGAAGGTTCAACTTTCATTGCACCCGAAGGATAGCACACTCACATTGCAACAGTATTAATTCATTTTTACGGTTTGGTTACTGTAATTTTACGGTAATGTTAACAGAATGGCGTGAATGTTAACTTATTGTTAACAACAGTAGCTAAATTTGGGAGGATCGGTGCACATAGAAAGGCGGTATATCAACAGAAGAGGAACCAGGATCGGTTCCTCTTTTGTGACAAACGAACTGTACTTATTCTTCTTCGGAATCAGCTTTCGAATCTGGCGGCGCCGAATAATCCGTTCCCGGGGTCAGAGAACGATTTCCGGGTTTGCCATTTACCTTTTCCGGTGATTCATCAGAATCAAAAATGCCTTCGGGATAGCGCCCCTGGGGTCGTTCACCCAACAGCTCCCGGAGATCGTTGTGGTTGAGGACCTCCTTGTCAAGGAGCGTTTTCGCCATTTTTTCCAGCTTGTCCTTGTGCTTTGTCAAGAGTTTCTTAGTACGCTCGTAGTTTGTGCGTATTATCTTGTGAACCGCCTCATCGATACGTTCTGCGGTTTGCTCGGAATATTTTTTGTTGAACCCGTAACTGTTTTCAGGATTTTGCGAATCCTTGAGCGATATATACCCCAGCTCCTCGCTCATCCCGTACTCAGCTACCATGGCAAACGACATATTGGTAATCCGCTCGAGATCATTTTGTGCCCCGGTGGATATTTTTCCAAATGTGAGCTCTTCAGCCACACGTCCCCCGAGCAGTGCACAAATTTTGTCGTCCAGCTCCTCGGTGGTCATCAGGTAGCGATCTTCCAGGGGAGTCTGCAGGGTATAACCCAGGGCAGCAAGCCCTCTTGGCACAATGCTCACCTTCAGCACCGGATCGGTGTGCTCGAGGTACCAGCCCACGATGGCGTGTCCGGCTTCGTGATAGGCCACGATACGGCGTTCTTCGGGACTGATCAACTTGTTCTTTTTCTCAAGTCCTGCAATTACACGCTCAATGGAATCCTGAAAATCGACCATCTCCACCGATTCCTTGCCTCTTCGGGCCGCCAGGAGTGCGGCTTCGTTGCAGAGGTTGGCCAGCTCAGCTCCTGCAAATCCTGGAGTCTGGGATGCCAGCAGTTTCAGGTCGATATCGTCCGATAGCTTCAGGTTCCGGGAGTGCACTTCAAGAACCTGCACCCTACCGTTGAGATCCGGTTTGTCAATCAGGATTTGGCGGTCAAATCTTCCGGGTCGCAACAATGCGGTATCCAGCACATCCGGTCGGTTGGTCGCCGCCATGATAATCACCCCTTTATCGGAATTAAAGCCGTCCATCTCGCTCAGAAGCTGGTTCAGGGTGTTTTCCCGCTCATCGTTGGAACCCATCGCCATGCCCCGACCCCGGCTTCGGCCGATGGCATCAATTTCATCAATAAAGATGATGCAGGGCGCTTTTTCTTTGGCCTGCTTGAACAGGTCACGCACGCGGGCCGCACCTACTCCAACGAACATCTCAACAAAATCAGAGCCGCTGAGGCTAAAGAACGGTACATCTGCCTCACCCGCTGTTGCCTTGGCAAGAAGTGTTTTCCCGGTACCGGGAGGGCCGACCAGCAAGACCCCTTTGGGAAGAGTGCCACCAAGTTTTGTGAACTTTTGGGGATTTTTCAGGAATTCCACCACTTCTTCCACCTCAGCTTTAGCCTCCTGCAGACCGGCTACATCCTTGAAGGAGACCTGGTTCTCACTCTGCTTATCGTATAGTGAGGCCTTGTTTTTGCCGATATTCAGTACCTGCTGGCCAGGATTCATCCGCCGGAAAATAAAGATCCAGAAGGCTATCGCCAGACCGATGGGAATCAACCAGATCAGGATGCCGCTGAACCAGTCCTCTTCGATTCGGACGTCATACTCTACATTATTCGCATCCAGCACCGAACGGATCTGGTCTCCCTCAAGCATGGTGGTAGTAAAGGCGGGTTGTCCACTTTCACCCGTCAGCTGCCAGTCCTGCTCCTGTTCGGGAGGATTTACGATTCCGTCCTGGATCGCTTTTTCCGTGTATTGTCCCCTAATCTGGGTACCGTTGGTAATCGTAATTTTTTCAACATATCCCTTCTCGACATACTCGAGAAACTCACTGTAAATAATCCGGCTTCCCGGCTGCGGACTCATAAAATAAAACTGGATGCCGAACAGTACCAGCAGTACTAACAGGTATATCCAGATAGAAAATTTGGGAGAGTTGTTATTACCCTTCAATTTATCCTTCAGGTCGGTTGGACTACTATTTTTTTTATCAGAATTATCAGACATTTACTACTACTCAATTTTTAGATCTGCAAATTTAAATCAATATACCACTTTTAAGTGTTTCTATGTACCGTCATTATGCTTGAATTCCATCTGCGGTACCAATAACGGCAGCCGGTTTAGTATATTGGGATAGCCATGATTTTTAAATTAGTGCTATTCTTCCTCAAATGATATTAATTCTCCATCCTGCCGTTGCATCTTTACTCCCTCTTCTTTGCGTGTCACTTTGCCGATCACAACAAAATCCTCGAATTCCGCGGCCAGCTGTTCCACTTGGTCTTCCGGTATTGTAAACAGCAGTTCAAAGTCTTCCCCTCCGTATAGTGCGTACTTGTCCACATCCTCCTTCATTTCATCTGCCACATGTCGCGTTTCTATTGCAATTGGCAGGGCCGCCTGGTAGATGTGAGCCCCCACTTTTGAGGCTTCCGTCAGCTGATGAAGGTCACTTACCAACCCCTGGGTAAGATCGATCATCGCCGTGGGTTGTAGATTGAGCTCAGCAATGGTATCAATGAAGTCTCGTCGTGCACCGGGAACCAGCTGCCGTTTTACTACATATTCATAATCCCCGAGATCCGGCTGAAACTGATCTTGCCCGTGCTCCTCCCAGTATTTCTTTTCACGCATCAAAATTCTGAGCCCGGCAATTGCTCCCCCCAGATCACCGGTGACACACACCGCCTGATCGATCCTGGCGCCAGAGCGATATATCAAATTTTCCTTTTCAGCGCGACCGTGAGCCGTAATTGAAAGAGCCAAAATCTGGTGTGATGCGGTCAGATCACCGCCAGCTATTTCAACCTCATAATCATGGGCAGCCGCATCCATTCCACGGTATATTTCATCAATCATGTCCACCGAAAGCTTGTTGGGTAATCCCAGGTTCACCAGTACGGCTTCCGGAATCCCATTCATCGCGTAAATATCACTTACGGCGGCCGTAATCACTTTATATCCCAGGTGGTGCAGGGGGGTATAGGTAAGATCAAAGTTGACTCCCTCCAGAAAAGTTTCGGAACTAAGTAGTCCTGCGTAGCTGCTCGTCTGCTCCAGTACGGCTGCGTCATCCCCGATACCCTTGATCACTCTTTCATTGCGGAACGAAGTCTGTTCAGCGAGTTCCCGGATTAACCTGTGCCGTCCAATTTGTTCGATACTTCGGAAATTTTCCTTATCCACTGGCAATAGTTTTTAAAATAAAAAAGGCAGGCACAACAATTGTGCACTGCCTTTATACTTAAAGTTAGTATTAATCAGTTTATTCTTCTTATTCTTCCCGGTGAGTCGAGTAGTTGATACGCAGTGTACCTGCTTTCCTGAGCTCCTGCTCGACATCGGTGACGATACCGAATTCAGAATCTTCATCAACCCGCAAAGATACGATAAGTCTGGGCTGCTCTTGCAGCTTATCGTACATGAGGTTTCGGATAGCTCCCAAATCTTCAATAATGGAGTCATCGATCTGTACTTTTGTCTCACCTAATCGGTTTCCGGACAGTTTCTCCGGCCCTATGTAGATATAACTGACCAGTCGTTTCTGTTCGATTTTCTCAATATTCTCTGCCTGAGTAAAATCTACCTGAACCTGCAGAGTTACCTCACGCAACACCGTAGTCACCATAAAAAAGATAAGCAACATGAATACGATGTCCGGCATGGCCGATGTAGGTATCTCCTGCTTGGTATTTGCAGATTTTTTCTGAAAATGTGCCATAATAGATTTTCCTTACCCTTGATCTGGCTCTGCGATTGAAATTTTCTTTGGATACAGATCCCGTATCTGCTGTTTGGCCTCGCTCTCATCCTCGAGAGCGTCATAGGTGGTTCCGTAACGATCTTGCGCAGCCAGGTCCCTGAGCTCTTTATAAGCCCCCATGACTTCGTCAAGCATATCTATGTAGACCGAATACGGGGTTTGCCTGTCCGTTTTAATCGAGACAATCGCCTTATCGGGAGATTCTGACAAATCCGGGTCCTGCCCGTTATTGTCAATAAACTCCTTCACCCGGTCCTTCACCTCTGGCAGTGAGGTCGGTTCCTCATCGAGTAGAACCATTCCCTGGGCATTTACCAGAATCTTGAGCATGTTACGCTCTTTAATGGGAGGCGGTTCCTGATCCTGCTCCGGTTCCGGAGGCAGTACAAGCCCGATACCCGTATCGACATCGATCGTGGTTACCAGCAGGAAAAATATCAGCAGAAGAAAAGCGATATCCGACATTCCCGCACCACCAAGTTCCGGCTCTTCCCGTTGTCTTTTCTTGTTAATCATAGCTATCCGCTGAGTTTATAAATTAAATGTGCTACGCAACCCGGTAAGTAGCATGAAGAGTACCATGGCGGCAAGCATAAACAGCATTGTACCAATTGCTGCATCGGTCAGATCCCCTGCCACTCCGAACACAATGCCGAAGACAGCGAAGGGAACAAGAATTGTGACAATTCTTTTAACGTCCTGCTTGCCTGTGGTCAAGCTTTTAATACCGGCTACTATCATCGCAAGAACTCCAATACCGATGAGCCCGATTGCGATTCCTATTCCTATTACACTAGTCATATCTCTATTCCTTCAACTTTTAAAGGTGCAGATTATTATTCAGCGTCAGCTGTTCCTTCACCACTGGTATCAATAATTTGCTCGCCTTCTTTCAGAGCAACAATAGAGTCAATAAGCGTAATTGAACTCTCTTCCATTTCTGCAATAAGACGGTCAATTTTTGAAACGCAGTAGTTGTACCCCACCTGCAGAATAATACCTGCAATAAGGCCGGCAGCAGTGGTCAACAGTGCCGTTTTAATACCACCGGCAACCAAACTCGGAGAGATGTCGCCCGCCTGCTCAATGGCATCGAACGCCTCAATCATACCCACAACGGTACCGGTAAAGCCGAGCAGCGGAGCAATTGCGATAAACAGTGAGAGCCACACAAGCCCACGCTCCAGAAAACTCATTTCGATAGAGCCATAGGCGGAAATACCTTTTTCGGCAGCTTCGATTCCTTCATCGACACGCATCAAACCTGCCTGGAATACTGAAGCAATAGGGCCTCGGGTTTCGGCACACAGTTCTTTTGCGGCAGGAACGCCACCTTCTTGTAGTGCCTCCTGAACATTAACGATGAATTTTCGGGTATCAATATCTGCGAGGTTCAAAGTAATAATGCGCTCAAGGAATATGGCCAAACCCAAAATTAGTGCGACCAGTACCGGCCACATGAAAGTACCACCTTCGTTGAACCTTTGAACAATTACATTGAAAAAGCCTTGATCAGCTCCAGCTTGAAGCAGTAAGAGAGCTATTGACGATGTCATACGATTACTCCAATTATATATTATTAAATTTAAAGTTTACGGGCTTACAAAGATGCAAAATTATAGATCATTTTGATTTAAATGTCAAAATAACAAGCTTACTAATTTAGATAAATTGAGATGTTAAAAAGGATTTACAATTCAACTAGTCAGCCAGGGCTGTGGATCCGGTTGATTCCGGGTCGAATCGGTTTAACCCATCATCAAGGAATTGCCTGAACTTGTCTTTCTGAGTGTAGCCTATGAGTTGATCCAGCACTTTACCTGTGTAGGGGTCAACTATGGCATACGTCGGCAGGGCAACTGTTCCCGTCAATTTAAATTGAAATTGCTGGTTTTCCGGCCCGTCAGTCCCATCATCCGTATAAAGCCGAACTTTTTCCATTTTTGCAAATCGTTTTTGAATTTCTTTCAGCGGAAAGACATTGGTCTCCATGGCCCGGCAGTTGGTGCAGGTATACCCCGTGAAATCGATGAAAATGGGTTGCCCGGTCTGTTTGGCCTTTTCAAGGGAAGCTTCATAGCTGTCGGACCACTCCTCCATATTCGATTCAATGCCGCCTCCCCCCCCTCCTCTCTGTGCGATGGAACTCACCACGCTTACGTCCGTTGCCTGTTTTGGGGGCAGCCAGGCGTCCCAGATACCAAGCGAGGCTCCGAGCAGTCCCGGAATCAAATAAAAGCTGAACAGGAATAACGGAATCGCCACCATCAACCGGCCGGTACCGATCTGTTCCGGTTTTTTTTCATGTTTTAAAGAATAGGTTCCGATGACATATAGCCCGGCAAGGAAAAATATCGTAATCCATGCCGCAATAGCGAGCGGCCGCGAGACAAGCCCCCACTGCCAGACCAGGTCTGCATTAGAAATAAACTTGACCGCAGCAGCCAGTTCTATAAAACCGAGCAACACTTTTACCACGTTCATCCAGGAACCGCTTTGGGGGAGCGATTCAAGCCATCGGGGAAAAAGTGCGAAAAGCACAAAGGGGGAGGCAAAAGCTGCTGAGAAGCCCATCATCCCTATGATCGGGTAGAACCACTCCCCGCCCGTGGTAGCGGCCAGTACTCCTCCCACAAACGGGGCGGTGCACGAAAATGAAACCGCACTGATCGTCAGCGCCATAAAGAGTACACCCAGTATGCCCGAACTTTCATTGCTCTTTTGATTGAGCCAGTTGGTAAGCTGGTAGGGCAGGCGCAGTTCAAACATACCGAGCAGGCTCATTGCAAACACGATGAGTATAATACCGATAAAAAGATTTACCCAGGGATTTGCGGCAAACTGGTTTGCCCCGGAGGCCCCGATCAGTACCGACAACAGTGCGCCCAGTAAAGTAAAAGTGGCCACAATCGCTATCCCAAAAAGCAAGGCCTGTCCCACCGCCCGCTTGTTATTTCCTTCATTCTGTTTGGAGAAAAAAGAGACGGTCAAGGGAATCATCGGGAAGACGCAGGGCGTCAACAGGGCTGCAAATCCCGCAGTCAGTGCAATCCACAGAAAAGAGACAAATCCCCCACCGGTGTAACCGCTGGTGTCGGGTTGAATCTCCCCCTCCTTTCCCCCACTGCCTGTGGCAGGTTCGGAATCCGCTTCTTCCTCCGCACGCTCTGCTGTTTCCCCGGATTCCTCAAATCCATCGTAGGGCTGAGATGCGACTCCGGCTATTGAAATGCCCTGTGTAATCGACTTCGTCTTGGGCGGCAGGCATGCCTTGTCGTCACACACCTGGTACAGTACCTCCAGGTCTATCATGGAAGAACCACTGATCCCCTCCTTGAATGCCAGCGGGATGGTGAAAGTCGCTTCCGAGGTATGCCACCCAAGTTCGGTATCGAAATTGGGGTCATACTCGATCGAGGGTTCCGTCTCGCTGACCTCTCCCGCTATCGCGAGCGCGCTGTTGGCCGAGGAGAACTGGGTGGGATAGGGTCCGGCATCCGGATCGTTATTTATGGAGTAGAGATGCCAGTTTCCCTCGATTTTCGTTTGTACGGTGACCTCGAAAACCTCGCCGGCCTTTACCGTTTCAGGACTCTGGACCACCTCGAACGAGACCGGGTCGAGCATCTGCCCCTGAACACAAAATGGGGACAACACCAGCAGTGCGATCCCCATTGCAAAAGAAAGTAAGCTGTTTTTCATGGTAGTCATTCAAGATCAGTGTTATTAATTATAACACCACATGTTACTCCTTGACTACCCAAACCTTAATTTGTGGCTTTATTTCACTAATCAAGTTTATGGTAGCCGTGTATTCGCCAAGCGTCTTGATGTCCTGATCGAGCGATATCTTACGCTTGTCAATTTCAATATCGCGTTCCGCCAGTGCATCGGCGACATCTTGTGTAGTAACGGAACCGTGGATCTTTTCGTCTTCCCCTACTGTAACAGGAATAGTGACTGATGTCGTTTCAAGCCTTTCAGCCATCTCCTGCGCCTTCTCGATTGTGAGTTCAGCACGGCGTTCGGCTTTTTCCTTGATCAGCTGCAGCTGCTTGAGCGCACCCGGAGTTGCGATTTCCGCTTTTCCCTGTGGGATCAAATAATTTCGGCCGTACCCGGGTTTTACTTCCACTACCTCACCGGCATCGCCCAGCTTCTCCACATCTTCTTTTAAAATCAACTTCATCTGTTTAGGCATAGATAAAAATCCTTTTGTTTATCTGAGGTTCTCTGCTACATATGGAATCAACCCAAGAAAGCGGGCCCGTTTGATGGCGGTAGCCAACTGGCGCTGATACTTGGCACTGGTCCCCGTCACGCGACGAGGCAGAATTTTGCCCTGGTCATTCATAAAACGCTGTAGCAATTCCGTATCTTTGTAATCAATATATTCGAGACCAGCTTTTGAAAACTTGCATTCCCGTGTTCGTATCTGGCCTTTCTTCGGATGTGATGGATTCTTAATCATAATTGTAGATATCTTGTATTTAAGCGGTCACAAACACATTCCAGCGAAATTTGATGTATCCGTGACTGAATTCTTGTTAATTTTCCTCTTCTTCCTCTTCTTCATGTGCAAATACGTTGGGAACCGTCCCCTTGCGCTGCTGATCGCGGTGACGTAACATCTTGGCGTCATATTTCAAGGTAAGATACCGTATCACATTATCATCCAGGCGAAGCTGCCTTTCCAGTTTCTCAATCAGTGTTCCGGGCGCGGTAAAGTAGGCATTAACGTAATACCCGCTGTTTTTACCATCCATCTCGTACTCAAATTTTCGGATTCCCCACTCATCGACTTCATCGATTTCGCCCTCATTATCACGAATAAAGTCGGTAAACTTGTTGACGATCCCGCTAAATTGATCGTCCTCCAGTACGGGATTTATAATATAGGTTAGTTCGTAGTATTCTCTGCTCATTGATTATTTTCCTTTGGTTGTTTTCATTGAAAACAGCCGATCTGGCTTTTTGCCGACCAGCAGGTTACTGTTGCTTTCAAAGATCGATTCATATTCATAAAAGCTGCCACATAGCGCCAGCTTTAACGAACAGGCAGGCAAAAATAGAGCTTTTTGGGGGGAAATCCAATCCCATAAATCCAAATTTTTCACTCCCCGAAAACACTGAACACTATCTCGGTCCGATGAACAGGGAGATACGTTGCCGACTGCAGCTAACGATATATACTGCTCAGGGGCCGGAACGTTCCTGCAATCTTATCCTGCCCGGTTGACCTCATTTTTACTAGTACAATTCTTTTTGCAGGGACTATTTATAAATCAATACAAAACAAATACTTAAAAAAACTTTGTTATGAATATTATTGTTTTCTTAAGTACCTTTCAATAGAGACAGGTTAATCTTTTTCCCACCAAAAGGTACTATGGGTTCAGGTTTCGAGGATATTCGTGAAACGCTAAACAGTCGGCGTTCTGAGCTGATGAGCAAACCCAATGTTGTAGCGACCGGTATTGGGTATAAAGTGACCAACGGTCGCCAGACCGAGGAGCTCAGCATTATTTGTTCAGTGGAACTAAAAAAGCCCAAGAAAAGACTGACCCAAAAAGACCTGATTCCCGCGGCTATCCATGGTATTCCGACGGACGTGCTCCCGTCAGGTCCCTTCGTGGCGCGTCAGGATCCGAAGGGAAGATTCCGACCTGCGCCCGGTGGGGTAAGTATAGGGCATTTCGATATTACGGCCGGCACGCTGGGCTGCCTGGTCAAAAAAGACGATACCATTTATATTCTTTCCAACAACCACGTGCTCGCAAACAGCAATGAAGCCGACATCGGGGACGCGATTCTTCAACCAGGTCCGTATGACGGCGGTCAAAATCCACAGGACCAGATAGCAAAGTTGAGCGAATTTGTGCCGATCAGCTTTGACGGAGAGGGCGAAAATGGATCGTCTCCAGGCTGTTTTACCTCCAACATGATCGCTTCAGTTCTGAACAGCATCGCCTCAACCATCGGCAGCTCGGTGCGTATGCGTCCATACCGGGTGCAGACAACGGAAAACCTGGTGGATGCCGCTATAGCAGAGCCCCTGACCCCCTCGGACCTGGAGAACGAAATACTTCAGATCGGAACGATTGCCGGCACCCGGGAAGCTGAACTGGGAATGGAGATTAAAAAGAGTGGTAGAACCACGGGATTCACCACTGGAACCATCCAGCAGGTGGATGTGACGGCCCGTGTCAACTATGGGGCCAACAAAGTAGCCACATTTGTGGATCAGCTTGTGGCCGGCTCAATGAGCCAGGGCGGAGACAGCGGGTCTGCGGTCCTCGACAACGAAAATAACCTTGTAGGATTACTCTTTGCCGGGAGCGATACCTCCACAATCATCAATCGAATTGACAATGTATTCAATAGCCTGGATGTAACGCTGCCCTGACACTTCCCTCCGCAGATTACCCGGATTTTTTGGAAAATGTGCTATATTATTCTGCACACTGAATTTCATTCGTACGTATTCCCATGCCGGACTACCCAAAAGCCCGTAATATAAAGCAAAAATATGAAAAAGAATGGCTGGCCATCGACGGGGTCACTGCTGTAGGCATCGGCCTGGTTGACGGGGACACCATCGGTATCATTATATCTGTAAGCGCCGATGAAGAGCGAATCAGAAACCAGCTACCTGCGGAAATAGAAGGAATCCCCGTCAAAGTGGATGTAACCGGCAATTTCAGGGCTCAGTAAAGGGACGGTAATTCAGGCATCATAATGTCGACTTCCGGTGAAGTCTGCTGCGCAGAGACAATTGCGATATTTCAGGATAGCTGACACCCACCTTTTTTCGAATATCAACTATGTAACGAAAACCTTCCTGCATTGACGATCTCCTCCCAGCCCATCTGTGCAGATATCACTATATCTCCTTTTTTCCGGGTTTTAATCAATTTGGGAGTTACAATGGCGATGCCTGCTTTAGTGACATCATATTGAATAATTCAAATACTGAACCCGGTACTCGTCTATCGTTATAAATGATTGTCGGTCGGATTTTTCCACGGAATGAAAGCGGCAGTGGCTGAGAGGATAAACAAAAGCAGAACCGTGTTACAATATGTGGAATAAACCACATCCTAGAGGTAACATCGATATGCGGTAAAGCGTAGCTGCACGACTTATCCCTCGATAATATATAATATAATGACAGACAGAAAAAGAGGAGGTTTCTAAGGCTCTGCCTTTATCGTATAAACGCGGCCCAGTCTTCAGCATAATAGGAACTCAACAGTTCTGAAAGTCCTCCAGGTGCAATTCCAAAATAGATGGTGAGAAAAGCCAGTACAATCAGGCTGCCTTTAAACAGCCAACCGGCCTGAACAAGCGGAACATCCTTGTGGGGCTCTCTCATGTACAGGTACACCATCGGGCGCAAGTAGTAGTAAATACTGGCTGCACTGGCCAGCACCCCGACAATTGCCAGGCCAATCAAGTCAGCGTTGACAGCAGCGGCAAATACCTGGTACTTGCCTACAAATCCTACAAAGGGTGGAATTCCGGCAAGTGAAAAAAGGAAGATAGAAAGCATGACTCCCATGGCGGGACGTTTGAATCCCAGGCCCGCATAATTGTTTATATCGTTGAAATCCAATCCTTTTTGGCGCTCATAGAATGCCACTACTCCAAATGCTCCCACGTTCATCAGTGTATATGCCAGCAGGTAGTACAAAACCGCACTGTATCCCCCCGCCGTGCCGGCTGCTAGTCCCACCATCAAATATCCCGCGTGGGCGATACTCGAGTACGCAAGCATCCTCTTGATGTTGTCCTGAACCAGCGCAATAATATTTCCCAGAATCATCGTTATGATGGCAATGACAGAAATCAGTTCCGACCAGCTGGCCGCACTATCCGGGAGCATCCGGGAAAGAACCAGTATCAGCGCTACAAACGTTGCCGACTTGGAAGCCGTTGCAAAATAAGCCGTGAGTGTGGTTGGGGTGCCCTGGTAGACGTCGGGCGTCCACATGTGAAAAGGCACCGCAGAAATTTTGAAAAAGAAACCTACCAACAACAGTCCCGCCCCGGCAAGGAAAAGAAGATCGCTGCTGGCCGCCCCCGCAATACCTGGCAGATTGGTCGTGCCGGTGGCGCCATACAGAAGCGCCATTCCGTAGAGTAGAAAACCGGTAGAAAATGCCCCCAGCAGAAAATATTTGAGCGCTGCCTCAGCTCCCATTTTCTCTTCATTGATAATTCCGGCCAGAATATAGAGGCAGATCGACATGGTCTCTAATCCGACAAAAATCATGATCAGATCATTGGCACTGGCAAGCCCGAGCATGCCGGAGGTCGCAAAAAGCACAAGGGCATACACTTCCCCGTAATTGTGGTCGACCGCTTCCAGATATTCTTTGGATATCAACACGCAAAACAGCGTGCCCAGCAGCACCACGGTATTACCAAACGCGGCTGTTCCTCCGTAGACAATCATGCCGGAAAACGCTTCTCCAGCAGGTCCGAACATGTCTATGGCAGAGACCACCAGTGCTGCCAGTATTGAAAAAACAGACAGGCCAAATATAGCCTCATGATCATTTTTATAGGCATCGATCAGCACGGCGACTAATCCCGCCAATGCGACAATTATCCCTGGAAGAAATACGCTCAGATCGTGTAGGTAATCCATGTGCTTTTACGCGTTATACAGTGACTCTATAGTTTTTGCCAGTTTCAGATCTTTTTCGGTGACTTTGCCACCAGCATCATGTGTACTCAGTGCGATGCCAACACTGTTGTAAACATTGAAAAGCTCCGGGTGATGTGTCTGCTCCTCCGCTTCAAATGCGATGCGATTGATAAAAGCGATCGCGTCCCGGAAATTATCAAATGTAAAATTCTTTTTTAATTTGTCGTCCTCATGGCTCCATCCATCGAGATCGGAAAGAGCTTCCGCGATTTGATCTTCTGATATTGGTGTTGCCATTGGTATAATTTTTGAGTTGTTGAGTTATTGAATTAATCGGTCATTCAAAAAATCAATAATTCTAAGATCTAATCACTTTTTTGCGAGGCCAGCTCAGGAGTCACATCATACAGGCTGTTGGCCCATCCCGGCAGTTCCTGCTCCGAGGCGCTCTGCTTTATGGCCACACTCTTTTCCCGTGACGTCTCCAGCAGGTCATTAATTTGTGCTTCGGAATACTGCATAAAGTCGACCGGGCGGATCCCGATCCATACCATAAAAATGACCAACGGGACCAGCAAGCCAATTTCCCTGGCATTCAGATCAACAAGATCTTCATTCGCTTCGTGTTTCAGCGGGCCGAACATCACCCGCTGGTACATCCACAACATGTAGACAGCTGCCAGAATAACCCCGGTTGCTGCCAGAATTGTAAATGCAGAACTGCCCAAAACCTCTGAGTGGAATGATCCATTCAGGATAAGGAACTCACCGACAAATCCATTTAATCCCGGCAGTCCGATAGAAGCCAGCGTGGATATCATAAACATAACCGCAAATACCGGGATAACTTTGGCAATACCACCGAAATCTTTAATCATCCGCGTATGCCGCCGGTCATAAATCATGCCGACAATGAGGAATAGCGCCCCGGTGGAAAGGCCGTGATTTACCATCTGGATAAGTGCTCCCTGAACTGCAATGGTGTTGAATGCAAACAGCCCGAGCACTACAAATCCAAGGTGACTCACTGAAGAGTAGGCCACCAGCTTTTTCACATCTTTCTGAACCATCGCTACCAGTGCACCATAGATGATGCCTATGACCGCCAGGGTAGCCATGTAGGGGGCAAACTCCACAAATGCGTTTGGGAACAGCGGCAGGCAGACGCGCAACAGCCCATACGTTCCCATCTTAAGCATGATAGCCGCAAGTACGACAGAACCGGCCGTGGGAGCTTCAGTATGGGCATAGGGCAGCCAGGTGTGAAACGGGAACAGCGGCACCTTGATACAAAACGCGAGGGCAAATGCCAGGAAAAGCCAGGTCTGTTCCACCAGGCCAATTTGATACTCCCCGCTCGAAAGGAAACGCCAGTCGGTGCTGAATGTAAATTCATTCAGGAATGTACCGGCATCGTACCCAACGTAAATAAGCCCGATAAGCATGATCAGTGAGCCCACCAGTGTGTACACAAAAAACTTGACCGTTGCGTGGATTCGCCCCTTGCCACCCCAAATGCCGATCAGGAAATACATCGGAATCAGGGAAAGCTCGAAAAAGACATAGAAAATGATCAGGTCAAGTGCCGCAAAAACGCCAAGCGATGCCGTCTGAAGCAGCAGAAGCATGGAATAGTAGCCAGCCAGGTGCTTGCTGACAGAATTCCACGAGGAGAGTATTACTATCGGGCCAAAAAGCGTGGTAAGCATAAAAAGCAAGAGACTGAGCCCGTCGAGCCCTACAATATATTTGATATCCAGTCCATTCAGGAGCGGTTCGCCGACCGTGAGGTACTGGGCACTCGCTGAGCCTGCGATATCAAAATTAAGCAACAGCGGCAGGGAAAGCAGGAATACAGCACTCGTTGTAACCAGGCTGATCCATTTTACAGCGGCCTTATTTCGTGTAAATAAAATCGCGGCAATTCCTGCCAGCGGTAGATAAATACAGATGTTTAGTAGTAGCTCCATCGTCAAGAATTAGAGAATCAGGATACTTATTACGATTATCACGCCAATAACCAGCCCCAGGGCATAGGTGGAG
Source organism: Halalkalibaculum sp. DA384 (assembly GCF_043951955.1). Taxonomy (NCBI): domain Bacteria; kingdom Pseudomonadati; phylum Balneolota; class Balneolia; order Balneolales; family Balneolaceae; genus Halalkalibaculum; species Halalkalibaculum sp. DA384. The sequence goes on along the minus strand of NZ_JBINJE010000007.1, from coordinate 54,094 downwards.
GTAACCCCGGTTTGAATATATCGGATCAGGCTTCCAAACAGTCGGACAATTCCCCCGACAGTATTTACAACCCCGTCCACAATCTTCATATCAAATACAGCCAATCCCTTGTCTGAAAAGCGAACAAGCGGACGAGAAACCAGCCCCTCATATATTTCATCAAGACTGTACTTTTGGCTCCAGGTATCGTATAGGGTGCCAAAACGCGCCGCGAGATAGCTGTCCGACTCTTCGGTATCGCCGCTTCCATACATTCGGTACGCCACCCAGCTTCCGGCCACTGCAATTGCGATCGAAATGATCATCAGTGTCCATTCGATACCGTGAGAAAGCGCCATACCCACATCCGCATTTACTGTATACAACCAGTCATGCAGCAGGTTAATGTGCGCCTCTTCGTGGGTGAAGGTCTCAGCAATAAAATTGGGGACGCCCAGAAATCCACCTGCCACCGACAGTATGCCCAGTGCCCACAATGGAAAGGTCATCGTAACCGGGCTCTCGTGCAGGTAATCAGAGGCGTTATCCGCATCTGCCACCCTGCCCGGCAGTTTAAATTCCCCGTTGAACGTTCCGAATGTCAGACGAAACATATAAAAAGCGGTCAGGAATGCCGTTACAATTCCCACGCCCCACAACAGGAAGTACAGCGGCCCGGCAAACTCACCGAAACCGGCATTAAATGTAAAGGCCAATATTTCATCCTTGGAGAAAAAGCCCGCCAGCGGTGGGATTCCCGCAATAGCAATTGTTGCCAGGAGGAAGGTTCGGTAAGTAGAGGGCATATACTGTTTCAACCCTCCCATATTACGCATATCCTGGGGATCAAAATGCACTTCCTTGCCCTCTTGGTGCAGGCCGTGTTCAACATGTTCCATGGCATGAATAACAGAACCCGACCCGAGAAAAAGACAGGCCTTGAAAAAAGCGTGAGTCACAACATGAAAAATGGCCGCCGTAAAAGCGCCCGATCCCAGAGCCAGGAACATATACCCGAGCTGTGATACCGTGGAGTAGGCCAGCACCCGTTTGATATCGTGTTGGGTGAGGGCGATGGTCGCCGCAACCAATGCGGTTAACGCCCCAATCACAGCGATGATCAGCATCACTTCAGGGGACATCACAAACATTGGCGACATCCTGGAAATCAAGTAGATACCCGAAGTTACCATGGTTGCAGCATGAATCAGCGCCGATACTGAAGTCGGGCCCGCCATTGCGTCGGGAAGCCAGACAAAAAGGGGAATCTGCGCGCTTTTTCCAGTGGCACCCACCAACATCAGGAAACCGATCCAGAATTTGTAATCTGCGGGGATCGCATCCAGGTCGCCGAGAATCGTATTAAAATTGAGACTGCCGACCGACTGAAACGTAAGGAACATGGCAATTAGAAATGCGAAATCACCGATCCGGTTATACCAAAACGCCTTATTGGCGGCATCTGATTTGGCCATGTCGGTATACCAAAAACCGATCAGCAGGTATGAGCAGAGCCCGACCCCCTCCCAGCCGAGAAACAGCAACAGCAGGTTGTTGCCCATAATCAGGTTGAGCATCGCAAAGATGAACAAATTGAGATAGGCAAAAAACTTCCAATATCCCTCATCATGCCACATATACCCGATGGAATAAAAATGGATCAGGGAACCGACCCCGGTAACAACCAGCATCATTACGATGGAGAGCTGGTCGATCTGGTAGGCGATATCAACCGAAAAAGAGCCCGCCTGTATCCAGGTAAAAAATGTGGTGATGAGCGCTTCCGATTCAGTCGTGAAATTCAGAAAAAAGTAGCAGGAGATAAGGAAGGGTACAAATACCGAAAGGTTGGCGATGGCGCCGATGAGGGTTTTCTTTTCTCGATATCCCGGGCTGCGCAACCCAAGTAGTCCATTAATTAAAAACCCCAGCAGGGGCAAGCCTACCGTCAGTGCAACGAGCAATGTAGCTGAGTCCATCAAGTCAGTTTGTTTTTTGGATCGAAAGCTTCTTTTCTGTCATCCCCTGGCGTTCATCTGCAGGGTGAGGTTTCAACCCGAAAAGTGAACGAGTTCTGTTCAACCAATATGAGAACAGCCCCGAAGCGGAACCGGATGACGTTGTTCATTTGCGCCCCAAAGGTAGCTATTGCTTCAACTATTCCCAAGGGGAATTTTACAGATGGCAAAGATACAAAAAAGTGAACGAAGGTAAAGGTAGATTCAGTAAAAATAAGCAGTGAACACTGTGCTATTGAGCAGTTACCAGTGAACAGAAAATCAGCAGGTAATTAAACTACTTATCCAATAAAATAACGGGTAGGCTGATGGGATATATACGCACCCACACTCCTCAAAATGTCAAGAGCGGAAACTCACTGCATTGATTACGGCGCACTGACACACTGTTAAAAATCACCAGCGCAACAGGTTGATTTTGCCCACATCCAGCGAAAGGTTATTGCGGAAGATGGCAATAATGATAGCCAGCCCTACAACCGCTTCGGCGGCTGCAACCGCCAACGCAAAGAACACGAGCATCTGTCCTTCCACGTTACCGTGGAAGGTACTGAAAGAGATCAGCGAAAGGTTGACCGCATTCAACATCAGTTCCACACTCATAAAAATTACTATCGCGTTTTTACGGATTAATACACCGATGATACCGATCGCAAACAACACGGCACTTAACGCTAAAAACCAGTCGATTTCAATCATTGTCCAGATTTGGGCTTAACAATTTTTTGTTGTGCAACCACCAGGGCTCCCACTACGGCCGCTGTCAACAGAATGGCGGTCATCTCAAAAGGAAGCAGATAGGTGGTAAACATGACCTCTCCGATCGCCTCAACCGTTCCCACCTGCGATACTTCCGAAGGCAGTTCAGGCAACATGTCTGTTACCCCTCCGATGCTGTACAGTATTTGAGACAGCACGACGATACCGAGCAGAAAAGCCACAAAATACTTGACTCTAAACTTGTTAAAAAGAGATTTTTCTGCATCCAAATTCAGCAACATAATCACAAACAGGAACAACACCATAATCGCCCCGGCATACACAATAACCTGGATGATGGCCAGAAAATGCGCCTGCAGTAGTACGTAGACCCCGGCCAGGGCCACCATGTTAATTACAAGAAAAAGGGCACTGTTTACCGTATTTTTACTAATTACCATACCCAGTGCGGCAGCAATAGCCAGAATTGCAAGGAATATAAAAACGTATGAAACCATGGTGTTGCTTTATTTTAAGTGGCTTCAAAAGTAGATAAATTTAGAAACCACATCAACTCTAAATTGGGGTTTGAATGTTAAAAGTTGAATGTTAAAAGTTGAATGTTAAAAGTTGAATGTTTCAGGGTGTTTATAAGACTTTCATCCTGCAACTTTAAAACCTACCAAAAATAGATCAGTCCCAGTGTACCCACCGTCCAGCAGTACCAGGCAAATGGATGAATTCCCCTCGTTTTGAGCATTACAATAAGATACTTGAGAGCAAAATATCCCGAAATAAAAGCGGCCAGAAAGCCAATGACAAGGTCCAGGGCGGCATCAAAACGGATGCCCACCTCGGCCATCTCCTTGACCTGCATCATCATGGCGCCCGCGATTACGGGAATGACCATCAGGAACGAAAAGTTGGCCACCTCTTCCCTTTTTACTCCCAGGTATAATCCCAACGAGATCGTGGAGCCGGAGCGGCTTATACCCGGCAAAATGGCAAGTGCCTGCGCTATTCCGATGGCAAAACTATTTCCAGCGTTGATCTGCCGCGTAAACTGCTTCCTGTACTTGGTGGCGTAAAGCAGTATTCCGGTTACCAGCAGCATGAACGAAACCATAAAGGGATTCAGGAATACATCCTCAATATAGTCTTTCAGTGTAAAGCCTATGATTGTGGCGGGGATCATGCTCAACAGGATATAGCCACTCAATCTTATATTGGGATCATCTCTGAGCCGTTGTTGAAATTCTCCGGGTGAACCGGCCAGGCCCAGCAACGACTTTATAATGCCGGTCAGTTCCTCCCTGTAATAGACCAGAATGCTGCACAACGTTCCAAAATGAACGACAACCTCAAACGTTATGCCCTTTTGCAGGTCGCTGCTCATAAAAGCACGGCCGAGCACAAGGTGGCCGGAACTACTGATTGGCAAAAATTCGGTAAGGCCCTGTATGAGACCTAATAGAAAAGAATCTATGAATTCCATTTATTATTATAGAGGTTTTTACGTTCTTAAATCGGCAAAGAAGATACTTATAACTCATTCAAAATCTAAATCACATTTCACTTATGGCGACAAGCTCTCCTTCAGTAGACATGCAGGCGCTTGGAGATAAAATTGAAGAATCCAGCGCATTTATTGAAAAAATTTACGACGAACTAAAGAAAGTCATTGTCGGTCAGCAGTATATGATCGACCGGCTGCTGATCGGGCTGCTGGCTGATGGACACGTGCTGCTGGAGGGAGTACCGGGCCTGGCCAAAACCCTGACGGTTTCGTCGCTCTCCCAGGTCATCAGCACAAAATTTCAGCGAATACAGTTCACGCCCGACCTGCTGCCTGCCGACCTGATCGGTACGCTGATCTATAACCAGAAAGAGGCGGAATTCACGGTAAAAAAAGGACCTATTTTTGCCAACATCATTTTAGCTGACGAGATCAACCGTTCGCCCGCCAAAGTACAAAGTGCCCTGCTGGAGTCGATGCAGGAACTGCAGGTAACCATTGGCGAAACAACCTATGAACTTGACGAGCCCTTTTTGGTGCTGGCCACCCAAAACCCCGTAGAACAGGAAGGGACCTACCCACTGCCGGAAGCACAGGTCGACCGGTTTATGATGAAAATAAAGATCGATTACCCGAGCGAGTCTGAAGAGATGGAAATTATGCGGCGCATGGCCCAAACCGGGAAGAACAAAAAGCTGGAACCGGTGGTGACACCTGAGCAGGTACTGGGTGCACGGAACGTCGTTAACGAAATCTACATGGATGAAAAGGTGGAACAATATATTATTGATCTGGTTTTTGCCACCAGAAATCCCGAAAAATTCAATCTGCCGGATATGGAAGAGCTTATTAATTTCGGGGCTTCGCCACGGGCGTCCATCAATCTGAATCTGGCAGCCCGCGCACACGCATTTATGGAACACCGGGCCTATGTAACCCCGGAAGATGTTCGGCTGATCGCCATGGATGTGCTGCGTCACCGCATTATCCCGACGTTCGAAGCGGAAGCAGAAAACATCACTCCTGAAGATATCATAGAAAAAATTATGTCCACCGTTCAAGTTCCCTGATGGACCCGCTTAAATCAGAATAACAACGATTGAATGTTACTGAAGACTTTATTTATTTGGTAATGTACTTTATCAAATACACTTATTATGAAAATAAATTTTGTATCCAGGGAAGACATTAAAATTTCTAAAAAAAGCTCCTCAAAATATAAACCCCTGTTGGAGGCCGTAAAAAAGCTGGAAGCGGGGGGAAAAGCGCTCGAGGTAAAATTTAGCGACGACACGGAGCTCAACTCCATGCGGAACGTGATCTACAGCTATAACCGGGAAACCGGGGAAAAGGTAAAAAGCAGCAAGCATCCCAAAAAAAACCTCGTTTACTTTTACAAGGAAAAGAACGAGTAGACATGGGGCGCCTTGTTGCACTTCCATTGTCATTGCCTGAATACCCTCAGGTTGCGCCGTTTATAACATATTGATAATGATAAAGAGAAAAAGCCCGATGGATCTTTCACCATCGGGCTTTTTTAATGTGTCAAGCAATCACAAAGAGTGCTTGGCTGAACTTATTCTTCCTGGTCCGCAGAAGATTCCTCTTCCTCCTCATTCGAGTCGGAATCCTCTTCTACTTCCACTTCGGCATCGGCCTGTTGCTGGCGCGCTGCTTCCCGCTGCTTCTCTTCCATCTCCCGCTTCAGGTCGGCCAGGCCAGACATCTCACCCAGCGTCGGTGTTCCCCGCTCTACAGGCTCCTGCGAGCTGCGAGATTTGGATCTCGACTTGGAAGGCTTCACTTTCTTGGCATCCTTGTCTCGTTGACTGAGTGTGAGATTCTTGTTGTTCTCATCAAGCTCAATTACGTAAGCCTCAACGGTTTCGCCCACTTCATAGGATTCAGAGAGGTCTCCACCGGCTTCCGTTTTGCTTGCCGGAACAAATCCTTCCAGCTCGAAAGGAAGCTTCACAAACAGTCCCTTATCCGTAATTTTCAAGATTTCGCCTTCAACCTGGTTGCCCAAGCCGTGCTCTTCAGCGAATTTCTCCCACGGATTCTCTTCAATCTGCTTGTGACCCAGTGTAATTCGGCGATTCTCAAAGTCAATCGCCAGGATGACCACCTCGATCTCCTGGTCTTTGTCGATAATCTCGTTAGGATGATTGATTTTGTCGGTCCAGCTGAGATCAGAAACGTGGATCAGCCCGTCAATGCCGGGTTCGAGCTCAACAAACACACCGAAGTTGGTGAGATTGCGAACCGTTCCCGTATGCTTGGAGCCAACCGGGTATCGCTTGTCGATATCTTCCCAGGGATCCTTTTCAAGCTGCTTGACCCCGAGCGAGATTTTCTTTTCCGGTTCGTTTACATTCAGCACCACGCATTCTATGATATCGTCCTTGTCCACCAGTTGAGACGGGTGTTTGATATGTTGTGTCCAGGACATCTCGCTAATGTGGATGAGTCCCTCAACGCCTTTTTCAAGCTCAATAAAGGCACCGTAGTCCGCAATGGAAACGACACGACCCTGAACCTTCATGCCTTCTGGATATTTCAGGTCGATTTGATCCCATGGATGCGGCTGCAGCTGCTTGAGGCCCAACGAAACACGCTTGCTTTCGTCATCAAAGTCGATGACAGCGACGTTCATGCGCTGATCGAGAGATACGATCTCTTCGGGATGCTCAACACGTCCCCACGAGAGATCCGTGATGTGAAGCAGACCGTCGACACCACCAAGATCGATGAATACACCGAAATCAGTAATATTCTTGACGATACCTTCGAGGACCTGTCCTTCTTCGATGGTAGACAGAATCTCTTCTCGCTGTTCTTCAAGGTCAGACTCAATAAGGGCGCGGTGAGAAACAACCACGTTTTCCGCCTGCATGTTGAGCTTTACGACCTGGAATTCCATCGTTTTCCCGACATAAGCGTCAAAGTCGCGCACCGGTCGCACGTCAATTTGCGACCCGGGCAGGAAACAGTCGATGCCCATAATATCCACCACCATACCACCTTTGATGCGGCGCTTGATATATCCCTCCAGCACTTCGCCGGTTTCATGGGACCGCTCAATGGTCTCCCACGCCTGCAGGATGTCGGCCTTGCGGCGAGAAAGAATAAGCTGTCCTTCCTGATCTTCAACTTTGTCGAGGAAAACTTCCACTTCATCACCGGGAGCCAGCTCCTCAACCACTTTATCCGGAAACTCATTAACCTGGATAATGCCTTCAGACTTGAAGCCGATGTCAACAATGACATACTTCTCATCAACCGAGACCACCCGCCCGGTTACAATTTCCTTCTCTTCAATTTCATTTAACGTGTCTTCATACATCGAAGCCAGGCTGTGAAACTCATCGTCGGTATAATCCTCCGATGCCGCCTGGAGTTCATCCAGCGTATAAACTTTATCGTCTTCCATGTCGCCGGTAAACGTGGCAACATCATCCTCATCTACTTCAACACGTACCTCCTCTTCCGTGATGGCTTCAACGGCCGGTTCTTCAACTGTTTTCTCGGGTTCTTCTTCAGCCGTTTCTTCTTCTTGGGCAGTGGCTTCAGCTTCAACCGACTCTTCGGCATCTGTCACTTCCACATCTTGTTCTTCAGCAGTAGCAGTGTCGTCAGCTTCTTGGTTTTTGTTTTCTTGTTCTTGTTTAACTTCTTCGGTCATTATGGTTTTAGTTAAAATTGCCGCTTTCAACTCCCACTCAAAAAAAGCGGAGCGGAAAGGGATTAATTAGGATTTTAGTTATAATTTAAGTTTGCGTTTCAAACTTATTTGTAATTCTTGAACAAATAAAATCTACTTGTTGTTCAAAAGTCATCTCACTTGTGTCCACTTCAACAGCGTCCGGAGCTTTTTTCAGGGGATCTTTCTTTCGCCGGGAGTCCTTCTGGTCCCGTTCAATGATGTTACGCTTTACTTCATCCAGGGTAACATCCGCCCCCTGCGCTTTCAGCTCCCTGTGTCGTCGTTCAGCCCGAACATCGGTGTCGGCCACCATAAAAAACTTTAGTTCGGCATCGGGGAATACAGCTGTGCCCAGGTCCCGGCCCTCGGCAATCCAGGTTTCCTGCTGTACCGCCTGGTGCATAAGGTTGTTCACAAATTGCCTGGATTTGGGCAGCGCCGCCACCGTACTTACATAATTGTTCACCTCCACGGTACGGATCTGTTCGGTAATATCCCGCTTCCCGACCGATACATGAAACGTACCCTCTTCGTAGAAGAATGAGATCGACTTTCGATTCAACAATTCAAAGAACTTCGTTTTGTCTTTACCCGATTCCAGATACATCAACGTGAGCGTGCGGTACAGCGCACCGGAATCCAGGTACTGAATATCAAGCTTATCCGCGACGGCCCTGGCCGTAGAGCTTTTACCCGAACCTGCCGGACCATCAATGACAATTATCATATCGGAAAGTCTCCCAAATTACTTTTAATTTATTAATATTTCAATGATTTCTTGTTTTCTGAATCCAGAAAGGTTAACTTTTGGGGCTTTCTGAAACGTCGTATTCAGATTATATAATGATACAAATTAATTGACGAACAATTTAAGCAAACTGAGCGATATATATGCCACAACATCAATCTGCTATTAAACGCGTGCGACAGAATGCCAAGCGGCGCGAACACAATCGCGCACAGCGCTCCAAAATGCGAACGCTGGTAAACAAGGTGTTGGAAACCACTGACAAAGAAGAGGCCGAAACATACCTTAAAGAAGCCACTTCCTACCTCGACAAGATGGCGGCCAAAGGTATTATCCATCAAAATAAAGCGGCCAGAAGAAAAGCCAAGCTCACCAAGCACGTAAACAACCTTTAACAAACAACAGCGCAGGAGACGTATTGGCTGTTCCAACCTCAAAGGCATTACTCGTTATCCTGGATGGCTACGGTTTGGCCGAAAATCCAGAAGTCAGCGCAATCGACAAGGCTGACAAACCATTCATCGACCAGCTATTCAACAACAATCCACACTCGACACTTTCCGCCAGCGGGACCGATGTGGGCCTGCCCGACGGGCAGTTTGGAAATTCGGAGGTAGGGCACCTGAATATCGGGGCCGGCCGTGTTGTATGGCAGGAGCTAAGCCGGATTAACAGGGATATCGAGGAAAATACATTCGACCAAAATGAGGTGCTGCTGGAAGCTATCGAAAAGGCCAGGCCCAAAAACAAAGTCCATATTCTGGGACTCTTTTCCGATGGCGGGGTACACAGCCACAACGACCACCTGTTTGCACTGCTGAAACTGTTGAATTCCCAAGGTATTGAGAACGCGTTTGTTCACGCTTTTACCGACGGGCGCGACACCTCTCCCACCGGCGGCATCGAGTACGTGAAGGAGTTCCAGGAGCAGGCGGAAGCAATCGGAACAGGAACCATCGCATCTATCGTCGGTCGGTATTACGCCATGGACCGTGATAACCGGTGGGAGCGCACCAAACGGGCGTATGATCTTCTCGTAAATGGAAAGGGAGAGTCGTTTGATACTCCAGCCGAGGCCCTGCAGGATTCCTACAGCAGGGATGTTACCGATGAATTCATTACTCCCAAGCTGATTGACGATACTCCCCAATCCCGAATAGAACCCGGCGATGTCGTCATATTCTACAATATTCGCGGCGATCGCGCGCGGCAAATTACCCGGGCCCTGTCCGACAAGGAATTCGACAAATTTGAAGTCAACAAAGACCTTGATCTTCACTATGTCACGTTTACCGCCTACGACGACACCTTCGACTGGGTTCACGTTGCCTATCCCCCGGCCAACATAAAAAATACCATCGGCGAATATGTAAGCAGGCAGGGACTAAAGCAGCTTCGCATAGCCGAAACGGAAAAATACCCGCACGTAACCTATTTCTTTAACGGCGGCGAAGAGGTGGCGTTCGAAGGCGAAGAACGAATCATGATTCCGAGTCCAAAGGTAGCCACCTACGACCTGAAGCCGGAAATGAGCGCCCCGGAGGTCGCCGACACGCTCTGCAAGCAACTAAAAACCGGAACCTTCGATCTCTGTATCCTTAATTTTGCCAATCCAGACATGGTCGGCCACACCGGAGATATGGATGCAACGATTAAAGCGGTGGAGACCGTTGACAGGGAGCTAAAAAAAGTGGTGGAGACCGCTACTGACCACAATTACAAAATTTTAATCATTGCGGACCATGGAAACGCCGACTGCCTGATCCAGGAAGACGGCAGTGCCCACACCGCCCATACCAATGCCCGGGTTCCGGCCATGATCGTAAACGGAAACGGCGATAACATCCGGATGCACGACGGCAAACTTGCGGATGTAGCCCCTACCCTTTTAAAATTGATGGGATTGAATCAGCCTGAGGAGATGACGGGACAGCCCCTCTTCTGAAAGTTTTGCTAACATTCCCCACCCATCCATCCAGTTTCGCTCGATTTCTATTAGCTGCCCCGAAATATCCGGAATGCGGCCAGGCGAGCCGCAGATGTCCAGATCTCCGGAATTATAAAACCCAAATGTATGTGAATTTGGTCATTCAGTATCTATGCGGCGCACCTACAATGTTCTGACGACCATTCTCCCAAAAAGAATTGTGAGGACACAAAGATGCTGTATTTTTGCATTCCCTTTAATAGTAAGGGAGTGATTTTCCCGTGACTGCTACAATCTTTCCGGAGCTATTATAAAAGCTTAAGCATTCATCTTTTTGTTTGCTTTTGCACTATGCCAATACTACTTTCGTTAATGTAGTGAACTAAAAAAGCAAACGACTCGTTGTTAACGAGTAACTTTTCATCTCCAAAAATTTAGCAATACTCTATGGAGGGTAATTTCTCAAGCAAAGTTCGAGATGTCATTCAGTTTAGCCGTGAAGAAGCACTCCGGTTAGGCCATGATTATATCGGTACCGAGCATCTCATACTTGGTATCGTCCGCCTTGGAGAAGGTGTAGCGGTTAAAATACTGAAGAATCTCAACTGTGATCTTTACAAACTGAAAAAAACCATTGAAGATACTGTTCGCGGAACGGGCGGCTCTGTAACAGTGGGTAATATTCCACTGACCAAACAGGCCGAAAAAGTTCTGCGCATAACCTATCTGGAGGCTAAACTATACAAAAGTGATACTATTGGCACGGAGCATCTGCTCCTTTCACTTCTGCGTGACGACGAAAATATAGCTGCACAAATTCTACAGCAGTTTAACGTATCCTATGATGCTGTACGTGAAGAACTTGATCTCATAATATCGGGCAAGTCATCCCCGGATGACGATCCCAGTGATTCTCGCTCTGTATCTGCGAGTCTATCATCCTCAAAAGGAGGAAAATCATCCTCCGGAAGTTCCAGAGAAAAGAAAATGGAAAAATCAAAAACTCCTGTATTGGACAATTTTGGCCGCGACCTTACCTCGCTTGCTGAAGAAGGCAAGCTCGATCCAATTATTGGTCGCGAGAAGGAAATCGAACGAGTGGCCCAGGTGCTGAGCCGGCGAAAGAAGAATAACCCGGTGCTTATCGGAGAGCCTGGCGTAGGTAAAACAGCCATCGCTGAAGGATTGGCCAGCCGCATTATTGAGCGCAAAGTTTCACGCGTGTTATATGACAAGCGGGTTATTGCACTCGACCTTGCGGCCCTTGTGGCGGGTACTAAATACCGCGGACAATTTGAAGAACGAATGAAAGCGGTGATGAGCGAGCTGGAAAAAACCGACAACGTCATTCTCTTTATTGACGAGCTTCACACTATTGTTGGAGCCGGCGGAGCCAGTGGCTCTCTCGACGCTTCCAACATGTTGAAACCCGCCCTTGCCCGGGGAGAAGTGCAGGCGATCGGTGCCACCACCTTGAACGAATACCGGCAGTACATCGAAAAAGATGGCGCGCTGGAGCGTCGGTTCCAAAAAATTATGGTGGATCCGACCTCACCGGAGGAAACCATCGAGATCCTCTCGAAAATCAAGAAAAAATACGAAAAGCACCACAGCGTGCACTACTCTGAAAAAGCGATCGAGGCCTGTGTCAAGCTTACCGACCGCTATGTAACGGACCATTTCCTGCCCGACAAGGCGATTGATGCCCTTGACGAGGCAGGAGCCCGGGTGCATCTCTCCAACATTACGGTGCCGCAGCATATCGTTGACCTGGAGGAAGAGATCGAAAAAACCAGCAACGAGAAAAATTCGATGGTCAAAAAACAGCGCTTTGAAGAAGCGGCACGCCTCCGTGACAAGGAGAAGCGCCTGATGGAGGAGCTCGAACAGGCCCAGAAGGAGTGGGAAAAGGAAGCTGAAGAGATTATCTACGACGTCGAAGAATATGACGTGGCCGAAGTTGTGGCGATGATGAGCGGCGTACCCGTCAACAAGATCAGCCAGAGCGAGAGCAAAAAGCTGGTCAAAATGCGGGAAAAACTCGGCGAACAGATCATCGGCCAGAACGAGGCGATCGAAAAGCTTACAAAAGCGATCAAACGAACGCGTGCCGGGCTCAAAGATCCCACGCGCCCGATCGGCTCCTTCATCTTTCTCGGTCCCACCGGGGTCGGTAAAACCGAAATGGCCAAGGTACTGGCCCGTTACCTGTTTGACAAGGAAGACGCACTCATCCGTATCGATATGAGTGAGTATATGGAGAAATTCTCCGTCTCACGACTGGTCGGGGCCCCTCCGGGCTACGTTGGATACGAAGAGGGTGGCATTCTCACTGAAAAGGTCCGGCGCAAGCCGTACAGCGTCGTGCTGCTGGATGAGATTGAAAAAGCGCACCCGGATGTGTTCAACATCCTGCTGCAGGTGCTCGACGACGGTATTCTGACGGATAGTCTCGGCCGCAAGGTAGATTTCCGCAATACCATTATCATTATGACCTCCAACATCGGAGCACGTGATATACGTAACCTCGGAAAAGGTATCGGGTTTAGTCCCGACGGAAGCAGTTTCGATTACGAGAAGATGAAGTCAACGATTCAGGACGCGCTCAAAAAGGTGTTCAACCCCGAGTTCCTGAACCGCATTGACGATGTCATCACCTTCCGTCCGCTCGAAAAAGAGGATATCTTCCAGATCATCGATCTGCTGAGCGAGGACCTGTTTAAACGCATCCATGAGCTCGGCTACTCGGTCGAAATTACCCAGGGAGCCAAGGACTTTATCACCGATAAAGGCTTTGATCAGAAGTATGGCGCCCGACCGCTGCAGCGAGCTATTCAAAAGTATGTGGAAGACCCGCTTGCAGAAGAGTTACTGGAAGCTGACCACCCGGAAGGCACAAACATCAGGATTAAGATGAACAAATCCCGTGATGACTTGACCTTTGACTGGGAGCAGCCGGATAAAGCCCCGACGTCAAAAGATGAGGCCGAAACGGAAGATGAAAAATCAGCTGACGACAAGGAGCAATCTCCCTCTGAAGCAAAAGCCTGATCAACCTGAAACGGCCTGAGGCAACGCAAAAACAATCATTATTGGAAAAAGCCCTGAATATACGTTCAGGGCTTTTTTATTTGATGGACCTTTGCAGAACTTAAAAGGAAGCTCTGAGATTGATAATTTTATTGCTCCCCATCAGGCGGTACTGCCCTCTGCCCTCTCTCAAGAACTTCAGATCAATATTCGGATCTGTTGCAAGCGCCCCGTCCAGTCCCGTCCGGGCGATCTCCCGTTTGTCCAAATTCACGGCATGAAATTCCAGATCTCGATAAATATCGGTATTCTCGACCTTGTTGCCTGTAACGCCTATAATAGTCTGATCCTCGGAAAAATATTGCGCCAGGACCAAGGGAGAGCGGAAGCTGGTACTGCCCAGCCGCTCACCCTGCAACGTCGAGTAGACCAGCGCCCTGCGGCGGGAATGGAGCAACACCTCTTCATTGTCTCCGGCAAAATAGGCCCCATCCAGCTCCTCTTCGGAGCTTATCGAATTGAGTTCATTGCCATAGCGGTCCAAAATAACCGCTGCATCATCGGTACCCTCCTCTTCGGTAACCAAAACAACAAACTGCCCATTATCTGCAATGCTGACATGTTTTATCGAGCGGTCTCCGCTGTAAAATATATTGTTTGTTGCGTTGTCGTCAGATAAAATTACCGCTTGAGATCCCACTCCATTCTCCTGTTTTATCTTGGGTGTGTACATCACAATCGTTTTTCCGAGTGGATCAAAAGCCACCTCCGAAATTGATTCACCCCGCTCACTCTGGCTGCCCGAAGATCCACTGGTGATAATCGCTCCCATCGAATTGTATAATGTAAAATTGGCAATATTATTTCGGAGCAGCACTTCTCCTGAATCAAATGGATAGATTCCCAACGATGGATCACTGTAATTCAATGAAATGGTAGAATATGCTGCCAGGGTATCAGCCGCCGTATTCAACAATAAACTTTTCGCTCCATCCATACTGTTTTGCAGAATACCGACAGCACGGTACCCGGGGGTAACCCCAAATGTGAGGACATTCCCAAACTGCCTGCCATTGACCGGAAAGCTGATTCCGCCACCTGAAATAGTGACGTTCTGCTGATCAAATCCAAACGTGGCGTACTGGTTGCCCGCCGTCTGATCGGCAACGGAAATATTCAACGATTGTGAGTAGCCCAAAACAGGTAGCAGCAGAAAAAAGCAGAGTTTTTTAACCATCAAGCCGTCATTTTTGTAAGTAAAATTTGAACTACAAGAACGGAAATTTTTTACAGAGTTGCATCTGGATTTGGGTATTCAATTGTACCGGATAATGGTTAGTTTAGCGGGCAGACGTTAGCTCCAATCAAATTCAATGACCTATTCCATAATTATACCGGTTTACAATCGCCCCCGGGAGATCCGGGAGCTGCTGGACAGCCTTACCCGCCAGACTTATACCCAATTTGAAGTAATCGTCGTCGATGACGGCTCTTCCGATCGATGCGGGGAAATTGCACAATCATTTTCTGACCAGCTCACCCTTGCCTACTACTGGAAAGAGAACGAAGGGCCGGGGCCGACTCGCAACTTCGGAGCCCGGCACAGCTCCAGCGAGTTTCTGATCTTTTTCGATTCCGATTGCATCATCCCCGACCACTATATGGAGATCGTGAACCGGTTCCTGGAACAACACAAGGTGGACGCTTACGGTGGGCCGGACCGGGCTGCAGACTCATTCACCCATCTGCAGAAAGCGATAAATTATTCGATGACCTCCCTGCTGACAACCGGTGGAATTCGCGGAGGCTCAAACCGCATGGATCACTTCTACCCGCGCAGTTTTAACATGGGGATCTCGCGCACCGCATTTAATAAAGTCAACGGGTTCTCTTCCATGCGCTTCGGGGAAGACATTGACCTGAGCCTCCGCCTTAAAGCGCACAATATGCGTTCCGTTTTAATCAAAGAAGCGTATGTATTTCATAAAAGAAGAACTACGATAAAGGCGTTCTTCAAGCAGGTATTCAATTCCGGCATTGCGCGCTACAATCTCACCCGACGTCATCCCGGATCATTAAAGCTGGTACACCTTCTGCCCAGCACTTTCATTCTCTATCTTTTTATCACCATTGTTCTAACGCCAGTTTTTCCTGAACTATGGTCACCCATTCTTCTGATGCCAGTGTTGTTTTGTCTTGACTCCCTGCGCACCACTCACAATATACCCGTGGCCTTGCTCTCCGCCGCCACTTCCACAGTTCAGATATCAGGATATGGGCTCGGGCTAATTTGGGCCGTTATCAAGCATCAATTTTTAAACAGAGATGATCTGGCCGCGTTTAAAGACACTTTTTATGATTAATTCGAAGGTAAATTGGGTATGTACCCAAGGTTTTAAGCTGGTAAATTTTTTGTGGTATTTGAAATTGATTTGACATGCCAAGAACCTTATATTTGAAATCTTTCTGAAAAAGCCGAAGACATTCGGTCGGCCCGTTATTGACATATTGTTTCGTTTTTTTGATACGCGGGGAGTAGCGCAGTCCGGTAGCGCATTCGCTTTGGGAGCGAAGGGTCGCAGGTTCAAATCCTGTCTCCCCGACAATAGGATGCTGAATTGTGAATCATGAATATTGATTAATTACGGGCGCTCAGATCTGATTCATAATTCAACATTCGGCATTCGGTATGAGCGCCCGTAGCTCAACTGGATAGAGCAGCTGCCTTCTAAGCAGCAGGTTACAGGTTCGAGTCCTGTCGGGCGTACTGATTGAATGTAATTGGGATATCGAGCAATGAATAAGCCAGATTAGAACAATAAAACTTCAATACTTATTTTATTGTTCTGTGGCCCTATGAGTTCAGGGCGACGTGGCCGAGTGGTCAGGCAGAGGTCTGCAAAACCTCGTACGGCGGTTCGAATCCGCCCGTCGCCTCAGCAATTTAGTTATTAGTCACAGGTTATTAGATATGGTGACTGCCACTAACAAACTAATAACAGATAACGAATAACTAATTCTTGCCGCGTTCGTCTAGGGGTTTAGGACGCCGCCCTTTCACGGCGGTAGCACGGGTTCGAATCCCGTACGCGGTACACGAGCCCTTGCAAGTCGTTGACTTGCAAGGGCTTATTTATTGGTCATATTTTTCCATCTACGAGCCTACCTCAGGATATCGTTCCCTGAACTCATTCGCATGCATCCAATGGGTGGCACACTGTCTGCCGTTCAGCAGTCCTGTTTCGGCCAAAAAGAAAGCTCCTACACACAAGCTTGCCACTTCCGCCCCCTCCCCCTTTTTGTACTGGTCGAATATCCACGGCTGAAAGGCTTTGTTTTATTCGTATCCCTGCAGCGGATTATCATGGATAGCCGGTATGATAATCAGATCGGTTTGCTCTACCTCATCGATAAGGCAATCGGGGGTAGTTGAAAACAAGCCGGTTCTTTGCGGTATCTCCTTTTCCAGCCCGACCAGGTGCACATCAGATACCACAGGCTTTCCCATACCCGCCCGTATGTCATTCATTGACCGTATTCAGGATTTGGTACGTGCCAGCAATATTTACCAGGCTGGTGTGTCCACGTGGTGTAAGAATAGATAAATGATAGATGGTCCCTGTGCTTAAATGAGTTTTAAAAATTTTTACACAAACGAGATGTCGCATTCAACCCCCAAGGTCGGCGCAATTACCCCACTGCATCCTTTTTTTCATTTGTTATAATGGTTTTAACAATCTGTTATCGAAAAAAAACAATGCAATGAAGAATTACTTGTTAACCCAATTCGACCTGCACCAGCGCCTGTACAATAACGTGCTTGATAGATTTACCGATGCCGAAACCAATCGTCGACCGTATGGAGACGACAACATCAATCATGTAAAATACATGGCAGGTCACATCTTGAACTCGCAGTATGGATTAGCCTCTGTGGCTGGCCTGGATGTGGATATAAAATGGAACGATCTGTTCGCCGTGATGGGCCGGTCGCAGGCCCGGGATGATTTTCCCTATCCCGGCATCGAGGAGATTAAGGCGGAATGGAACCGACTGTATGAGCCCGTTCGGGAAGGGTTGGGAAATCTGTCTCCCGATGAACTGCAACATACGCCGGCCGAACCTTTCGACCAGGTAGCGGATTCCAACGGCCAGCTCTGGGCGTTTATCAACCATCACATCGCCTACCATATCGGGCAGATTGGAATACTGCGGCGGGGGTTTGGCAAGGAACCGATGAGTTATGAGTAAACAGAATTGCAGGTTAACTAACATATAGAACCCATGAAATCAACAGAGTCAACACCTATTCAAGACCGAGAAGTTTGGGCCAACTTGCCAGTAGAAGATGTAGAACAAACCCGGGAATTCTACCGGGAATTAGGTTTTAAACCCAATGAAGGTCGAAATGGTGAGCATTTAGCCAGCTTTTTGGTAGTAGATAGTGATTTTATCGTGCACTTTTTCCAGCGGGATATGTTTGAACAAGCTTCCGGTGGTAATGCCGCTGATTTAACAAAAAGGAATGAAATCATGTTTACGATTTCGGCAGACAGCAAGTCAGAGGTAGATGAGTGGGCCAGAAAGGCTAAAAAAGCCGGAGGTTCGCTATTTAACAAACCTGCTGAAATACAAAATGGATGGTATGGCTGTGGGTTTGCCGATCCTGATGGCCACAAATGGAATGTGTTTTATAACAGAACATGAACAACCTTGAAACTTAATATTCCAACATTATGAAAGCAGTGAATCCGTACCTTAATTTTAACGGCCAAGCCGAAGAAGCCTTCAAATTCTATCAATCCGTATTTGGCGGAGAACTGGAAATTATACGGTATAATGAAATGGAAGATACCATGGGGGCTACAGATGAGGATTTGAAACTGGTGGCCAATGCGGCCTTGTCTCTTACTGGAGATATCAAACTATTCGGATCAGATATCCTTGATTCTTTCGAACAGGACCACAAGAGAGGCAATGACTTTTATATCAACCTTGAAACCGAAAGTGAAGAAGAAACAGAGCGGTTGTTCAAAAAACTGTCGGATGGCGGAGAGGTTGAAATGCCACTGGAAAACACCGGCTCGGCCGAGAAGTTTGGAGAGGTAAAGGACCAGTTCGGCATCCGATGGATGGTATATTACCAGGGGACAGCAGCAATATGATACAAGTAATAGATCTGGTCTTTGAGGAGGTGTTTCGAGAGGTGACGATGTGCGGATGCTAAATTTTAACAAGGAAAAACAATAATATGCCATGAACAATCAAGATCTGAACGTACCCGAAACAGTATCGCGCGAAGAGTGGCTGAAGGAACGTAAAAAGCTGCTAAAAAAGGAGAAAAAGTTCACCCGCTTGCGGGATGAGCTCAACGCCGAACGCCGCCGCCTGCCGATGGTCAAAATCCAAAAGGAGTACGAGTTTGCAAGTGCCGATGGCAAGAAAACATTGCTGGACCTGTTTGAGGATCTCATGCAGCTAATCGTATATCACTTTATGTTTGATCCGGATTGGGACGAGGGCTGCCCGAGCTGTTTGGCCTGGGTGGATCATATTGCGAGAGGACATATTAACCACCTGCATGCTCGTTCAACCACGCTGGCACTGATCTCGCGAGCCCCGCTGGATAAAATTACAGCTTTTAAAAAACGAATGGGCTGGAACATGCCGTGGTATTCTTCGTTCGGCAGCGATTTCAACTACGATTTCCATGTTACGCAGGACGAATCAGTGAAGCCGGTCATGTACAACTACCGCGACAAAGCCACACTGGAGCACCTGGGGCAACACTATCACACCGAAGGTGAACAACCCGGCATAAGTTGCTTCCTGCGGGTGGATGACACCGCATATCATACCTACTCCACGTACGGTCGCGGAGGAGAGCAGGTGGGCGGTGCCCATTATTTTCTGGATATGACCGCACTCGGTCGGCAGGAGGAGTGGGAAGAGCCCGAAGGCCGCACCACGGGCCTGGGGGTGCCGGCCGGCAGCGAGAACATTCTGTATCCCGATGAGTATAAATAGTGATTGAATTTTTAATCCCAAGTAAAAAGAGACTCCGAGATATCAGTAGCCGGGTGATTATTTACTAATAGACCAAAGTCATTATTTCGTGGTAGGTTAAGAATAGCAAACTGTGTTGAATTTATTACTTGAACCCGGCATCCAACAAAATAAACAGCCATAACTCCATGAGAACACTCAAACTACAGGTACAAATCACCGTTGACGGTTTCATTGCCGGTCCGGAAGGTGAACAGGACTGGATGACCTGGAATTGGGACGAGGAACTGCAAAAATTTGTCGATGAGATCACAGCCCCGGTCGACTGCATTGTGCTGGGGCGCAAGCTGGCTGAGGGGTTTATTCCCTACTGGACTGAAGTAGCCCAAGACCCAGACAACCCGGAACAGGAATCCGGTAAGAAATTCACTGAAACCCAAAAAATTGTTTTTAGCGATACCCTGGAGAAATCAAAATGGGGAAATACCGAACTGGCACAAGGCGATTTGGTGGATGAAATAACCCGGCTAAAAACACAGGATGGCGGTGATATCACAGCCTATGGCGGGGCTACTTTTGTGGCAAATCTGATTGAACACAGGCTGATAGATGATTATTATCTGTTTGTGAATCCGGTAGCTCTCGGGGGCGGGCTGCCCATTTTTAATAATCTCAACGAATATCAACACCTGAACTTGGTGCAGTCCCGCGCTTTTGGCTGTGGAATAGTATTGCTGCACTACGAGCCGGAGTAACCAAGAAACCCCTGCTCAATCTGAGGAGTGGAGTGAGCGGGCATATTCCGTGGGAGTCTGCCCCACTATCGATTTGAAGTCCCTGATAAAATGAGCCTGGTCATAATAACCCAGCTCCAGTGCAAGCTCCGACCAGTCAACCTCCCCGTTTTCGACCAGCCGCCCCGCCACCTCATGCAGCCGGTAACGCTTGATCACCCATTTGGGAGAAACCCCAACATACTTCCTAAACAGGCGTTGCAGACTCCGTTCCCCAATATCGAATTGCTCTGTAAGCTGGCCAACCCGGATTAGTGACGAATCATCAATCACTGCATTGACTATTTCGTTGACCTGCTGCACCCGCTCATCTTTTTCCGGAAGATGAGTCCGGATAAATTCCACGGCCCGCTCCACCATCAGTTCGTTATCGCGGGCCCGTAAAACTTGATCTTCTAACGCCTCCGCATCCACATCGAACACCTCATCTATCGGAATGGTGCTATCTGAAAAGGAGGCCACGGAACACTGGTAAAAAGGATAAAATCCACCGGGCCTGAACTTGATGCCCAGCACCTTCCCGACTCCTTCTATTCGCCGGCTGAATTTGCCGGTCACAACGCCATAAATCATGGTTTTACCCCGCTCAAACGCCAGGTGGACCGATGGGTACGACAATACGCCCTGCTCGTAATAATCCTTTCCCAGGTCCCATTCCACAATCCAAAAGTGCTCCAGGAAATATTGCAGATCCTCCGGCGGAAAAAAGCGCGAAAAATCAAAATGGTGTTTCCCCTCATTGGGATTCAACACACCCTTTGGTTTTCCCTTTTTAGGCTTCGGCATACACTGCTGTCGGTTTTTTACAATATATATTCAAAAGCAATCACAATATTTGGTTGAAGTCAACTTGAACTGAAACCGTTTGAACCCAATACTGCCATGAGTACTCAAATCACAAGCCAGTTTAATATCGATAACTGGGACGAAAAGCCCTATAGCGAAGCAGAAAATGGACCTGCATTGACCCGTGCCAGCGTCCACAAAACATTTACCGGGGGTATCAAAGGGAAAAGCACCCTGGAATACCTGATGATCATGCATGATGACGACTTTGCACAATTCGTGGGATTGGAACAAATTACGGGTGAAGTGAACGGCCGCACCGGCAGCTTTGTCCTGCGCCAGGAAGGCACCTACGAGGAGGGAACCGCCCGGGCCGACTGCCGAATTGTCGATAATTCCGGAACCGGGGAACTGGAGGGGATCAGCGGATCGGGAACCATGGTGGCCACCCACGAACAGGCTACACTGACCTTGACCTGTCAATTTGAATAAGAAGTACAACAAAAAAAGAAAGTACCCACTCTATGCCTGGCGATGTCACTTTCTTCAAGACACAGAACGATTTCAGAACCTGGCTGGAAAAGCACCACAACAGCAAAGAAGTGCTGTGGATCGGGCTCTACAAAGTGAGCTCCGGCAAACAGAGCATCCGGTGGTCGGAAGCGGTGGAAGAGGCACTCTGTTTCGGATGGATCGACGGCCTCCGCAAATCGATCGACGATGAACGCTACAAAATCCGGTTCACCCCGCGGAAGCCGGACAGCCACTGGAGTCAAAAAAATATCGATACCTCAGAGCAGCTCATAGAAGAGGATCGCATGCAACCCGCCGGGCTCGAGGCCTACCGGCAGCGTGACGAGAATAATACGGCCCAAGCCTCCTACGAGCAGGACGAGGTCAGCCTGAAAAAGGAATACGAGGATAAAATCAGGTCGAGCCCCAAAGCGTGGAAGTTCTTCCGGGAGCTGGCGCCGGGCTACACCCGGACCTCCATCCACTGGGTGATGAGCGCCAAAAAGGAAGAGACCCGGCAACGGCGGCTCCGGGTGTTAATCGAGTCGTGCGAAAACGGACAGAAAGTTCCACCGCTGAGAAGAGGATGATTATTGTCACAGTAGAATTGTAAACGCGTACTGATTTAGGGCCGGCCTGGAGGAGGACCGCAGCCATCACTTACATCCCTATATCAAGCACGCTCTTCCGGTGGCCGATCTTCATTGTTGTCATCCGCAGCCATCACTTACATCCCTATATCAAGGCCTGTTAATTTTATCGAATCACAATAAAAGGTTGAGCCTTCTGACATTTTCAAGAGTAGTTCCTTATAGAAAAGTTTGTCGCATTCGCCCCGTGGTTTTGTCGTATTGACCGGTATAAAATATCACAGAATTCTTACATACTTACGTAATCGATATTTCACTAACAAATAACAGCTTATGAGCACACAAAAAATTATCCCGAATTTATGGTTTGACAAGCAAGCTGAGGAAGCCACTGAATTTTATGTGTCGATATTTGGAGAACATTCGGGTATCGACAACAAAACCTATCACATGGAAGCTGGACAGGACATTCACGGCATGGAAGAAGGCACCGTAATGACGGTGGATTTTGAACTTGCCGGTTATAAGATGATCGCTATAAATGGCGGTCCGCATTTCAAGTTTACGCCGGCCATCTCTTTCTATGTAACGTGCGAAACAGAGGATGGAGTCGATGAGATTTGGCAAAAGTTGTCGGAAGGTGGAACTCCATTGATGCCACTGGACCAATACGATTGGAGTGAAAAGTATGGTTGGATACAGGACAAATACGGTTTGACCTGGCAAATTTCGATGGGTAAGCTTGAAGATGTACACGGACAAAAGATTGTCCCTTCCCTGATGTTCGTCAGTAAAGAAGGCCAGGCCGAGGAAGCCGTTAATCTCTATACTTCTCTTTTTGATGATTCGGAGATCACCGGGATACTGCGATATGGTAAAGATGAAGAGCAGCCCGAGGGCAGCGTGATGCACAGCCAATTCCGCCTCAATAACGGAGAAGTATTCATGGCGATGGACAGTTCGCCGGAACACGCTGACTTCACCTTTAATGAGGCCGTATCGCTCATGATTCAATGTAAAGACCAGGGAGAGATCGATCATTTTTGGAATCTGTCCGCAGTGCCGGAAGCCGAGCAATGTGGCTGGCTGAAAGACAAATTTGGCGTTTTCTGGCAGGTCGTTCCGGGACGGATGAATGAAATGCTAACCGCCGATGATCCCGAAAAAGCCAACCGGACTTACCGGGCCATGCTGCAAATGAAGAAGCTCGACATCCAAAAATTGCAGGAGGCTTTTGAAGGCAAGTAAACACTTGGGGTTTCACAGCTTAAAAAACTGCAACAGGCACTACGCAAAAGAAAATCAACGATCATAGTCAAAACCACATCTTAATAAATTATGAGTAACGTACGAGTAGAAAGCTTTTCCATTTCGCTTGACGGATATGGAGCGGGTCCGGGGCAGGACATCGACAACCCATTGGGAGTCGGTGGCACCGACCTGCATCAATGGTTCTTTCCCACTAAAACATTTCAAACCATGCACAGTGATGAGCCGGCCGGTGGCAGTGACGAAGGCGAAACCGGCGTGGACAATGATTTTGCTGCCCGCGGCTTTAACAATATCGGCGCCTGGATCATGGGCCGGAATATGTTCGGGCCGGTGCGGGGCCCCTGGGGCGACACAGACTGGAAAGGCTGGTGGGGCGAGAATCCGCCTTACCACGTGCCCGTTTACGTGCTGACCCACTACGAACGTTCATCTATTGAAATGGAAGGCGGCACCACCTTTCATTTTGTAACCGGAGGCATCCACGAGGCGCTTGAACGGGCACGCGAGGCGGCCAACGAAAAAGATGTTCGCATAGGTGGCGGCCCCGACACCATCCGGCAGTACCTCCGCGCCGGCCTCATAGATGAGCTGCATATCGCTGTCGCACCGGTAATTTTGGGAAGCGGAGAACGATTGTTTAAGGGAGTAAACCTGAAGGAGGCCGGATACAGATGCGTACAGTTTACGGCCTCGGAGAACGCCACCCATGTTGTATTACGGAGACAGTGATTGGGACCGAACAAATTCACTTTGAGACATTGCTGTACGCTCACCGGCTGTGGTAATGGGAAGAAAAACCAACAAAATTCGCGATTCAAAAAAATCAGAATACGATGGGAGAGGATTATTTCGAACACATCTACGTGTATAAGACCGACGTGAAAGAACCATCGAAAGCAGAAAAAATACTAACCAAGATTCGAACTTTTCTGCCCGGCAGCAAGCCCAGTTTTGACCTGGAAGATTGCGACAAGGTGCTGCGGGTGGAGGTAGAAACAAACACGGTGGATGACCTGAAAATCAGGGAACTGGTTAAAGCTTCCGGGCATCAGATTGAAGAATTGGCATAAAATATTGAATGAAACTTATTTCATGAAGATGCATAAACTGGATCAAGCACTAGATTTTATTATAAGCCACGAAGAAAGACATTTTAATCAGGCCCGGGAAGTGTTAGGGTAAATGGATATGCGGTAAGTTACACCGTTCCTGCGAACCGGGCAGAACCTGTTTGGGCACTCAAGGACCAGTGGCAGCAACTTGGCCCGCATCTTGGCAACATCCCAGGCCAGAAGGAAAATGTGGCCTACGGAGTTTGCTTTGACCTGGACAACGGTAAAGGCATCGAATACCTGTGCGGGGTTGAGGTATCCAAAGATACATCTGCCTCCGACCTGCCTCAAAATTTCGAGCTGAGGCAACTCCCATCTTATACGTATGCCGTATTCGAACATGACGCTCACGTCTCCGAGATCCAACAGACCTGCGATATTATCTGGAAGGAATAGCTGCCCCAATCGGATTATGGCAAGCCGGAAGAGACCGATTTCTTTTTCGAGCGGTATGGAGAACATTTTGATTCGGAACAAGGAAAGGGAGATATCGAAATCTGGATTCCAGTGGATTAATCTAAAGACCAGACCTGGCAGGTCAAATACTTTGGAACAGGAACACTTAGAAAGAATGTGAACCAATACAAGCTATCAATCTATGAAAACCAAAAACCAGGAACTCCTCGAAGAGCTCAACAAAGCTTTTGCCCGCAATGCTCGGAATTCATCTTGGGGCATGTTACCAGTACGATCCGATGGGAAATCGTTGGCGACCAAATAGTAGAAGGCAGAAAAGCATTTGCCAAGGCGCTGAAAGCGATGGAAGCAGACGAGCCGATGGAACTTACGATCCACCACATGATCACACATGGCAAGGAGGCCTCGGTAAACGGAGAGATGAAAACCGCCGCCGGACAAGTGTATGCCTTTTGTGATGTCTATAAGTTTAGCGGATTTAAAAATCCCAAGATTACAGAGATGACTTCCTACGTGTTGGAGATATAAAGAACACGCACCGAGCTTGATGTATGCGTATTTGGAGTAAATTCGGGCATCGGCGTCAATTTTTTCACAGCAGTGAAGGACCGGAAATCCACGGTAATGAAGAAGTCACCTTGATGGCTGTTGTCTTCGACCTGCGCAGGCAATCATTTGTCTCCCCCCTGCCCCATTTTAAACTCTACTGCGTTCTCTTCCTATGTAACCTGCAAAACGGACGATGAAATAGATAATCAGTTTTAATGACAAAGGAAAAACATAAGCACCATGCGCCATCAGAATGTTAATATGGGCTTCTCGCAACATCCTACCTAAAAGCACTTTTCCATTCCTGTTCTTCTTTTGCTGACCAGTACATAATAGCAAGTCAAAAAATATTTGCGTAAGTATTCACTTACATTTAAATTTACGTAAGCTAATACTTACATAAAGATCATATATGAAAAAACGCAGAGACGTATTCCAGGCCATAGCGGATCCAACCAGACGAGATATACTGAGTCTCATTGCCCAAGAACCGTTAAACCTGAATTCAATAGCTGAAAATTTTGAAATGAGTCGTCCTGCCATTTCACAGCATATTAAAATACTGGATGAAAGCGGGCTCGTCATCATCCGTAAAAAGGGAAGGCAACGGGTATGCTACATCCGACCTCAAAAAATAAAGGAAGTGGATGAATGGCTTGATCAATTCAAACAGCTTTGGGAAGACCGTTTCAATCAACTTGACCAAACATTAACGAACCTAAAAGACGAGGAACAATGAACAATTTAACGACCAATTTCACCGTAGATAAGAAGAACAATATTGTAAAAGTAAAAAGAGCATTTGCGGCTCCGAGGGACAATGTATGGGCGGCATGGACAGAACCTGAGCTTCTCGACCAGTGGTGGGCTCCAAAACCCTGGAAGTCAGAAACAAAATCAATGGACTTCTCAGCAGGTGGACAGCGACTCTATGCCATGGTTGGACCGGAAGGCGAAAAACACTGGTCCCGGGTTGATTACACGTCTATTACGCCCAAAACGAATATCAAACTCCGGGATGGCTTTTGCGACAGCAAGGGAAATATAAACCAAGATTTACCACAGTCGGACTGGAACATAGAATTTACCGAATCTAATGGTCTGACAACCGTAGAGGTCGAAATCAAGCACGAAACACTCGCTGACCTGGAACAAATATTAGAAATGGGCTTCCAGGAAGGATTTACTGCTACTTTGGAAGAATTAGCCCAAATATTAACAGCAAAAAAGTAGCTGAGCATACAAATCAGTGGCCTCACGTGTAGCGCGGTCTCCCGTTGGACTCGTTTATTGCTATTATGCAGTCAAACGGGTGGATTTTTTAATAATCACTAAGCGCGGGACCGTTCTGCTCTATTAAAAAAAGAGCTTTTTTCCGCATTCCATACAATCTTTTTGTCCAATTTTTACTGACTTGTTTGTTATAAGAGTGAAGTTCATTATTCAATAAAATAGCAACGAAAACTCAAGTAGCATGGAAGAATTCCTTTTAATATTTCGTCACGAAGATGGCAGTAAAGAGGCTTCACCAGAGCAAATGCAGCAATGGATGCAACAAACCATGGACTGGCTGGGGGATATCGCCGCGCAGGACAAACTGGTAAGCCAGGGAAATGGATTATCATTTGACGACGCCCGGGTCGTCAAACATGGCGATGTGGTAACCAATGGACCTTTTGGCGATATCAAAGAAACCATTGGCGGTTATATCATTGTCAGGGCAGAATCTGTTGATGAGGCTGTAGAATTCGCAAAAGGCAGCCCGGTATTGCAGGGTGAAGGCAACAGCGTAGAAGTACGCAAAATCGCTCAACACGAACAACCGGAATAATTAAATCTTGGCTTCTGCTCTGTTTGTCCGGAGCAGAAGTTATTTTTTAAAAGATGGAACAAGAGCTCCTCCCCCGTTTATTCAAAACAGAATTCAGCAAAATTACGGCGGTACTCTGTAAACGCTTCGGCATTGAACACATTGAAACGGCCGAAGACATTGCAAGCGAAACATTCTTAGCCGCTACAGAAACCTGGAGTCATAAAGGCATACCCGAAAATGCTACCGCATGGCTTTATACGGTTGCAAAGAACAAAGCCCGAAATCATTTTAACCGGAAATCTCTGTTCCAAAATAAGATTTCAAAACAGCTAAAATATGAGCCGGCCAAAAACCGGGAATTCGATATTGACCTGTCCGATGAAAATATTTCCGACAGTCAGCTCCAGATGCTGTTTGTGGTTTGCCACCCGTCTATATCTCAAGAAGCGCAAATCGGTTTAGCACTTCGAATCCTTTGCGGCTTTGGCATTGAGGAAATCGCCGATGCCTTTTTAAGCAACAAAGAAACCATCAATAAACGCCTGTACCGGGCGCGAAAAAAATTAAGAGAAGAACAAATTACGATAGAAGTCCCTGATCAAGCTGAAATCTATCAACGTCTGGATACGGTATTGCGGACATTATACCTGCTTTTTAACGAAGGCTACTATTCGGAAAGCGATAACAAGATTTTGAAAAAAGATCTCTGCCTGGAAGCCATGCGATTAACCCATCTGCTTGCAGAAAATGAGCAAACCCGTAAACCTGCCGTACATGCTCTTCTGGCACTTATGTGCTTTCACTCTTCTCGGTTTGAAGCACGAAAAAACAACAACGGCGAACTTGTTTTATACCACAATCAGGATGAATCGCTTTGGAATGAAGAACTGATTGCCCGGGGTGCTTATTTCTTAAAGGAAGCTTCGCAGGGCAGCAAAGTCTCGAAATATCATTTGGAAGCAAGCATCGCCTGGTGGCATACCCAAAAAGAGGACACCAAAGAAAAATGGTCAAATATCCTGGGCCTCTATAATCAACTGCTGATTACCGAATATTCACCTATTGCAGCACTCAACAGAACCTACGCCCTTTCAAAAGTACATGGAAAAAAAGCGGCCATAGCAGAAGCCCAAAAATTGAATCTATCTGATAATCACTATTACCACACGCTTCTCGGCGAGCTTTATAAAGATGTTGATATCAAAAAAGCTGAGAACAGTTTCCAGGAAGCGTTATCCCTTGCCAAGACGAAAACAGACAAGCAAACCCTGAAAAAGAAGATGGATAAGCTCTAATCACTCAAAAGAGCAATTACCATCAAACCATTCAGTGACAGAGTATATAATTTTTTAGCCAACTTTAATTTCCATTAATGCATGGAGCAAAATATCATGCCAGCGAATCAATTATCTATCAAACTGAGAGAAACAGCTCAATTATACCACAACGGTTTACAATGGTTGAATATGCGGGAACTACAAACCTTTTTCGTTGCCTTCATATTCGCCATTGGCGTAAGTCTTGTTCCCAAAAATGTGTATGCCCAGAACGGCAGTGACCACATTTCCGTGAATAACATCGACTATTATTATGAAATTCACGGTGAAGGCAAGCCGCTTTTGCTGCTGCAAGGGGGCGGACAGCGAGACGCCGGCTGGGATGGCGGTATATGCCGCAAACCCGCCTGGCTATTCTCCCGGGCAAACGCACTATACAATATTTGCTGCACCAGAATTAGTAGAAACGGTTGTGCCCTTCCTTAACGAAAAAATGGATCCATACTTTAGATCATAAGCTCCCGGAATTTAAATTGGTTAAGCCATAATAACTCTTCTAAGTCATGCATTCTAAAAGTACTACCACATTATTCATTGGAATTATAATCATTATTACAAGTATAAACTGCACTATCAGTGCCCAGCAAAGCGGCATAAATAATGATTTCAGTTTTGGCATACAGGTAAGTCAATACCAACAGGATTTTGGGATCGGCATTACAGTAACCAGTCCCTATTTTGCGAACAAAAAAATAGCCCTTCGCGCCAGAGGCAACCTGATGTTTCACGAGCATCTTCAAAATCAGGAAACTACCTGGTCGCCGTATCTGAATGCTACCTTCGGAGTTGCGGGAAAAACAGGTTGGGTTGGTGATGCTGTCCGATTATATGGCGAAGGGGGCGGGACCGGCCTGTTTCCCTCGGATGAATTTTCATCGGTATCATTCGAACTTGGGGGATACGGTTTATTCGGATTTGAGTTTTACATGAATCCCGCCAGCAACTACTTTATCGAAATTGGTGCGGTGGGGACCGGTGCCAAAGCTGACAATGTTACTGATGAACCGATCTATTCCAACGGGCTCACCATAAGTACGGGATTTCGGTTACACCTATAAGCTGATGGAGACTACATTGTACACACCTGCAGAGAGAACTCTATACAGAAAATTTAAAGGAATCGTTTGCGGTATGGGCTGGGGAATACTTGTCAGCCTTGACGTTTACTTTCTGTTATGACAGTAATTCAATATTAATTTCCTGAAAATGAATTATACTGAAATCATCCATGCACGACTTCACAACCATCAAATAGTAAACCCGGATTTTTCAACCCCGAATGCATTGCTGGGATGGATAGGCGCCATGCAGGCC
This sequence comes from Halalkalibaculum sp. DA384, assembly GCF_043951955.1. Lineage (NCBI taxonomy): Bacteria > Pseudomonadati > Balneolota > Balneolia > Balneolales > Balneolaceae > Halalkalibaculum > Halalkalibaculum sp. DA384. The sequence goes on along the minus strand of NZ_JBINJE010000007.1, from coordinate 23,968 downwards.
CAGGATTACGAGATGGCCAAGTGGGCTGTGGGCGTACGTCTTCCGGAAGCAACCAGAGAAGATATTGAAGAGGCCATCGAAAACAGCCACATCATCAGAACACACTTGTTGAGGCCGACATGGCATCTTATTTCAGCGGAGCATCTCCCCTGGCTGCTTGAGCTTTCACGCCCGCGGGTAAAGGTGGCGGTGCGATCCAGACAGAAACAGCTTGGACTTACGGATGAGGTTGTCTCCCGAAGCAACAGAACCATAAAAGGAATCCTGGTAGACAGCCAACCGCTTACCCGGAGCGAGCTGCTGGAACAACTCGAAGAAGCCGGCTTTGAAAACAAAGACAACCGGATCTCCCATCTCCTGCTCCGTGCCGAGCTGGATGGGATCATAGGCAGCGGGCCTTCAAAAGACACCCAATATACCTACAGGCTGATGGAAGACCGCCTTACCCAAATATCCTCATTCAACAAAGGTGAAGCCCACAGAAAATTAGCCCAGCTCTATTTTCAAAGTCACGGCCCCGCTACACTTGAGGATTTTGTATGGTGGAGCGGGTTAACGAAAACAAGCTCTAAGAAAGCGGTAAAAATGCTAGAACCGGAGTTGATTTCGGAGGAAATCGGGGATCGCACCTATTGGTTCTTTGAAACGTCTCTCCCGCCGGAACAAAGCACACCCTCCGTGTACCTGCTTCCCGCCTATGACGAATATGTAGTCAGTTATCGGAACCGCGAGATGATTATTAACGGAGAGCATGAAGCCAAATCCTTTTCTGCAAATGGAATTTTTCGTCCGGTCATTGTGGTAAATGGCAAGGTGAAAGGAATCTGGAAAAGAAAGGTCAAATCCGATTCGGTAAAGGTAAAACTGCGCTTTTTTGAAAATCCGGGCTCGGAAACAAAAACCCTAGCCGCCGAACAGGCCGAACGATTTGCCGGTTTCCTTGGTAAAGAACTGGAGTTGGGTGTTTTAGATAACTAAGAAACTTTAATGTTTAAATGGAGGCCTGTCAGGTTTTAAAACCTGACAGGCCTGGTCTTAATTAAATTGCATAAAAACCCAAAAATAGACAGATTCTTTTAGATAAAATTGAGTAAAGCCTCAAATGAAGGATTCCTTTTCAAAAGAAGAGACTATTCAAATTTTGGAACGAGCCCTTACCGCCAAAGATCGGAGAACGGACAAACTTGATGCAGATTTCAATTTTGCCGATATCCAGGCAATGGCGGAGGAGTTTGGAATATCCGAAAAAGAACTGCAAAAAGCCGCCGCGGAAGTAACGCAAACCAAAGAACAAAACCGGGATCAGCTGTATCCCGAAGTCATTTCCACAAGGTGGATTGACGGTCAATTAAATAACAAACAGATTGAAAATTTTTTTGCTGGATTAAAATCCAAATTCGGCAGTTATCAATACTGGTCCGGCAAACCCGCAGGAATTCATACCATGGGAAAAACCAGCGAATATCAGCTAAAAGATGCCAGGGTTTTGCTTACGGAATTGGATGAAGGATACCGGCTCCAAATCGTTAAACAGCAATTTTTCCACGGAAATGCGCTTGAGACTTTTCTGCTGGCCATTCCGGTTGCTATTATTTTAGGGTCGTTACCGGCAGCCGCAATTACGGAATGGGGAAATATATTTGCCACTACACTGACAGCAGCAATAAGCTACACCGTGGCTTTTTTTGGTGTGAAATCATTCACCCGTAAAAAGAGAGCCGATATCGAAGATAAGCTGCTGCATATCACCGAAGTTGCAGAAAATAGACTGCGAAAACTTGCAGGGAATACAGAAACCGGTTCAGGAAGAATTCAAATAGCGCAGCGAGAAGAATCTGCGCCTGAGGATAACATCACACAAAAGAACAAATTGCGCTCGTAATATTCCTGCTATTTCCAAAAAAAACCTGGAAATTCCCCAACACGGAAATCACCTGCAAATCGAAACACTCCTGTTACTCCCGATCTATTTATTGCGATTTTAAAGAATTCTACACTTGCAGAACGAAGTCCGGTTACCATGCATATCGGATATGATGTCGTACGAACAGTTGATCGGACACATACCCTTCCAGCCCGGACAATCTATAGATCAGTGCCTGCTGGGAGACAATAATGTGGCCGAAACTCCAGATCAGGTTATTGTTAAAGCCCTGGGGTATGGTGTTGAGCCGCTCCAGAGAGTGTTCTTCCCAGGCGTTCAGGTACCGCTGCCTGTTTGTTTTCCAGGTTTTTACAATGGATCCGATCTCTTCAGATTTCATACAAGTTCAATTCTATTTCAAAAAGCGATTGAGCAACTCCCTCATCGTTTGGTGATTTTCAGCAAAATAATCCTCATCCAGCATGGTCTGCACATCCTGCAGGAACCGGCCATCGGCTTCTGCCAGCTCGGTACGGCTGTTTTCAATTAACGCAGCCAGCCCGTCCTGAGTCATCTCCAGGTGGAATTGCAGGCCCAGGATACGCTCATCTAACAGGAATCCCTGGTTTTCACAGCCTTCGCTGCTTGCAATTGGCAGTCCGTTATCCGGGATATCAAACCGGTCTCCATGCCAGTGCAGCACGACCTGTTCTTCCGGCAGAAAATTGAGCAACGGGTGCTTTCGGGCCGGCTGGGACCAGCGCACCGGAAACCAGCCGATCTCTTTTTCCGGCATCGGTTCCACTTTTGCTCCCATAACATCGGCAATGAACTGGGCGCCCAGGCAGATCCCCAGAACATTTTTCTGATGCGAGATGCAATTTTCGATAAACATTTTTTCCTCCTCCAGCCAGGGGTGGTCCTGTTCGTCGTTCACACCCATCGGGCCGCCCATCACCACGAGGAGATCAACCTCTTCCGGTTCGGGCAACGCTTCCTGTTCAAAAAGCCGGGTACCTGACAGGTCATGACCCTGTTCTTTCGCCCAGGAGCTGATATACCCGGGCCCCTCAAAAGGGACATGTTGCAAGTAGTGTATCTTCATCAGTAATTCCTATTGATGTTCAAGCCACAAGCTTACATAAACTTTTCCATTCATTCCATTTTCATCCGTGCTGATCTGCACCTCCTCCGGGTTACGGCCGGCCCGGCGGCAGGCCTGCGCAACGCGTTCCCGAACCTCCTGGATGTTATGTTGTATTACATCTGGAATATAGGAATAGGTGATGCGATGGCAGGATTCGCCCCCCCCCCGTAAAGAGCTTTGCAGGCCCTTCCCTGACCACTCGGACACATCGCCCATTTTATTTTTGGAAACCCTCCAAGGGTTTGGAACCCTTGGAGGGTTGTTTTAATTATCTCACTTTTTGACAGCATAAGGCAAACTTAAATCGCCGGAAAGCACCTCGTAAACGGCATATACCCCCAGCATGGGTTGATTTGAATCCGTGGATACTTCCATGTAGGCAGCCACGCCGTCGTAGTTGAATGAAGTTTGGTTGTTTACCCGCTGCGCCGGCACGGCAACCTTCAGGCTGCGCCCCCGGAATACCACGGAAAAACCGGGCGAATCGAGGTAGATCGGCATGCCGGGATTGGTGGGCGGCAACACCACACTCTGGTCTTCTTTCTTGAATTCCTTTACGGACAGTCCGCCGGGTACGCGCTCATCTTTTCCCAGCACCACCCAGTGCGTGTGGAATGTAGTCCCGTCGTTTTTGTAATCGCGGTCGTTGTTTTCATCCCACAGCGGGGTGTCGTCAAAATCGGGATGGGAGGTCACGGCAAAAGCCAGGATACCCTCCACGTTGCCGAATCCCACATCGGCAGGACTGAGCGTGGTGGGAAAGACGTATCCCAATACGGGGGCGCCATTCATCTGTCCGGCGGGCTCCGGGGTCGTATTACCGGCGGATCCTTCCACATTTATTTCGAAAACCAGCAGGTCCAGCTCGTTTATATATTGGACCCGGGCACGGGTCAGATCCATGTCGGCCGTATTGAGGCGGGCGATCGCTTTTTCAGAAGCTTTCTGGGCCGTACTGTTTGAGACAATCCCGGTTAACATGATAATCAGGGTAAAAATGAAAAGTTGAGTTCGCAGTTTCATATTCTTTTTTAAGGTTTGTTTTTGTTGGGAAAAAGAAACTAGCTGGATTTTAATTATTAGTCTATCGATATTTACTTCTGATTACCATAAGTAAAACTTATATAGAGATGGAACTACGTCAATTCAAATACCTGCTTTCTATTGCGGAAGAGGGTACATTCACCGCGGCGGCCGACAAGCTGTTTATCTCTCAGTCGGCCCTTTCCCAGCAGGTCAAAAGCATGGAGGAGGAGCTCGGGGTACCGCTTTTTGACCGCTCCCGAAACCGGCTGCAGTTAACGGAAGCGGGGGAGCTGCTCCACCAGCGTGCAAAACGGATTGTCAACGAGGTGGACGAGGCCAAACGGGCGATCGACGAGCTGGAGCAACTGTATCGCGGCACGCTGAGGATTGGGGTGGTGCAGACCGTTAATGCGTACCTTATTCCCCGCGTGGTCTCTTCGTTTTCCACGCGGTATCCGAATGTAACGTTGAAAGTGCATGAGCTTTCGGCTCCGGAGATCGAGAACACGCTGTACGAGCATGAACTGGACCTGGGTATCAGCTTCAAACCGACCGAATATCCTGATTTGACGTTTGATGACCTGTTTGAGGAAGAGCTGCTTCTCATTGTAAACGGGCAACATAAACTGGCCGACCGGGAGGCTATCACGGTAAGGGAACTCGACCGCAAAAAACTGATCCTGCTTTCGGAGGGATACTGCACGCGCCGGATATGGAATCGCTGCGCCCTGGAAGCCGGCATCGAGTCGGAGGTCCTGATTGAGATGAATACGATTGCCGGGTTGCTTGCTTCCCTGGAAGATAATCCTGCGGCCGGGACCATCCTGCCGGCCCTGACCATGAAGATGAAAGCGGCCGGGCAATTGCGGTCTGTCCGCATAAAACATCCAACCCCAAAGAGAACGGTCGGGCTTCTCTGGCGCAATGGCGGGTATCGCAGCAAGGCTGCCCAAAAATTTGCCGATATATTGGATCAGCACGTCAACAGCATGTGAAAAGCGCGCAGGAGCAAAGTGAGGCAATTCAATTCTAAAGCAGGTGCTTTAGAATACAAAATAACAGCTTCCAGAGATGTACTCTTACATATCTATGCAAAGGCACATCCATTTGCTGTAACAATCTCTGCCTTAATAAGATGTGAGGTTTTGAAAAACCAGTAGTTTTATTCAAAGTCAACCCTGAGCGAATTCGAGCCCGCAGTTTATGTCTCATAAATGGAGATTTTGAATCCACGGAAATACCAATATTAACCAAACCAACGGTTCTGCAAAGACCTTGATAAAACAGATCCGGCAAAGCCTGCTTAAAATTTGAGTAAAATTTCCGAAGCAAAAGCTCCGAAAGGTTTTATTGAGACCTCCATCATCCAATTCGGCCTTGTGGTTGAAAATAGGGAAACAAGTAAACCCAGATCCAAGACAAGCTTTTTATAATTGGCTGCGCATTTTTTGATTGTAATAATTGCAGTAGTCCTGCTTTTTTCAGGGTCCTGGCAAATAGAACACCTTAAAATTCGTTATTACATTTAAAATTTGTCTGGCAGGTATAGGAAGCTAAATGGAGCATTTAATCGGTTATGGAGATCGAGAAAAGTATCAAGGTTGTCCCCGTTTCCAGAATCAATTGGAACGACTTTGAAACCCTTTTTCAATCAAAAGGTATCCTCCGCAACTGCTGGTGTATGGCCTGGCGCATGACCAGCGAGGAGCTGAAGCAAAATAACCCGGAAAGCAGAAAAGAATTTATTAAAAACCGTATTGATGCAAAGGTTCCGGTCGGACTCCTGGCCTATGCAGGTGACAAGCCGGTTGCCTGGTGTTCCATCGCACCACGGGAAACCTACCGGCGGCTCGGCGGCGATGAGAACCTGCAGAAAGTGTGGTCGATTGCCTGTTTTTATATCAAACCGGAATACAGGGACCGGGGACTAATCGACGTTTTGATTGAACGCGCAAAAACCTATGCCAGGGGAAACGGTCCGGAGTATATCGAAGCATATCCGGTAGAGCCGGATTCTCCCAGTTACCGGCATATGGGGTTTGTGCACACCTTCGAGAAAGCCGGCTTCGGTTTTGTGAAAAAGGCCGGTAAACGAAGGCATGTTATGACTTGCAAACTCTGATCCGATATGGTTATCAGTTAGTTCGTCAGCAGGTACTCGCTGTTAACGGCTGATCAGCCATTATACCATGCATTCAACATAGGCGAACCGTTGCATTAGCCCGGCGTTTACATGACCATTTGCCGCTGAACCGAGATACACAATCGTCGAAGCAATATCTCGAGGCCGGGTGGCGAGGTTTGCAGGAAATACTTTTACAGTCTCCCGGCGAACTTCTTCCGGGAAAAGGTTGAAAGCCCTCTGTTAGCGTCCAGCCTTGGATGACCACATCAAAAAAATACCGCCGCGTGAGAGCTATTCTATCCTGAGCTCGACATAATTCTCCCAACCCAAATGCCTGTTTACCTTGAAATGGCAACCAGACAGTGCCTCCTGAAGAGGGTGGGCCAATCGCGTGGGTCTGGCGATTGGGTCGGGAGGTGCAGGTCTAACATAGAGTAACACCCCTCCCGCCTCCGGCGGAGCTCCCCTTGAGGGGAGATTAAAGGCCTGCCCCAAGAAGTTAAGAAACAATGTTAAAGCTGGAAGCTGTATTGAACTCACGTTAAACTAATTTTGAGTTACTTGTTGGAATACTGGCACTACCCATTCCCCCTTTGAAGGGGGGCAGGGGGATGTAGCTATTGTTTTACAAGTTCCCATAATGAGTGAGCGTCAGCTCAAGATCGGTAGTACACCTACCTCCCAACAAAATAGCAGGTTCTGCAAAGGTCCCTACTAGTTAAGCGGGTGGGACAAGAATATGTTCAATCGGCAAACAATCTCTCTTAACAGGCTCAAAGATGTCGTTTTTTTTCAATTACCGGTGCCGTGCCGGTTCTATCTTTCAATTGCAGCTTAAACATAAATCAAATATACCAATACGATGAACACCTACTTAGCCAACAATACAGAACTGCTGTTTGAAGAGCAGATCAACCTGACCAATATCGCCGAATACGGCATCAAATGGAGCGAGTTGACGAGCGGAAAGACCGCACCGGGACCGGAAGGTGCCCGTTTTGACCTTGACTTCGAAGGGATTGTAAACGGTCCAAAAATCAAGGGCAAAATAAAAGGAACCGATTACCTGGAAGTCCGGGCCGACGGTAAATTCATGCTGAACATCCAGGCCGCTGTTGTTACCGATGACGGGAAACGCATTGCCGTACGGGAAGATGGAATCCTCTATCCCGGTGAGAACGGGCGGGCCCGCATTCAGCTCAACCTGCAGTTTACCACGCACTATCCCGAGTACACCTGGATGAACAACGTCCAGGGATGGGCTATTTGTGAAGTGGATATGCAGCGTGGAGAAGTAAATGTCAAAGTCTATAAAGGCAACTTCGAGTATGAGCACGAAGCTGCATAACCATAACCTAAAACACGCTATACCATGGAAAAAGCAAATCTGAAAAACCTTGAACTTACCGAATTTACGGGGAAGGGCGATTCCGGTCAGCACTGCCTGGCCACCTTTCCTCTGTTCGGTGCTCACGGCACTGAATCCACAGCAACCGTGTATTTTGAACTGGAAGCAGGAGATACGCTCGGTCGCCACACAGATAGTGCCGAAGAGCTACTGCTTGTTTTAGAAGGCGAGGTAGAAGTCGAACTAGGCGGAGAAACGGGTCCTCTTTCAAAAGGTGAAATCGCACTCGTGCCGCGAATGGTCCCCCATAATGTAATCAACACCGGCAAAACAAAAGCCAAAGTGCTGGGATTCTTTGGGGGAGCCAATAATATTGTCGCCACTTTTGAAAAGACCTGGCTGCCTGTAAATACAAATGTAGTTGATACTTCAACGCTGGATGATTAATCTTCTGCAGCGGGATACACTAAAACTGTATCCCGCCTGATTTTTTATGCCGGTCACCTTTTCCTTTTGAAATTTATGATCGTATGACGTAAAATTACGCAGATTACCAAATGTTGCCATGAGTATTCACATAACTGAATATAGACCAATAGAATATCTACAGCCTTATGTGGAGCTGTTTTGGAAGGGAGATTTTAACGTAACCAGGATGGCAGAATTTAGACAGCAGGTTGTTCCCAATGGTTTTCTGGAGTTAATTATTCACTTATCCGAGCAGCACTGTGATCTGCCTTATGACGGAAATTGGTCAAAATCGCCCGATTATACCATTATCGGATTGTATACCAAACCTTATGAAGTTCGGTTCTGCGACCTGGTAAATACATTCGGAATCCGATTTAAACCGGAAGGCATCTATAATTTGTTTGGTGTGCCGGCATCCCTGTTCTCGGAAAGTTATGATGACATGGAGCAGGTACTTGGGCCATCATTCCGGGAATACTGTTCCAAAATGATGGAAGCCTCCAATTGTGATGAAATGTTGAAGCTGACCGAAAATTATTTATTAAACCAACTGGAAAGAAATACCTCCGAACTGACTTATGTAAATTATGCTGCAGAGATGATCCGAAAATCAGAGGATTTCAATAAAATCGAAGAAATTCCTGGCAAAGTTTACGTAAGCCTTCGACAATTAGAGAGAGAATTCAAGAATAAGATCGGAACTACTCCCAAACGCTACATGCGAATCGCCCGGCTTAACGAAGTGCACAAGAAACTGGAATCAAACCAGGAGCTGGAACTTACTCAAGTAGCGTTCGACTGTGGCTATGCCGACCAGGCTCACTTCATTCGCGATTTCAAAAGCATTATGGGAGTCAACCCTACCCTTTTTATTAAAAAGAGAGATCAATTTATTGTTAATCATCCAACTTAAGAAAATAGTTTGGAGCAAGTCCTTGCTCCAGATAATAAGCCTGTCCTGCTACGCAGAGATCCTGAAAATTTGATGACAAAGATATTGCGTGAAAACGGTAATAATCGCATGGATGAAGAATAGAACGCCCGTGTTAATTTCTGTACCCGATGAGGTATGCAGTATACAAGCCACTATTAATGGCGTTGAATGGTATCTGGAATTACGTTGTATTTGCTCTGGACGAATCCATTTTTAAAACTGCGGGTTGAAACATGTTCCAGTTTAATGTCATTTCCCACTGGTCCAAATAAAGGTATTCCACTGCCTATAATTACAGGTATTCTGGTGAGAATTATCTCTTGAATTAAACCAGCCTTTAAAAAATTTTGGATGGTTTTGCCACCATCGATATAAAAATGATGAAACCCTTCATTGGAAAATTGATCTACAATTTCTTGTGGTGAACCCGACATAATAACTACGGCCTCTGAGAGCTTCTCAGGTATCTTAAGGGACCGATTGGTTAAGACGATTACTTTTTTGGAATAGGGCCATTCTTCAAAGGTAAGTACTTTATCAAATGTATTTCGACCCATTATCAATGCATCCACGGTATCTATGAAATTTTGATATCCGTAGTCTTCATCCACTTCACTGGTTTCACCTCCGGTAAGCCAATCCAATTCACCATCTGTTCTGGCAATAAAGCCATCCACACTGGTTGCTATAAATACCGAGCATTTAGTGTTCATCCTGTTGAATATCATTTAATGCAATTCTAATAGAACCCACGTTAAATAACAAACAAAAAGAAGAGGCAGCTCATCTTGAACTGCCTCTTCCAACTAAGTGCCAGTATTTATCTGCTTGTCTGGGGAACCACCGTAAGCACGCCTTTCATACCGGCCATGTAGTGTCCGGGAAAGGTGCAGATATACTCATAGTCTCCGGGTTCCTCCGGTACCGTAAAGGTAACCTCCACGGTTTCTCCGCCACCGGCCAGCGCTGTTGCAGCTACAATATCGTCCTTGTATTCAGGAGCAACATATTCATTATCCCGTGCCTGCATCGAGGCCTGGGCCAGTGCATCCACGTCAGCATCTTTATCGACTACGACCACATTGTGCGCCATCGCCGTTTTTGGCATCTGGCTCTTGGTTTTAAACCGGATCGTGATCTCCTCCCCGGCCTCGGCTTCGATCGAGGTCACATCAAACTTCATGTTGTCGGTGCCCACGATATCTATTGTTCGCTGCGCCATGGCCGTTGAGACCGCCCCGGCAATGATGAGTGCTACTGCAAGCGTTAGTTTGGTTAGTGTTTTCATAATGGTTTCCTTGTTAGGTTTAGTGGTAGTTGTATGTGTTGGTTGCAAAATTGTGTGTCACTTCTAAATCTGTCGGTTATTCTTCGGACAACGAAAACAGTCATACCGGGATGAGTTCAGAAATCTTTCACTGCGATTTTCCTTCTTGTATGATGGCATTAATTTCAGAGGCCGCCTCATCCACCGGCTGGAATAATCCCTCCACGCGCCGGGCAATTCGTCCCTTTTTGTCCAGCACCGTAAGCAGATTGGAATGAGCAAAATGACCATCGCTTTTTTCGGCATACTGCACGCCCAGCATGGTGGCCAGGGTTCGCACGCTCGCGGCTTCGGACCGCATAAAATGCCAGCCGGGAATATTCAGCTGTTCCTTTTCGGCATACGCGCGGAGCACTTCCGGCGTGTCGTTTTCCACATCAAACGTTATGGCCAGCACCCGTACCGAATCCTGTTTCGTTCGGTCAACGGCGCTATAAAGTCGCCGGGCATCCTCAATCAGGACGGGACAGACCTGCGCGCAATTACCGTAAAACATGACCACAATAACCGGCTTCCCGGAAAAATCACGGAGCGAATATGTATCCCCGCGGTGATCGGTCCACTCCGCCTCCAGGTGATAAACCGAGTGTTCGGCGTTGATCTCCGTTGCACCCAGCTCATCCCCGTTCCCGTGATGGTGCTGGGCATGCAAGGCAGTTGTCAGCAACAGGGTAAACAGTATGAATATCAGCTTTTTCATCGCGAGCGCACCTTCGTTTTGGGATTTTCTTTAACATCATAGGCGCAGCGGAACCCCATGGTAGCCGTAGCGCTTTGGGGATTAAAACTCATCCGCGTGATATAGCGGACCGACGCCGCGTAGCTGTAGGCATCGCCGAGCTGCTGCATCCGTCCCACCGTCCCGCAATCCAGGGAGAGATTATCGGCCACGACCGGCTTAAAATCCTGCACCCATTCCATGATCAAACCGAACTGATCCCGTACCCCGTATCGGTTCACGATTCCGGTGGATCCCACCGCAGCGGTATTCCGGGTATCCACGCTCGAATACCAGCTCATCAGGCGGTTGGCGAATGCCCGGGCTTCGGCCGGAGAAGCAAACTCCACAAGCTGGGCCGAATACTCCCACTCGTTCAGCGTCGGCAGGCGCCCACCCGCCCACTGGCAGTAGGCCTGCGCGGCATACCACGAGACGTGCGTAACGGGGCTCCCCGGGTTATTCCCTTTATACTCGGGGGTGGGCAGCTCCCAGTGTGATAAATATCGTTGGTTTGCAAACACGGCGGGTATTTTTTCGGGCCGCCACTGCTCGTTTTCTCCCAGGAATTCTGCAAACTGCCTGTTTGTAACGGCGGTACTATCCATGTAGAAAGAATCGACGGTTACCGGCTCGCCCTTCACTTCAGGCAAAACCGAATGGAAAGAACCCGACGGAACCAGCACCTGGGCTGCCGCCCCGGCCACACCGGCCAGGCTGAGCAGGACTGCTGTATATACTCTCAGCAGAATGTTACCAGGTGCTATGTTCGCCAGGATGTTCATGTTAGTCGATGATATGTCGTTGGTTTTATAATGTATTTATTGATCATTATTTCTTGCGTGGACCCGCTTTCAGGGTGCCGGTAGCTCCTTTTTCGGCATCGGCGAACTCGTGGTCGATCAGGATATATTTTCCCTCTTCAGGGACGATAAACTCGATGGTAGCCGAGCTGGAGGCTCCCAGCAGTACCGTCTGCATGCCGCGCATCTCGTTGTATGGGTGACCTTCCAGCCATACGCGATCAAAAATGGCCCCGATTACATGGAAGCTGGAGGTACCGCTGGGACCGTTGTTTGAAAAGTGCAGGCGCACGCGGTCGCCGGCATTCGCCTTCAGGGGCTGATCGTGCAGGATCGTCTGGTGCCCGTTGAATACCACGTGGGAAGGATTACGGTTCTGGGCTCCCTCAAAATCATAGACAAACAGCTCTCCGGATCCCTTTTTCAGGTAGTATTCGGACTGTACAATTGCGTATTCACGGTCCACCTGCTCGTCGGTGGGATATCCCTCCTTCGGGGAAACAACCACCATTCCGTGCTGTCCCATCGCGGTGTGCATCAGCACACTGGGGGTGCCGCAGTGATATATATAGGAACCCGCATAATTGGCCACCCAGTCAAATTTGATCGATTCGCCCGGGGCAATGCTTCGCCACTTGTCATCCTTGGCTACCGTTCCGGCGTGAAAATCCATGGAGTGCGGCATCGGCATGGTGGCCGGCTGCGCTTTCATAAAATTGTTCTCTGCTACCTGTTGCATAAATGGGGCGCCCTCTTTGGTCGGCTCGGTAATGGTCACCTCTTCATCCGACCGGTTTTTCATGGTGAACGTGATGCGGTCCCCTTCTTTTACGTGAAGAACGGGTCCGGGCACCGTGCCACCAAACGTCCAGGCGCGATATTTGACCCCTTCGGCCACCTCAATTTCCTGGGCAATGATATCGATACGTACCTCATGATGCTTGTTGCCCTCGTAATCGAGCGGTTCCAGGTTAGGCAGCATCGACAGGTGTTCTCCGACGACGGGCGGACCGTCATAATCTTCGGTGAAGACTTCTGCTTCCGGCATGCCAAAGGTCATGCCATCCAGTTCGTATTCTTCTGTCTGGGCGTAGGCCATGTTGGACAGCCCAATGATTACCAATCCGAGTAAAAGGCGAAAACTGAGTGTTGGGACGTTCATAATAATGGAAGTTTTGATTTTATTATTTAAGACAATTTTATCTTTTATTGTTTACCTATACTACTTGCAATCCTCATGCCAGACAGTTCCAAATCCCAAAATTTTTATATAAAAAGACATTTAAGTCTCTTTTATGAGAACTGACCATACCGCCGGGTTATGCGGGACAAGGACTGCGAAGAGAATGATTGTATTTTTGCAATAATGGAAGTGGGCAGCTCTTGCAATTTTGCAATACCAGCACTCCCGGTGACAGAAACGGGAGAGGATTCTCTATAAAAGGGAGCAAAAAATCCAGGCAGAGAATGGAGAAGAACTCGTTGGTAAAAATGAGCTGCCCCCAAGCCCCTCTTGAGAAGAAAGATTTAGGAAGATGGGCCCGTGTACTCCATCCCTCCCCGAAATCCATAATCCTTCATCCCTAATCCCCACCCGCTCTTGCAATTCGTGAGTCGTCCGGCAAAATGTAGCGCAGCCGAAGTTTAGTTATTAGTGGATTGGTTATGCGTTATTTGTTGAACCAATAACGAATCCCCGCCGGTAATTTTCCAGGTTCGTTTTTTGATCATTGAAAAAATGAACTCGGAAAGATGATTAAGAACCCTGAAAAAGAGAAAGGGGATTCGTGACTTTATTAGGAAACTCCAAGTAATCGAGGAGGTGAATAAAAAGTGACTCTTCTAACACTTGTCTTGACATATATCAAGACCATTTCCTGCCAAATATCAATGGTGGGTACGGCGGCCTGCTGTATGTTAGGCATACATTAAATCGTTTAAAACAAACCAATATTACAATGAATACTGAAACTAAAACCTTGTGGACAATTGATCCCACGCATTCTGAAATTCAATTTAAAGTGAAGCACCTGGTGATTTCGACCGTTACCGGAAGCTTCAGTTCGTATGATGGAAAAATTGAAGCCGACGGTGACGATTTCGAAAATGCGAAAGCAACATTTACCGCTGACATCGACAGTATTTCAACAAACAACGAAGATCGTGACCAGCACTTGAAGTCCGACGATTTTTTTAATGCTGAACAGTATCCGCAGCTTATCTTTGAGTCCACAAACTTTGAGAAGGTCGGCGACGCTGAGTATAAAGTAACCGGCCAGCTGACCATCCGTGACGTCACCAAAGAGGTGGAGCTGGACGTCGTACACGGCGGAACCGTCGGCGATCCCTACGGAAACACCAAAGCCGGATTTGAAGTGACCGGAACGATTAACAGGAAAGAATTCGGCCTCACCTGGAGTGCCGTAACCGAAGCCGGAAACGTGGTTGTGGGTGACAAGATCGAACTGCAACTGAACGTTCAGTTTATCCAACATTGATGAGCGCAAAACAGCTCCTGTCGCATGCCAGGCGGATATCCTCATACAGGGTATCCGCTTTTTATTTCCTGAAATTTCCCTGTACATTTTCGGTTATCAATATTAACCATTGAGCTGACAACCCAATGTATGAGCAGTTAAAAGCAAGCATTCAGGAACATGTCACTCTATCCGATGAGGAGTGGAAACGATGTAAAAATAATTTTCGCCCCAAGCGGATGCTCAAACGGCAGTTTTTACTGCAGGAAGGTGATATTTGCCGTGAGCTGACGTTCGTGGAAAAGGGGGCTCTTTACTCTTATTCCGTAGATTCGAAAGGCAACCAGCACGTGCTGCGTTTTGCCTTTGACGGATGGTGGATTGCGGACCTGCAAAGCTTTTTTACGGGGGATCCCTCTACGCTAAATATTGAAATCCTTGAAGACAGCGAGCTGCTTGTCCTTGACCGGAAAAACCATGAAAAACTGTTGGAAGAAATGCCCGCCTACGAGCGATATCATCGTATCATCATACAGAACGCCTATATAGCCCTGCAGCAGCGCGTCGAAAATGCGTTGGGACTTACGGCCGAAGAAAAATATGCCCGTCTCATCCGGCATAATCCCGAGTTCATGAATAGAGTACCGCTGAACCTGGTGGCTTCCTACCTGGGAATGAGTCCCGAGACGCTGAGCCGGGTTCGCGGAAGTTTCAGCGGGTAATCTTTACTCCTCATACCTTCTTATTTAAAGGGAGCTTTGCAAAACCTGCCATTTTGTTGGGAGGTAGTTGAACTACCGACCTTGGTGACCTTTAACGGGAGTACAACTCCCTCAGAACGAGGAAGTAAGGGTTTTGTAAAGTCCTCTAAAAATGATCTTTGGAGATAACATCCACGTGTATTGAATTATATTTTCTTATTGGTTTGCCTCTTGATATATATCAAGAGTGATTCCTGACACATATCAATGACATGGGGGCGGCGGCAGGCTACCTTTGCAGTAACAAAATAAAACTGCAAGCAGAACAACCATTATGCCTATTACCAAACAAACCATTGCCATCATCGGAGCCGGTGGAACTATGGGCTCCGCCATTGCAAGAAGTATTTCAGGTGGCAACTACCGTCTGCTTCTTTTTGACCGAACACCCGGTCAACTGGGTTCGCTGACAGAAAAAATACAACAGGCTCATCCGGATGCTGATGTAAAACCCATAGACTGTGCCCACGAATGCAGCTGGGAGGCCGACATCATTGTTCTGGCCGTTCCGCACGGGGTCGAAAAAGAACTGGCCCACAAGATACGCGATGTGTCCACCCAGAAAATTGTGATCAGCATAGCCAATCCCGTAGATGAAGATTTCAGCAAGCTGACAACGGCACCGGACAGCAGTGCAGCTGAAGAACTGCAGCAGTGGCTCCCGCACTCCAAGGTTGTTAAAGCTTTTAACACGACCTTCGCCGCCGACTTTGAACAACCGGTCATCGGCGGCAGGCAGGCCGATGCCTTTATTGCGGGTAACGACGAGGAAGCCCTGGAAACCGTCACCGAACTGGTGGAAACAGCGGGATTCAACCCGATTATCGCCGGCGACCTCTCGGTGAGCGGCACACTCGAACGCATGCAACTGCTGCTTATGCAACTTACGAGCAGGAGCAAAGTCAACGGCCCGGCCAGCTGGAAAATACTACGCAACTAACTCACACCCAACCTTCAACATTTAACCTCCAACCTTCAACATCATGACACTCATAACCGGAGCAAACGGAGAATTAGGCTCACAAACCATTGATTTTTTACTCGAAAAAAATCCCGATGCGGATATCGCCGGACTCGTCCGAAGCGAAGAAAAAGGCGCTGAGCTAAAAGAGAAAGGCGTCGAAATTCAAATTGGCGATTATACCGATTATCCGTCGATCGAAAAAGCCGTCCAGGGAATCGATACGGTGCTTCTGATCTCTTCGAGCACCCTGGAAGGACGAACCCGGCAGCATAAAAATGTAATTGATGCCGCCAAGGAAGCAGGTGTGGAGCAGATTTTCTATACCAGTATTGTGGAGGCCGATAAGGAGTTGAGCCCGCTTTCGACCGATCACGCCGCAACGGAGAAGCTCATTAAAGATTCCGGCATTCCCTATACCATTTACCGCCATACGTTCTATATGGAATTTCTCCCGCTGTTCCTGGGCAATGCTTTGGACACCGGCCAATGGGCATTCCCATCCGACGGAAAGGCTATCAACCTGGCGCTGCGTTCAGAGATGGCCGAAGCCCTGGCCAACGGCCTCGCAGCTCCCCAAAAACATAAAAACAACAGTTACGAAATTACATCGGGACAAGCGTATACACTCAATGAAATTGCCGAAATGCTGAGCGAAGCCTCCGGCAAAGAGATCACCTATACAGATGTTTCGATCTCAGACTTTGAGCAAACGCTGGAAGAAATCGGATTACCCGAAGAGCAAATTGCCATGAGCGTGATGACGGCAACCACTTTTGTCAACGGTGCGCTGGATTTCACCTATGATGATATGGAGCAGCTGCTCGGGCGCAAGCCCACCGGACTCGATACCTATATTGAAAAATTTGTCGCATAATATTTACATCCCAAATTTACGCTGCTATGAATAAAGAATATACCACCCCGGGCGAAACCCGCATCGGGCACGTGCATTTGAAGGTATCCGATTTGGACCGGGCCCTGGAGTTTTACCGCGACCTGCTGGGGTTTGAACTGACGACCATGTACGGAGAAAACGCCGCCTTTCTTTCGGCCGGCGGGTACCATCATCACATTGGACTCAATACCTGGCACAGCAAAGGCGGTCAGCCCGCGCCACGAAGCAGTGCCGGTTTGTATCACACCGCCATTCTATATCCCACGCGGAAAGACCTGGCCGAAGTTCTTCAGCGGCTCATTGATAAAGACTATCCCATCAGCGGAGCCAGCGATCACGGAGTATCCGAGGCCATTTACCTGGACGATCCGGATGGCAACGGCGTGGAACTGTACCGCGACCGTCCCCGCGAGGAATGGGAATACACCGAAGACGGCTCGGTCAAGATGGTCACCAAACCCCTTGACGTGCGGGACCTATTAAAAGAACTGGAGTAAATATATCATGATTCATATCGCCAGATCCGAAAAGAGACACAAGGTAAGCCGGGGGACGTTTACCTCCAGCTTTTTACCACTCGGCCGAGCCATAACAGATTCCAGCGATCACGGCATTGCCCAAATCGGGCGGCTGGAACACGCCATGCTGGAAGCCGGCGCCCGGGTGCCGATGCACCTGCATCAGAACGAGGAAATTTTGTCGTACCTGCGCAAAGGCACCATGCATCACAAAGACAGCGACGGTAACGACATCCCCATTCACAACAAGCACCTGATGCTGATGAATGCCGGCAGTGGTATTCACCACGAAGAAGGCGTCCGAGAGGGCGATGAAACCGTAGAGATGCTGCAGATATTTATCCGTCCCAAAGCGGATGCCCTGGAGCCGAAGGTCCAGTTTTACGAACCCGACAAGATCTACAGCCATAACCAGTGGCGGCTGCTTGCTGGCCACGACCGTTCGAAGGCTCCAATGCTATTCAGAAGTGAGGTGGTATTTTATGATCTGCGTCTGGAAAATGGAAACTCTATACAGACTCCCGTACTGCATGGCCATACCGCCTTCATGTACCTGTTTGGCGGGTCAATAACATTGGAAGATTCCGGCGATACGGTAAAGGAAGGCGATCAAATAATCGTAAAAAATAAACAGTTGACCCTGAAAGCCAACGAGGATTCGGATATTGTCTTTTTTGTGCTGGATGAATCTGCACCTTTTAGCCGGAATGGATTATATACAAAATGACGTGTTGTAGGACCAAAATTCAACTGGGTATTTCTTTAATTACCCGTTTACTAGTGAAATGAATCAAAAAAACGTAAACCAATTTTGAGCTACCTGTTGGAATACCGGCACTACCCATTTCCCTTTGAAGCCGGAAGAACACATGCAATTTCGGTGGCAGTCCCATGCACCCGTGCATCGGTCCCACACTACCTGTACAGAATGCAGCAGAATAATATCAGGTTTATGGGATATGCGGCTGAACAATAGCCCGGAACAGGGCAACCACCTTCTGTGGGATAGAGTTCAGCCGCACGCAGTGTAGCCGTTAATTTAAATGTTGATACTCGGCAACGGCTTCACGGCATTTTGCGGGGTCATCGTGAAACAGCACCTCGCAAATTTTCGCAATATGACTGTAATCGGTGCCGCAGCAGCCGCCCACCACCTGCAAGTTGGGCAGCAGGTGACTCAGCTCATGATAACCCGACGCCAGCAGGCAACGGTCCCCGCTGTCCAGGGTCTCCGATTCGTCCAGTTCAGCGTGACTCTTCAGGGAGGCGTTGGCCCTGATTGCTCCAACCCGGCTGATCCAGTCGCCTCCTTCCCTGAACACGTGTTTAAAGTGTTCGGTATGAGAACAGTTGATCATGAAGAATGTAGCATACCCGTCGGTTTCGTTATCGGTTTTCTCAATCGCCTCCCGCAGCGTGCTGCCGCTGGGCAGTCGGCCGTCGGTCTCCGTGGTAAAAGAGATCACCACCGGAATGTTGAATTCGCGTGCAGCCAGCACTATACCAATCGCTTCATCGGCATAATTCAGGGTGAACGCACTGACCAGGTCGGCGTCGGCAAGGGCAAAGGTTTTGATCTGCTCGCT
Source organism: Halalkalibaculum sp. DA384 (assembly GCF_043951955.1). NCBI lineage: Bacteria > Pseudomonadati > Balneolota > Balneolia > Balneolales > Balneolaceae > Halalkalibaculum > Halalkalibaculum sp. DA384. Next base: position 5,004 of record NZ_JBINJE010000007.1, on the reverse strand, counting down.
GTGGTAGGCGCGGGCCTCCCGGGGTGTCATCATCTGATCCACAAAATATCCGTCTCCCCTCGGACCGAGGTTTCCGCTGACAAGCGTTTTTTCGGCCGGGATCCGGTGTTCTTCGATCAGTTCACGCAAAAAGCGAACCGAATAGCTGTTGATCGCATTCATTTCAGCGATAGAATAACCGAGCTTAAACGCCCAGTCGGGGCTGGCTCTCCACGTTGGCGTTTCCGCGACAAAGTGGTAGTCGTACTGAACGGCCAGGTCGAGAAAGGGGATGAAATATCTTCTCATCTCCTCCCGCCCCTCTTCGTTATTGAGCAGCTCAAAGGCAGCAAAATGATTCAGCTCGACGCCGCGTTTAAAAACCAATATTGATTCCATGCCGCCATCGGCAAGGTACATCGCCTCCCCGAAGGGATTCGGACAGTTCCGTTCTTTATTTGGTCGTTCCAGGGTTGTTGTTTTCATAGTGCTAATGATTCCCATTTTATTTACTTCATGATGTTGTTTGTGTGGTAACCAGCCGGTGATCTGGACCCTGTGGTCTCTTTTGGGCTGGTACTTGTACTGCGTAAGTCCGGGCCTTACGATGTGAGGGGCTTGTAAGGTGTGCTATCCGGCCTGTTGCTCGCGGCCTGAACTTCTTGCTGACAGGGGCTCGATTTTACTGCTTCTGTGATGGTACAGAGTACGGGTAGGCTTTGGTAGCATCACCGACATTGATGAGACGGCGGCCATTCTTCGTACTGCTTCTCTCCTGCCTTTTCGCTGCAGAAGTAGTCCTTACCGACGACCCTAGCCTGGATTTACCTCCACCAGGAAATTTGTTCTTCAGGAAGGCAAAGGGAAAATGGCCGTGCAGACGTACCGTTGTACGTTGAGCAGGTGATGTTCCCTTTAACGCAGCAGAAGGGCGAACCTCGCAGCGTTTTACACCCTGTCAAATTAAAAGGTCGGTAAAAAATGAGGTAAGATACTGCCTGCCATCAGGGTACATGATTTTTGCATACATTATCGTGAGAAATACGGGCTAGAACTGAATGGAAAGTGCCGTTGTTGAATCACAACCTTAGTGATAACCCTATTGGCGTTCTGTCAGAAAAAGACAAAAATCCAGGGCTTGGCAGTCTGTGTATTTAAGGAAGTTCCGTTTCAACCGGTATTTCTCCTGGTTTCAGATGATCTCCCAGTCGACCTGCGTTTCCGGTTTATAGATACAGAAGGTCCCCGTCTTTATGGAGTTGGAGAGGTGCTTGCCCAGAGACGGATGCTCCTGCTCAATTTTGGAGATGGCACTGCGAATACGCCAGGTAACGGCCGATCGGGCTCTCTCCACCGTATTCCCCGCTTTGCGAATATTCCCTCTCAGGCCCAGTGCCCCCGACAGGTGCTCTACCAGTTGTTCGTACTCTTTTTGTGCAGCTTCCGCCCGTGCAAAATCGTGGCAGGCTTCGGCTTCTTCGATCTCTTCCCGGAGATTTTCTATTTCCCTCCGGTATTCTGATTTTGCCTTTTCATCAATCACCTCTTCCCCGTCAGACAGTACGGCTGTTCCCATAAGCTCCGTACAGTGCACGGGCGTACCGGCGCAGCCAACCAGCCGGCGGATATCAGAAAACCCCTTGACAGCCGAAAGCTGTATCGTTCGCCCTCCAAAAGAAAACTTCCAGTAGTCGACGGACTCCTCCATCCTGTTTATTCTATGTGAAACAGGAGTGGGCATTTCCGGTTTTTGAGGACGGAACGTCTCCCCCGTGACGTGCTTCCAAAACTGTTCCAGGCGGGTTCCCTCTTTATAGGGGTTTATTTTGCTCATCCATTCGAACGCCTCCGTGAGATCGGCTTTGACCCCGTGATTTACGACATCGGCATAGCACTGCAGGAACTCTTCCAGGCACTGATTCATTTTTTCCTGGTCTCCCAGCTCGTACCAGGCGGCCGCGCAATAGGCCTTAAAATCAACGTACGGATTTCCCCGGGTGCGTTTAATCAGCGACATCGCTTCCTCAACTCTGCCCAAATCGTAGAGGATTAAAGCCCCGATGGGAAAATAGGTCTGATCTCCCGCCGGATTCAACCGCAACGCCTTTTGGTACAGGCGGTAGGCCTCTTTACCGTATCCCAGGTACAGGAAGCAGGGGGCGATTTGTATCAGGCTTTCCGGGTCGTTGCTGTTGAGGCGCAGTGATTTCCGAAGGAAATACTCGGCCGTTTCATACGCCCGCTGGTACAGGAAAACCCGCCCCAGTACGTAAGCGGCTACGTAATCCTGTTCATCCAGTTCAATCGCTTTTTGTGCCCATTCGAAAGCCCCGTTTTGGCTTAGTTCCCAGCGGTCCCACAGCTGGCAGCTCCATTCATTAAAATAGGTCAGCGACATGCCCGAATAGGCCCGGGCGTATTCCGGATCGATTTCGATGGCGTGTCGAAAATATTCGCGGGCTTTCAGATCGCTTTCCAGTGATCCCTTTTTCAATTCCTCCAGTCCATAAAGCCAGCATTCATAGGCTTTGAGGTGCGTTCTTTTTTTGCTTCTTAGTGAGGCGAGAAGATTGCGGTTCAACTGCAACTGGAGCGTTGAGACCAGCTCCAGCAACACATGCTCCTGAATACTGATCAGTTCCTCATAATCTCCCGAAAACCGGTCAGCCCACACCAGGTGAAGCGACCGGCTGTCCACCAGCTGAATGTTGATGCGGATCTGCCGATCCTGGTGACGAAATGTGCCACGGACAAAAAAGTTGGTGTTCAGTTGGTGAAACTTTGCTTCATCTGAATCCTGATCCAGCCCCATATCCCGCACCGAATCATACGAAATAATCTGGAACTGGCGGAACCGCGAGAGCTCGGTGATCAAATCCAGGGAGAACGATTTGCAGAAGATCTCCAGCTCACTGCCGGTTGACAGGTTTTCAAAAGGTAATATGGCCAGTGTTACCGGCGTATGCCTGTTATCTGAACCTTCCATCGTTGTAATTGTTATCCATCGATAAAAGTAAAAAAATCAGTAATTTATTTGTCAATAAATTTTCAAGTCACCTTTACGATTCCCGGGTGATATTGTTTTTTAACTGACAAGCACCGCATTTTGACCGATTTTATCATTTCTTTCGGCGTTCAAGAATTGACAAGGAGATAGGTCCTGGGGTTTTGTAAAACCCTCGAAAAACCTACTTCTCATTTACCATCAAATAAATGTCTAGAATTTCAACTCACTCTCCGAAAAGCTCGATTTTCACCCGCATTCCGGACCAGGTGTCGGTTCAAGAAACAAGACCATTAATTGCAGAAAAATTATTTTTTCACTGGATCGATATACATTAATTGCAAACATAAAAACCGAAGCCATGCGAATGAAACGAATCCATTTTTTAGCAGCCGAATTGTTCAGCTACAGCTACGATAATTACAGGAATCATCTCGGTATCGGGAATGTACGTTTTGACAAACTCATGCCCGAAGGTGCCGCGTTATTAGAACGGGCCGAGAAAGAGGGATGGTCTGACGAGCAGATCGCCGCCGAGTCCGATTTTAAGCTTGAACAGGTTCCCTACTGGAGGGAAAAAATCAGGGAAGCACTGGCTGTTGTCGATGCGGAATCTCCCGCGCAGCTATTTCTCAGGGGCGTTCGGGCTTCGGTTGAACACGCTCTCAGTGAAGGGCTGGATGATGAAAAAAGCGTGAATAACCTGGTCGGACAAATCTGCTACCGCGCGGCCGACCTCAGCTGCGTTCTCAAGCAGGAGGATGAGCCCCTGTGGAAATATTCGGCAGAACTTCGCTCCCGGGCCGATGATATTTCCGACCTCGATCATGATTTCAATTTTGACGAGTAACCAATTGCATTTGGCAGAAGGGGGAGTTGCAAAACGTATTGAAATGTATAACCAGAGATCTTGCCCCCCTACATAACTATTTGTGTAATACGGGTTAACGCTCTGCCCTCAAGTTTTAACCGCTATCACATATGAAGTCATCTCCGTAATCCTGGGATTCTTGAATCCGCTGAACTTGTATACATCACAAAAAGCATACCTCTCCCCGCCTGCTGTTTTCATCTCCCCGTTCACCGATGCTGCCTTGCCGTGGGTAATGATATGATGAATCGTCAGCTCCATCGGCTCGTCGGCTTGCATCTCCTTCAGCGCTTTGGCGAACGCCTCTTTTCCTTCCACGATCATATCGCCCACAATTTCCCAGCGAATCGTATCCGTAACGTGCTCGATGATAAAATCCAAATCATTGCGGGCAAAGGCCTCATTAATCTCCTCGAGCAGCTTCTGGTTTTTTGTTTTCATGATATCGTTATTTGAATATTCAGATTTTGAGTTTTAAAGGGCTTTGAAAAATCCAGGGGTTTTGCAAAGGTCTCTTTTAGTCTTTCCAGCGACCTATAGATTACCCGGCCCTCTCATCCACTTCGAAAAGACCAAACGTATTTCCTTCGGTATCCACAAAATAGCCCTGCCAGCCGGTTTTTGGAATCGGGAATTTCGGCATGGCGATTTCCCCACCCAAATTCTGAATCTGTTCGGAAACAGCATCAAAATTATCCACTTCAAAAGAACAGACGAAGGCATTGGTTCCGCATTCGGGTGGCGGAGTCTCGGATGGACGTTTTAACATTCCCCCCGCCATTCCGCCGGTCTCAATTCTCAGATATTCTACAGGCGCGTGTGGGTTTTCCTGAAATTCCCATCCAAAAATTTCACGGTAAAAATCGGATGCTCGTTCCAAATCATCGGCTTGTATTTCAAAATAGAGGTGATTCACAGCGTTGGTAAATATTTAATTTCTGGTGAATTTTTATCTGATACTAACCTGAATCTTCCATACCAGGATATTTCCTGCCAACAAGGCGGCGGGAAATGGTCGTGCAAACGTGCCCTGGTTCGTTAACCCGGATTATTCACCAAGAAATTTGGGTGTGCACGAGGCGAAGGAAACATGACCGCGGAATAGTACAGGTGTACAGTGAGCACCTCATGTTTACTTCAACGAAGTGCA
>NZ_JBINJE010000079.1:0-2327 GCF_043951955.1 Halalkalibaculum sp. DA384 | reverse complement strand
CAGATGATCAAGCGTGAGGCCCTGTCCGGCTCCCAGGAATACGGGCAGCTGTATTTTACGGACCACCTGGGCGATTACGGGAAGGCGCTCTACTCGTCGCTGAATGATCGCGCGAATGCTGCTCTGATTCTTGATCTGGGAGATGAGGTTTACATGAGTTATAATCCCCAACGCATGTCCACGGTGGCCGCCTGGCAGGGGCAGCTTGATCTTAGTGAGACGAAATACCAGCTATACCGCGGGGAGGGAGAGCCCACCATTGACGGGCAGGAACTCAGCGGGATGCAGCGGATGCACTGGAGCTACCAGGATCGCTACGGGCAGCTGAATAATCTTGTGTCCGATCGCACCCCGTACCCGGCGGAATGGCTGGCCTACCACGGCCACTACCAGCATGGTGAAGACATCGTACTGTCGTACTCCATTATGGGGCGTAAGGTGCTGGAAAAGCCATCATCTCACATGCTGGAGGGTATCCCGGTCATCCAGCACACCATGACTATAGCGCCGGGAGATTCCTGGCGTAAAATTATGCTTGGTGGGCTCGGCGACCGGGACAGCCAGACCGCCAAGGAAGGCGTGTTTGCCCTGGATAATCCCAATGCGAGCGAAGGACTTGGCGAGGAGAACTGGGGCAGCCCGCACCAGAGCCTCGTGATGACTGCACCCGGAGAAGGAAGTTCTATTGACGGTTTCTTTGCCACGGGCGTGCAGGGAGATACCGAAGGTATGCGGTGGGTTGTGGATGAGCCTCATCATCTTGGACTCTATATTCCACCTTCTGACGAAGAACAAACAATAACAATCCACCGCTTCAGCGGGCAGGGGCAAGCGCAGTACCTGGCCTTTGCCGGGTACCTGTCGGAGGTGCAGGGAAGGGTAATTACGAAGCCGGAAACCTTTACGCAGGGTGGCAAGCGCGTTTGGAAAGAGACTGTTGTAACCAAAGGACAGCTTAATGCCGGTCGCCCGCACTACGATCCCATCCACTACGGGGAAGCCAACCAGGAAGCACCGGAAAAACTGGTCACCATTCCGGAAGGCTACCCATACACCGTTGACAAGATTACCCTGCCATTTGAAAATCCCTGGAACAGCTGGATCCGCCCGTCCGGGTTCGACTTTTTCCCCGACGGCCGGGCGGTGGTCAGCACCTACGCCGGGGACGTCTGGCTGGCCGAAGGGATTGACGATGAGCTCGACCAGATCCGCTGGCAGCGTATCGCTACGGGTTTGTATGATCCATTTGGCGTGAAGGTGAAAGATGGTCAGATCTACGTGATCTGCCGCGACCGCATTATGCGGCTGAACGACCTGAACGGGGACGGGGAGACCGATTTCTACGAATCCTTCTTTGCCGATACAGACGTCTCGGATGTGCCGGTGCAGGCCTACAACTTCTCCCTGGAGACCGACAGCCGGGGCCGCTTCCTGTATGCCAAGGCGGGGCAGTACACCAACAACGACGAGCCGGGCAACCTGATCCGCGTGAGCCCGGACGGGCACACCCAGGAGTCGGTGGCGATCGGCTTCCGTGCGCCCAACGGGGTAACGGTTGATCCCCAGGATCGCATCTTTGTCAGTGATAATGAAGGAAACTGGATGCCGGCTAACAAGATCAGCATCGTGGAAGAGGGTGGATTTTACGGGTATATCCCTTCGATTAAATCTTCTGTAACAAATCCAGGTTCCAAGGAATATGAAATGCGTCCGGACTTGGCCAAGTACCCAGAGAACGGGGCCGTTCTGCCACTGAGTTTTGACAAGCCGATCGTGTGGATGCCCAGGGCATTTGACAACTCCCCGGGCAACGGCGCGTGGACGCCGACTGGGTGGGGACCGCTCGGGGATCGCCTCATATGGACCAGCTTCGGGAAAGGGTGGGCCTACCAGGTGCTGACCGGCCAGGTGGATGGGACCACGCAGGCGGCGGTCTCGGCCCTGCCGTTCCAGTTTGACAGCGGCACCCAGCGGGCGGCCATCAATCCCGCCGACGGGCAGTACTACCTGGCCGGGGTGACGGGCTGGGATGATGCGTTTGCCCAGAAGTATGGCTCCTTCGACCGGATCCGCTACACCGGCGGCGATGGGTTTGTCATGGATGCTGTTAAGGTACGCTCCACCGGTATCGCTATTACCTTCAGCCAGGAGCTAAACGCCGAGGTGGCTACACAAAGCGAAAACTATACAGTAACGCAGTGGAACTACCGGTGGAAAGAGCGGTACGGCTCAGAGGACTGGTCGGTGAAAAATCCAGAGCAAACCGGCCAGGATGATGTTCCCGTACAAGGCGCAGAGTTGTCTGAGGATGGCAAAACGATTCTGAT
>NZ_JBINJE010000078.1:0-2366 GCF_043951955.1 Halalkalibaculum sp. DA384 | reverse complement strand
GAATCAAAAAAACGTAAACTAATTTTAAGCTACCTGTTGGAATACTGGCGCCACCCATTCCCCCTTTGAAGGGGGCGCAGGGGGATGTAGCTATTATTTTACAAGTTCCTACAATGAGTGAGCGGCAGCTCATTTTTCAAATTATGGAAACCTATTTCATAGTACGTGCCAAAGGTATCTATCGTTAAATCCCCCTAACCCCCTTTGAAAGGGGGAATATTCTTGCTGATTTCGGGTAATCGGACAAACAACTAAATCATGCTTTGTAATGTCAACATCCACCTGCTATCCCAAAACCCCACCCATTTCCCGTTGAAGATGTTGTATCGACTGACCTCGGGTGCACAGAAGGAGTGGGTAGGACGAGAAGCCGGAAAATAACGTGCATATTAGGTTTTCATAATTATGAATGGTATCACTGGTTTCTAAAACAGTAATAACAGAGTCCGCCTGTTGGTGCGGAATCTGCCTATTTAAAATCTGATGGAGTTAATCCTTTTTTGTGATCCCCGAAACCAAACATGGTGGGATCATAGTCCCCGATAATTTCCACATTACTCTCCTCCGGTATCTGATGGTCCATATGCAGCGCCCAGTAGCAGCCGTTTACGATCAATCTTCGAAGGTCTTCGCTCACCAGTTCAATGGAAGCACCCATCGTGGTGGTAAACACCCGGCCGGTATTCCCCTGGTCACTTGTGTACTCTTTAATCCATGCAACCGGCATAGCTGATTTTTTCCAGTTAATCGGGCTTTCCGGGGTCATCCCTTCCGTAGATAATCCCCATACCAACACCTCCGGATCGCCGTGAAGCTCGCGGGTGCCATATACATCCGTTTCCCCCCAGATGTCTTGAACGCCACGTAAAATGGCATGATTTTCTCGTTCCTTGATCCCGTCAATAATACCACGGGTACCTTCCTCAGCGTGCACACCGTGGTGGTCGATCCAGGTTTCTCCAAGAATCTGTCGCCCGAATCCATCCTCCCATCCCCGTTCAGTACTTCTGAAGTCGTAATGCGCATAGGGGCTGTCGGGATTCCGTTTATACATAAAGGCGTGGGTGGCCGTCCGCATCCCCACCACCGGTTTCCCCGCCTGAAGGTACTCGTGAATATATTTCATCTGCTCGTCCGGCAGCTCGCGAAACCGGGTAAAAATAACCATCAGATCTGCAGATTGAAGGTGCTCCAATCCCGGGATGTTGGTCTGATGCTCGGGATCCACGTGACCCGTTTCCGGATCGATGGCAAAAAGCACGGTCGTTTTAAACCCGTGGTGCTTCGCCAGTATCTCGGCCAGCAGCGGCAGCGCTTCTTCCGAACGATATTCTTCGTCTCCACTAACCAGCACAATGTGTTTCCCGTTACCCGGGCCTTCTGCCGGCTCGTAGGAGATCCACTCCGTACCCTGCTGGGCCTGAGCCAGTTGCAGACTGGTGAAAGCTAAAAATAACATCCCTGCAATCAGGGGTACCAATCTTTTTCCAAACGCTTTTATATTCCGATATAAGTTTTGTTCCATTGTGCCAGTATTGAGTTTAGATATGTAATTTTTCTTGTTGCAAACTAAATGCCCGGTTTCCATAAGATCGCAATATCTTGCCGTTGTATCCTTGCTGGAGATATTCCGACTGTTTATATAACATTTTTAAATCGCATCCCTCCATTTAAGACCTCATTCCTCAGACGTACTTTTTGCCACCCACCGAATCGCCTCCAGGATATGCATGCGACCGAATTCGGTATCCAGGGAACGCAGGTCGTGGCCCAGCTCGGTATAGAAGAACCGGCTTCCATCGTACTGGCGCGTCCATGAGACCGGGTGATCCTCGCCCATCGGGGTGGCTCCCTGTTCCAGGAAATAGTCGCGCACCGGCTCGTAGGTGGACTCATCCACCCGCAGCAGCACCTGCACCCCCTCCAGGCCGGTAACCGGGCGCGTGTGGTTGTGCCAGTCGGCCGAGTACCAGAATTCCGGCCCGTATCCCTCGACCGCCGGATGATCCCGGGCCTGCGGGTCGACCATCACTTTTGCCCGCTGGTAATTTGAGTCGCTCTCGAAATCACACCCTCCCAGCTCCGAAAACCACTCCCAGCCCTGCTGGCGGACCAGCGCGGCATGCAGCCCCACGATGCCGCCGCCGGCCTGGTACCATTGCCGAATGGCGGCCCGCTGCTGCTGGCTGAACACCTGGTCCAGCTCGTTGGCGTTGTTGATAAGCAGCACATCGTATGCCCGCAGCGATTCTTCGCTGATATCGGACGGGGTTTCCGTGACATCCACGCGCATCTGGTGGGCGGCTCCCAGCCGGACAAGCCAGCCGTTGATCAGCGGGATCTCCGCATGACGATACCATCCGGTG
>NZ_JBINJE010000077.1:0-2501 GCF_043951955.1 Halalkalibaculum sp. DA384 | reverse complement strand
TTTCCAACGTTCAGAACGTACTGCGCTCACTGGACCTGTTCTCCATCTTGAATTCGGATACCCCGGAAAATGCCAGTACAATGCTTCGCGATTTAAGGAGTTATCCGGATTCTCCAATAACGGAGTCAGGCTAACCCCATCCAGCTGATAGCCTTCGGGGTTTTCAAGCCCTGCATCGCTATGACCTTTAAATTCATCAAAGACGAATAATGAAATGTGTGGAAGATTATGAGCTAATAACAGTAAAAACGGCTCTCCACTATATTCTTCACTGAATGTGCCCTGCATCAAGGGAATATTGTAGTATTCAAGAGTGGAACCTTCTCCTCAGCAAATCTCCAGTAATCTTCATAATAATTTTCTTCTAGGGAGTCCTCCTCTATCGATTCATATCATTGGAATAGGGAATGCCGAAATAGATCTTGGAGCCGGTTAGCAGATGTAACTTATCTATGAGCGTCCCTTGCAGGTCTCCAAATTATTGTGACTTTGCATAAAGCCGATAGTAGTGTATATCCTTGGAAGAAGCCCGCTGGCTAGGGTAGTTGCTGCCGAAGGATCAGATTGCAAAAGGCAACGTCAAAACACCTATAGTAAACAACTAAAACGGTCTCCGTTCTAGTTTATTTAACCAGCTGGTCAAACTTTATTGGTTTGCCCTCCCAGAGCCATTCTCCATTTTCCTGCCACAGGATGCGGGCCCGGCTTCCCGGCACGTGCGGGGCGCTGCGTTCCGGCATCCATTTTGCCAACCTCCTCTTCACATCAGCATATTGGGGATCAGCGGCCAGGTTCGCCCATTCATGTGGATCGCGGTAGTGGTCATACAGCTCCTCCGATCCGTTAGCATACCGGATGTAGCGCCATCGCTCCGTGCGCACAGCGTGGTTCCCCGGATTCGCGGTGGTTACTGCCGGGCGTTCGCGGGGGGTAGCTGCATCTTCAAGTTGCGGTACCAGCGATATCCCTTCCAGGTTTTCTTTAGCCGGCAGCCCCGCCAGATCCACGAGCGTGGGATACATATCCAGCAATTCGACCGCTTCCGCGGATGTTGCTCCCCCCGTAACCCCCGGTCCTGCAAAAATCAACGGCACCCGCGTCGTCCGTTCCCACAAGGTATTTTTCCCGGTGATCGCCTTTTCCCCCAGATGGTACCCGTGATCGGACCAGAAGACCACTATGGTATTTTCCACCAGTCCCTGCTCTTCCAGCGTATCGAGGACCCGGCCCACCTGTGCATCCATAAAGCTGACGGTCGCCAGGTACGATTTCACCTTCGAATGCCACTGGTCGTGTTCCAAGACCCAGGAGAGGCGCGGCTCAGGGAGAAACCAGTGCGTGTACCAGGCAAAATCGGGAATATCTTCGCGATCTCCTTCAGGAGCAGGAGGTAAAACTACATTTTCCTCCTCAGGATACAGATCAAACCATTTTTGGGGGGCGTACAGCGGTACGTGCGGGGAAACAAATCCGACCGCCATGAAAAACGGGTCGGTATGAGATTCAGCCCCCAGCTCTTTCAACCGGTTTACGGCCCAGCTGGCCACTTTGTAATCGCCCATGGCCGAATCCTGTTCCGGGAACGTACCCCAGTCCACCAGCGGGTGGTCGACCATGTCCAGGGGCTCTTTGACAAGCTTTTCTTCCGGAAAGGGGCCAAACCCTCCATCCGGGCCCCAGTGCTGGAAATCGGTTTCCCGTACCTGCTCGGATACCCCGTGGAATATTTTACCGGTTGAATAGGTGCGATACCCGTGGTCAGCAAAATATTGGGGGAGCGTCACCACATCCTGGGTGGTCTCCGCCTGCCGATGGCCGGGGGCCAGCCCGTAGATTCCCGTGGTCGTGGGACGAAGCCCCGTCATGAGACTGACGCGGGAGGGATTGCACACAGGAGCCTGCACGTGGGCATTGGCAAACAGGGTCCCTCTCTGCGCCAGGCGGTCAATATTGGGGGTAACAACCTGCGGGTGCGTCTGGAGAATGCCGGCCCAATCATTGTAGTCGTCAATGCCGATAAATAGGATGTTCGGACTGTCGGCTGAATTCTGTCCATGTACAGGCAATGATAAACTGCTTAAAATTATGCCCAAACTCAGAAAAAACCATATAGAAAAGGTAGTTGCATTTATAATGCGATATAAATTAACTCTCATTTTGAAGGATTTAAATTTAAATATTTTATTATTTCATCTCTACTTACTTGCTTCGAGGTAGCACTTAACCTTTTTCATCTGTTTAAAACCTTGGTCTTCAGATCCTTATCCAGTTATTAAACATATGGAATCACTAGTGTCCCGTTTAAACTCATTGGGGCTCAATGACTTATAGAATAAAGCGTAAAATCTGTGAGACATTTTTAAAAAAGTGGTGTTTAAACGCCATATACATGCATTTTGTCACCCGAAAATTTTTATAGTTGTGAGTAAAATAGTAGCCTCATAAAAACATTTTCATTGAATACGTAACCTCAGTGCAGGGTACAAATTTCAATTATTGGT
>NZ_JBINJE010000076.1:0-2502 GCF_043951955.1 Halalkalibaculum sp. DA384 | reverse complement strand
CCGTGCACCGGCATCAGCTTTATCGATTCGACCCCGCTTCGCGTGTGTGACAACCGACGTATTCACAGCCACAAAGTGTTCCAGGGATTAGCCACTCGCGGGCACTGCTCGATCGGCTGGTTTTATGGATTTAAGTTGCATCTGGTTACCAGTGACACCGGTCATGTGGTTGATGTTATGCTCACCCCTGGCAATACCGACGATCGACAACCCCTGAAAATGAAGGGCTTTACCCGTAAACTGTTTGGCAAACTCTTCGGCGACAAAGGGTACCTGTCAAAAGCCTTGTTTGAGCAGCTGTTTTTCCAAGGCATACATCTGGTTGCCAAGCTCCGGAAAATATGAAAACCAAGCTGGCGACCCCGATGGCCGAGGCCATTCTCCTGCGTAAACGAGCCATCCGCTGGCCATTATCGATCAGCTTAAATACATCTTCCAGTTCGAGTATTCCCGGCATCGGAGCCCGAAAAACTTCCTGATCAATCTGTTTTCGGCTCTTATTGCTTACAACTTCACCGAGAAAGGCTCAGCTTGAAGCAAACCTATGTCGATACCGGGCAATTGTTGGTATTTTAATAGATCTTTATGTCGGACTCACATGGTATTGAGTAATATGTACATAAATCAAGTAGACATGGGAAAATGTTTTAACTGAAGGCATTATTTATTTAAAATAATTTTATGTTAGGGTAATTATGTACTTAATTTAATTTCTTAATCCACAAAAAGATGATTACAAATCTATTTACCAAGTCGAGTCGTTTTTTTTATTCCTTATTATTGATAGTACTTACCATAGTCTTCTTTAATTTTGGTACGGATGAAACGAGGAGTGAAAATAATACGTCCGATCAACAAAATATGGCAAGTAAAGAATATTCTGACCCCAGCAGTGTGTTAATAGTAGGGGGAGGTTCCGCGCACGATTTTGATCGCTGGTTCAATCTTGAGGATTCCAAAACGATTTCAGAGACGGGTGCTTTGGTACGATATACCGATCAGCCTGAGAACATATCGGCCGTACTTTCACAGATCGATATCCTCTATTTGAGTACCAATCAGCCGATGCCCGCCACCGGGGAGTTCAGAAACTCGATATTTGATTTTGTTGAATCTGGTAATGGCCTGCTGTTGGTGCACGCTGCCACGTGGTATAACTGGGAAGACTGGCCGGAATACAATAGGGAGCTCGTCGGGGGCGGAACCAGGAGCCATGAGCCGTTTGGTGAATTCCAGGTTCAGGTAACGGATACTGGTCATCCAATCATGGAATCCGTACCAAGCACCTTCAGTATTATTGACGAGCTCTATCATTTTGAACCGAATGAATCGGGCAAAGAAATAGATGTACTGGCCAAAGGAATAGTCCCTGACAGCGGGAAGGAGTATCCGATAGCATGGACACTCACACATGGAAAAGGCAGGATTGTTGGTTTGACCCTGGGTCATGACGGGAAGGCACATTACCACCACGCTTACCGAACCATACTTAAGAATAGTATAGAGTGGCTCAACAACAACGAACATTCAATTGATTAAGCAAAAAGTGAATTTTTGTATCTGGTCCTCTGAAATTTGTTGAAATTTTTGCATAATGACCGCTAACTCATCGACCCCAATTGATCGCAGCCGCTTGTTCTGGGGCATATGTATCGCCCTGCTGCCAATTACCCTGCCGATTGTTTTCGTCAGGAATACTTTGGCTTTATCATGGCGGCCGTATTCTTAATAGTGTACCTGAACGACAAAAAGAAAGGCGGATACAAAGCCGAAAGGCTCGAGAAGCAGGCCACAGAAAATTAACACCAAAGGCGATTTGTAACCCTGTAGGTTTCTGAGGATTCTTTTAGAAATCTATTATAACGCGTTTAGGGGTTAAGTTTTTAACAATTTTAAAATAAAAAAGGCCATGCACGTGCTTGATATTAAATATCTTAGGAGTGTTAATCTTCACAAAAACACCCTGCTCATGCATGACCTTAAAACCAATTTCGACAAAATTTTACCCATCGTCAAAGAAACCTTGGCCGATTTTCTTAATTCGGATCTGAATGTGCAATTTTATCCGAATAAGCCTCCTATGGCTGATGCTCATATTATGAGCTTGGCCCTGTTGCAAGAGGCCTTAGGCATTGATAGTGAACATTGGTTTTGGAGTAAACTCCAAGCTGACTATACCCATGCGTTCCCCCATCTGCCTCATCTGAGCTGCTATAACCGTCGTCGCAGGCGACTGGCCGGTTGGATCGAAAAATTGGCTAAGTTGTGGGGACGCCAAATATGCCCCTATGAAGATACCTACTTGGTGGACAGCATACCCATACCTGTGGCACATATTGCCCGTGAGCACTCCACAGCAGTATGTCGCGAGCATTTCCACAGCGCCCCAGACAAAGGCTACAGTGCCATCACCGACCAGTATTATATCGGCTACAAGCTGCATTTGGTAGTGAGTTTGGACGGGGTCTATCAGAGCATGGATCTGACCAAAGCCAGTGTCCA
>NZ_JBINJE010000075.1:0-2538 GCF_043951955.1 Halalkalibaculum sp. DA384 | reverse complement strand
CTTCAGACGAAGAAATCAAGTCCGCAATGAATGGCAACTTGTGCCGCTGCGGTACCTACCTGAGAATTCGAAAAGCTATCAAAACAGCCGCAAACACTTAAAATTCTGGTATTATGGGAAGCGCAAAAACTTCGATGGGAAGACGATCTTTTCTAAAAACGATGGCCCTTGGGGGCGGTGGACTCATGATCGGGTTCAGCTGGATGTCATCAGTGGCCGAGGGGGCTGATGTCGACAATCTGCCGGATGACCTGTTCGATATCAACGCCTACATCAAGATTGCCCCGGATGGCAAGGTCACCATTTTGTCTCCTAACCCGGAAATCGGCCAGAACGTAAAGACGTCGATGCCACTCATCGTCGCCGAAGAGATGGATGTCGACTGGGAGCAGGTAACCGTGGAACAGGCGCCGCTCGATACAAATAAATATACCCGCCAGTTGGCGGGGGGCAGCCAGTCGATCCGCCAGGGATGGGACAGCCTCAGGATGGCGGGCGCCACGGCCCGGTACTTGCTGGTGGCGGCGGCAGCTAAACAATGGGGCGCCAATGTCAGGGATCTCATCACCGAAAACGGCATTATTACAAACCCCAACACCGGGGACCGCCTCAACTATGGAGCGGTAGCCTCCGCCGCGGTTGACATTCCCATACCTGACGAAGTGCCACTGAAGGACACGAAAGATTTCAAACTGATAGGCAAGTACATAAAGAATGTCGATGGCAAAAAAATTGTCACGGGCAAGCCGTTATTCGGGATTGATTTTTCTCGGGAAGGCACCGCCATTGCGATGATCAAGCATCCCCCCGCCTTTGGGATGAAGCTGAAATCTTTTGACGCCACCGAGGTGAAGTCGATGCCGGGTATTCATGATGTGTTTACCATCGATACGAGCCTGAATGATCCACAATGGTCAGATGTCAATGCCTTTAATGAATTGGTGGTCATTACGGGGGAAACCACCTGGCAGGTCATGAAGGCCAAGCGTGCTTTAAATGAGGAATGGGAAGCCACCGGCGAACTGGAGAGCAGCCAGGATCATTCCCGCAGACTGGCTGAAGCGATCTCCGACGACCCCGGAGAAGTCGTACGGCAGGATGGGAACCCTGACCAGGCGATTGAGACGGCGGAAACCGTTGTGGAAAGCACCTACACTGCCCCGTTTCTGGCTCACAATACGCTGGAACCGATGAACTTTTGGGCGAACGTCAGCGATGACCATGCCGAATTGATCGGCCCCATTCAAACGCCGGAACCGCTGCGGGCGTCGGCGGCCCAGCTGCTGGATATCCCCGAGTCCAACATAAAAGTAGATATGACGAGAATGGGCGGCGGGTTCGGCCGGAGGTTGTACGGCAACTTCGGGTTGGAAGCTGCTGCCATTTCCCAAAAAATCGGGGGACCGGTAAAACTGATTTATACCCGGGAAGATGATATGACCCAGGGCACCTATCGGCCCGCCTACGCCATTAACTACAAGGCCTCGCTTGACGGCAATGGAAACCTGCTGACATTCCAGGCCAAAGGAGCCGGCATCCCGTCAAGCCCGCTTTTTGCGAACCGGTATCCCGCCGGGACTGTTGACCACTATTCTTCTGTGAATGTCGGAGTAGAAACAAATATCACGACGGGTGCCTGGCGCGCACCCCGATCGAATTTTACTGCGGGTGCGGAGCAATCGTTTATTGATGAGCTTGCCGAAGCGGCCGGTAAAGATCCCATCGAATTTCGGCTGGAACTGTTCGACCGGGCGATAAACGATCCTGTAGGCGAAAATAATGATTATGATCCTGAACGCTACGCGGGCGTTCTCAAACTGGTGCGAGATAAATCGAACTGGGGACAATCGATGCCGGGCGTTTACCGGGGAGTGGCGGCGTATTACTGCCATAATTCATACGTGGCAGAGGTGGTGGACCTGGTGAAAGAAGGAGACTCCATCGACATTCAAAAAGTATGGTGCGCCGTTGATTGTGGTATTGTGGTTAACCGGGAAGGAGCCATCAACCAGGTAGAAGGCGGTATTATTGACGGGCTGGGGCATGCTCTCTACAGCCAACTGACCTTCGAAAACGGGGCTCCGGACCAGGATAACTTCAACGATTACAGCTTAATCCGGAATGCGCAGGCGCCCGCGGAGATCGAGGTCTTCTTTGTTGAGAGCGATATCCATCCAACCGGCCTGGGAGAACCGCCGCTGCCGCCTGTTATTGGGGCGTTCGCGAATGCTCTTTACCAGGCCACGGGCACGCGATATTACAACCAGCCGTTTATGGTTGCAGACCAGGATATGGCAGGTCGGGAATCGTAACATATAGTTATTGTTAACCGGTTAACACGGGAATTATGACAACATTTACACTCAACATCAATAATGAAGAGCACCAGGTGGATGCAGCCCCGGACACCCCGCTGTTGTGGGTGCTGCGGGATCACCTGGATCTGCCCGGCACCAAATTCGGATGCGGCATCGCCCAGTGCGGGGCCTGTACCGTGCACCTGGACGGCGCTGCCGTCCGCTCCTGCTCGCTGCCGGT
>NZ_JBINJE010000074.1:0-2670 GCF_043951955.1 Halalkalibaculum sp. DA384 | reverse complement strand
AAAGGCATGAGCCTGCCGGAGAAGCTGGCCAAAGAGACCAGCCGCTTTATCCGGGAACACCGGGATCGGCCCTTTTTCGCGTTTCTGTCGTTTTACGCGGTGCACGCTCCTATACAGACCACCCGCGCAAACTGGAGCAAGTACCGCGACAAGGCCGATTCGCTGGGTATTGCAGAGAAGGGGTTTGAAATGGGATATTTTCTGCCGATCCGCCAGGTGCAGGACAACCCGGTCTATGCAGGCCTGGTCGAGCATATGGACGATGCGGTGGGGCAGGTGCTGGCCACCCTGCGGGAGCAGGGCCTGGAGGATGAGACGATCGTGATCTTCACCTCCGACCACGGCGGGGTGGCCGCCGGCGACGACTACGCCACCTCCAACCGTCCTCTGCGGGGCGGGAAGGGCTACCAGTACGAGGGCGGGCTGCGGGTCCCGTATTTTATCAGCGTACCCTGGATGGACCACGGTGGAACAGAGGAAAGCACGCCGGTGACCGGCACCGATTTTTACCCGACCATCCTGGACCTGGCGGGGGCGGACCTGCGGCCCGAAGAGCACCAGGACGGGGTCAGCCTGCGCCCGCTGCTGGAAGGGGAGCCGATCCCCGAACGGCCGCTGTTCTGGCACTACCCGCACTACGGGAACCAGGGCGGGCGGCCCTCCTCGGTGATCCGCCAGGGCCGCTGGAAGCTGATCCGCTACCACGCCGACAGCAGCCAGGTGCTCTACGACCTGCAGGCCGACCTGCCGGAACAGGCCGATCTGTCCGCCCGGCACCCGGAGGTGGCCGAGCGGCTGGGCAGCCGGCTTACCGAATATCTGCAGGAGACCGGTGCCAAATTTCCCCGGAAAGACCCGCAGTATGATCCACAAAAAGAGGCGGAGTACCTGCAGCAAATCGAGCAGGAGCTGCTGCCCCGGCTGGAACGGCAGCGCATGGAGTTCCTGTCCCCGGATTACAACCCCGGCAACAACTGGTGGGGCAGCCAGGTGGAGGAGTAAAAAAATAAGTGATTATGGCCTGTCAAAAATACACGCTCTTGCTGCTTGCTTCTTTTGGATTTCTGTGTGCGACAGGTCCCCCCGCCCGGTCGGAACCCCCGCCCAACGTGCTGTTCATCCTGGTGGATGACCTGGGCTGGCGGGACCTGGGCAGCTATGGCAGCACCTTCTATGAGACCCCCCACCTGGACCGGCTGGCGGCAACCGGAATCCGGTTTACCGATGCCTACGCGGCCCACCCGGTCTGCTCGCCCACGCGGGCGGCGATCATGACCGGCAAAGACCCGACGCGGGTGGGCATTACCGACTGGATACCGGGCATGCCCACAGAGCGAGCCGAAGATCCACAACTGGTTTCGCCTGAAGATATCCACAATCTGCCGCTGGAGGAACTCACCATCGCCGAAGCATTCCGGCAGCAGGGCTACCGGACCTTCTTCGCCGGGAAATGGCACTTGGGGGAGACCCCGGAATACTGGCCGGAGCACCAGGGTTTTGAGATCAACAAGGGCGGGCACGACCGCGGGTCTCCGCCCGGCGGCTACTACGCCCCGTATGAGAACCCGCGCCTGGAAGACGGCCCGGAGGGGGAATACCTGACCGACCGGCTGACCACCGAGGCGATCCGGTTCATGGAGCAAGCTTCGGAGCGAACCGATCCTTTCTTTTTGTTTTTGTCCTTTTACACCGTGCATACGCCCATCCAGGGATGCGCGCGCTACGACGAGCACTATCGTGAAGAAAAGCTAAAACTGCCCGGCGAGGGCAAACCGGCAATGCGCAAGGAAGGGCTGGGCCAAACCCGGCTCACCCAGAGTGACCCCGAATACGCGGCGATGGTCCGGTGTATGGACCAGAACGTGGGCCGGCTGCTGAAGGAGTTGAAACATCAGCAGCTATATGAAAACACGATCATTGTGTTTACCTCCGACAACGGGGGCTTGACGACCCTGCCTGCCGAGCGCAACATTGCCCCTACGGCGGTAATCCCTCTCAGAGCAGGCAAGGGATGGGCCTACGAGGGCGGGATCCGCGTGCCGCTGATCATCAAAGCGCCAGGTATACAAAAGGGGAAAGTATCGGCACAACCTGTTACAAGTATGGATTTTTATCCAACATTGTTAGAGTTGGCTGGTCTTCCGTCGCAAAATCAGCAGCATGTTGATGGCAAGAGCCTCGTCCCCTACCTGAAGGATCCTGCCAAAGTTGACGACCGCACCCTGGTCTGGCACTACCCGCACTACCACGGGTCCGGCTGGCGACCGGGTTCGGCGATCCGGGCGGGGCGCTGGAAGCTGGTCGAATTCTACGAGGAAACCAGCGTGGAATTATACGATCTCTCCCGGGATCTTAATGAAGAGCACGATCTGGCTGGAAAGTACCCCGACACAGCAGCTGCTCTCCGGGAGCAAATGCATGAGTACATCAAACAGCGGGGAGGGAGATACCCTGTGAGGAGAGGACAGGATTAAGTTGAATTTGGAATATTCCACGGAACCATATACCTGATGAGGAACATGCTTTTCTATGTACTCTTTTTTTATTTTTTAGGCATCCATGATGTCCCGGCGGGGGCCCAGGCTGCGGGTGCCGACAGGCCCAACATACTCTGGATTTCGGTGGAGGATATTTCCCCGCTGATGGGCGTATATGGGGACCCGGTGGTGG
>NZ_JBINJE010000073.1:0-3019 GCF_043951955.1 Halalkalibaculum sp. DA384 | reverse complement strand
GTGCGGAAGCCGAAGCAGGCGGGGGTGGATGCCCTGCCGGTGAGGACTTTGATAGCGGGCAGCCGGCGTGACGGACCATCAACATCCACGCCTGCTGTGGCCGGAGCGGGTGCCCCATTCACCACCGGAGGATGGGAATTATGAATGAAGAATTAAAAATTATGAATTTCGAAGGGGAGATCGTATGAACGAGTTATAGCATCATGCCCAAGACCGGAAGAATTTCTGTCTGACGAGGGGCGGGCGACGATCCTAAACAGCGGCAACAAACGAATTCCGCCCCGAGGAGTTAAATTCTTCTTGAGTTTTTGGTTCCTTTTGGGTCAAGCCAAAAGGGTCAACCTATCCCCCTGCCAATTCCTTTACCCGCTCAAAAATAGAGGGCCAGTCGCCCTCGGCAACCACGTCCGCCTGTACCTTGTGGTCGCCGGCAAGCTTCTCTGCCACAGCCCGATCTCCGGCGATAATGGATGATGCTGACGCAAACACCTCGGGAAAAGCGGCCCCGATACGGTTGACGGCCCGCCGTGAGTGGCAGACAACGGTATCGGGTTGATGATCGCGTATCCAGCCCTGGTAGGTCTCCAGCTCATTGCCGGTCGGTCCTTTCAACTCGTAAAAAGCCCGCTCGTTGACTTCAATATCGAGCTCCTTGAGCAGACCGGGGATCTCTTCATTTTTGTGGGTGCCACAGGGATAGAACACTGTACCCAGCCGGCGCAGGCGCATCAAAAACTCCAGCATTTTAATCGGCTCTTCGCTGCCCGGAAATATCGCCGGGACGCCCTGCTCTTCGAGGTAATCCGCGGCACGCTGGTGGCTGACCAGGTTGATACGATTTTTTATTACTTCCAGCAGGTTTTGCTCCCTGGCCTGTTCAATAAAAAAACGGGCGTTTCGCTTGTGACCGTAGATAATATTTTCAGTTTCCTCCAGCAGTGCGGGCAGGTCGCCGGTATCGGTCTCAAGCGGCACATATCTTTCGAGCGGAAGGTGAAGAACGCTGATCTCTTTCTCCCCGCTCCATTCCAAAAAATCCTCTGCATCCTCCATTGCTGAAGTCAGCAGTATGGTTAGATCCGTTGACATGCTTTGACCGTATATCTTTTTGTTTAAAACGTTAAAATGTATATCCGATTCCCACGTAAATCCGCATCATATCCTCCGAAAATCCTGCTTCGCCCCGCAGGATAAAATCGGGACTAAACAGCGACATCGTGCCACCCACGCCCACCGTCTGCTTGTAATCCGAAAACAGGTCGCCCCAGTCATCCTTCTCCGTAAAAACACGACCCACATCCGTAAAAAAGTGTCCACCCAGCTTGATCTGGTACCGGGGAAAGTTGAACACCCATTTCCGCACTTCCAGGGAGTAGGCGATGGATGAATTCCCCAGGAAACGGTTCAGGGCATATCCCCTGAGCGTCTCGTTATTCCCGAGCGCAGAAAGTTCCCAGTACGGGAGATCGCCGGAGGCGTGGCGGCCTTGCAGCCGGTTTGCCACTGTTACCCAGTTAAATAGCCGGAAGTATTGGCGGAAATCGCCTTCGAGCGTCACCAGCCCGTAATCACTTAATAAAAACGTGGGGGAAGCGCGCAGTTCCACTTTCGCCCGGTTGCCGGACGTGGGATCAAACTCGCTGTTCCTGTTTTCCCAGATAAAACCGGTACTGACGGTGTTGATCCACCCGCCCGAGAGCCCTTTCGGGCGGTCTGCATTAAACTTTGAGACCTCTTCCTTTACCGACGGCAGCTCATACTTCGTGCCGATTCCAAAAAGCAGGTCAAATCGGGCATCCCGGTCCCTGAATAACGGCTGGCGCCCTTCGTAGGCAACCTCAATCTTTTTTGATTCGAAAAAATAGTACTCCTCGTCAAACCGCTGCTCATCAAATGGGGTGTTGTTCCCGATGCCGAAGTAGTAATCATACATAAAACGATAGGCAAAAATCGAGAGCGTACTGCGGATGTCGGTCCCGAAGGTCTGCGTCTGGTCATATTCCAGCTCCAGGCTGAACATGCCCCTGGTGGAGAGCAGGGCCGTAGATTTAATATAATTCCGGAAGGGAGTAACGCCCCCGCTGTAGTCAATCCGGCTGTACAGACCGCCTCCGATAAGTCCCAGGTCCGAGTCGTATGCCAGTGCCGGGAACAGGGTGGACTGCACCGAATCAGCTCCCACCGGGCCGGTTCCTATCTGGGCGTGCGCCGGCCTGCTGAGCAGGCAAAGGGCAAACAGCCCGAAAACAGAAAGCTGCAAATATGTAACCATGCGATCCCTGTTCAATCCAGCGCCCCCTCTTTTTCCAGCAGCTCCAGGGTTTCAACGGCGTGTCGAAGATGCGGAATGACGATGCTCCCTCCCACCGTCAACGCCACATTCAGGGCGTCAACAATCTCCTGCTTGCTGAACCCGGCTTCGGCACACTGCTCCAGGTGGTAGTCGATACAGTCGTTACAGCGCATCACTGTTGAGGCCACCAGTCCCAGCAGCTCTTTGGTTTGGGAAGACAAGGCCCCATCTCGGTAGGTATTCGCATCGAGATTAAAAAATCGTTTGATACCGAGATGATCCAGGTCCATAATCTTGTCATTCATCTCCGCGCGGCGCACACGGAATTTTTCCAGCCGGCTTGTGTCTTGTTCACTCATATGCATCCAGTTTATCACTCTAGAATCAAGCTGGTAAAGATAGCATATATTATTCTGAACTTTTAATGCCTTTTTATTTAGGAGACCTTTGTGGGGAGTCTTTGCAAAACCGTTGTTTTTCCTAATTCCATTTAATTTGCACCTGTAAAATCTTCATATATAAATCATACTGCAGTTTTCAACTGATGAAACCGGGATCCTGTACAGGCGGCAGCGGGTGCCCCATTCACCACCGGAGGATGGGAATTATGAATGAAGAATTAAAAATGATGAATTTCGAAGGGGTACCGGGAAGAAGAACGCGGGGGGTTCCCCCTTGTGGCAGTTATGATGGAAAAGCGGTAAATGATGTTCGAAGGGGGTGCAG
>NZ_JBINJE010000072.1:0-3582 GCF_043951955.1 Halalkalibaculum sp. DA384 | reverse complement strand
AATTTCAATTATTGGTTTTGATTTCAAATCGATAAAAAATAAAAAATCTATATATCATTGTTATACAATGAGTTACGCAGAATTATGGTTTTTTTTAACAGGACACTAGTGATATGGAATAATCATTCTAAATACTCTTTGGGAACAATCTCTTTAAAATCTTCTAGCTCATTGTTCCATTGTGTTTTTAAAGTCTGAATCTTCTCAGGTCTATTTTCAGCTAAATTATTAGTTTCAGCACGATCTTTTTCGAGATTAAAAAGTCTCCAATCTTCATCTTTGGAGGCAACTATTTTCCAATCTCCTGCCCGCATGGCCCGATTCCCTTCGTGGTACCACCAGAGTTTCCGATCCCATTCTATGTTACTGTCAAATGTTGGAACTAGTGATCTTCCAGGCATCGATTTGGTAATTTGACTAGATCTTTCAAGGCCGGCCAAGTCAAGGACTGTTGGTACTAAATCAATAACATGCCCTGCAGCTGTTCTCAATGAACCTCTATCTTCAATCCCATCCAGCCATTGAACTATAAAAGGGGTAGCAATTCCCCCCTCGTGTACCCAGGTTTTGTGACGTCGAAATGGGGTATTACTTACCGTGGACCAGCCCGGACCCAAACTAAGGAACGTATCTGCCGAACCCGGCCTGGCGTTGGGATCATGCCCATTTCCACGGACCATTATTTCAGAACTGGCTCCATTGTCGGAAAGAAAAACTATGAGTGTGTTATTATAGTAATCCAATGCCTTAAGTTGATCAATTATTCGCCCTATCTCTTTATCCATCCGTTCAATCATTGCTGCATGGATGGTCATTTTATCTTGTTGAAATTGCTTTTGTTGTGTGGTCAAACTATCCCAAGGTACCGGACGATTTACCTCACCATCACCTAATATTTCTAAAGCTTTTGGGAAATCGTAAGGTGGACCAATATCTCTTTCGACTTCCGATAGCCGCCCCTCAACAAGGTTCATTTCTTGAATTCGTTTCCAACGCTGTTTTCGTATCTCATTCCAGCCAGAATTATATCGCTCCCCCACCCGATTGATATCTTCTTCAAGTGCGTGTAATGGAAAATGTGGAGCAGTGAAAGCTACATACGAAAAAAAGGAGTGATCCTTATAATTTGATTCATGTTCTTTTAAATACTTAATAGTTCTATCAGTAATTTCTGTGGTGCTATAATAATCTGAACCTTTTTTAATGCGTGGAAGCTTATTATCATTTTCATAGTGTTCAACAGGTCTAAAATGGTCAATTGGCCCTTCAAGCATATAGGACCTATCAAAACCAGTTTGTATTGGCATACCATCAATATGCCATTTCCCTGTATGATAGGAACGATATCCAGCTTCTTTAAGATATTCCGGTAATAACTGTGCCCAATCAGGCCGTTCACCTTGTCCTCCACCTTTAATTCCAGGAGCACTATCGCGACCTATTTGCTGGGGATAATAACCAGCAAGTAGAGAAGCTCTTGTAGGCCAGCAGCGGCCCGTATTGTAAAACTGAGTATACTTTAACCCATTCTTTGCCAGTTTATCCAAATTGGGAGTTGCTATTTCTCCACCATAAGAACCTAAGTCTGAATAACCAAGATCATCAGCCATGATGATCAATATATTAGGTCTTTGTATATCTCCTTGATTACATCCCACAATTGGAAACAGCAGAGTGGCTATAAATACAAGCCTATATGCAGCTTTACTTATGCGAGTTATCATACTTAAAATGATAGATTTTTCATTGATTCTATCTAGTGTAAAATTGCAATGGATACTACAAGATAGAAATTTAGCCTATTTAATATTTATATAGGGGACTTAGATCATGATAATCCATCCGTTTAATCATTATTTATAGATAGAAATTATAGAATATCTTCATTTTATATAGATTAAATGGAGGAATAATCCTCCATTTAATCTAAAATTATAATCCCAGATTAATATTTTGTTCGATTACTCAACTTACCATCCAGGATTCTGTTCTAAATTATTTAACCTAACTTCTCTTAAAGGAATTGGAAGAAGTAGTTTATATTCTACAACGTTATAAGTTTCTTCTGTCAATCTAGGAACTAGTTGCTTTTGCTCTTCACCATGTGCATTCATTACTTCAATTGCTCTATTTGTTCTTAGCAAATCATACCAACGGTGATTTTCAAACGCCAATTCTACCCGTTGTTCATGATAAACCGCATCACGAAACTCCTCCTTTGATAAACCAGGAGTTAGGTTATTGAGACCGGCTCTTTGTCTTACCTGATTAATATAACCATATGCTTCGGATGTTGGCCCTTCGACTTCATTAATAACCTCTGCCATCATTAAAAGTACATGGGCATACCGATAAACAGGCACATTTTCGTTAGTGCGTCCAGGCTGTTCAAAGGAATGAACAAACTTTTTGATGTAAGGTATTGAATCACCAATCGCTACATCGTACTGAGAATTCTCTGGATTAACATAGTAAGCAATAGAAGCATCTTTTCTTGTATCACCCTGTTCATAAGCCCTTATAACATCACGTGTAGGAATGTTGTAGCCGGCATGACTTGGATTTAGATCGGTAAAACCGATTATATCAGAACCAGAATTAAAAGGAACAAATCGATAGGCAAATTCACTGGCCTCTCCCTCAATTGATGAACTAAATTGGATCTCAAAAATTGATTCCGCATTATTCTTATTAGCTGGATCAAAAACATCTGAATAATCAGTCAAAAGAGAATAATTCATATTAATTACCTGCTCTAATGCATCTGAAGCTGCTGAGTAGTCTTCTTGGGTGAGGTATACATCAGCAAGTAGTGTATAAGCTGCCCCTTTTGTTGCTCGACCTACATCGGCTCCAGAGTAGTTCTCAGGCAGGCTACTAGTTGCATCATTTACATCATTGATGATTTGTTGATACACTTCTGAGGCTGAAGCTCTACCTTCTGAAAATGCATCATCCGGGGATTCAACCTCATCAAGTACTAAGGGAACACCTCCAAAAAGTCGAACCAGATGAAAATAATGTACCGCACGAATGAATTTTAATTCACCTGTATACTGCTCTTTTAATGTTGAATTGCTAAATTCAACGTTTTCAATACGATTTAAGACAACATTACATTGTGAAATCCCCGTGTAAATAGTGCTCCAAACTTCCTCTATAGGCCCATTTTCGTCTAAAATTAAAAATGAATCTAAAAATTCAGTTTCATGCTCTCCTCTATTTCCATGGTTATACTGGAATGTTGTATTATCAGATCTCATTTCAGTTATTGCCCAGAAATCTGAAGACCCTGTATAATAAAGATCTTGGAGTTGGCTGTATGCCCCATTAACAGCCAACTCTATCGATTCTTCTGTATCATAAAAAGTAGAGGCATTAACAAAAGAATCAGCTTCTGGTTCAAGTATGTCATTACAGGAAAGAAGTCCAGCCGATATTAGTAAAAAGAAAAGAATTACCTTTTTCATAGTTCTAAACTCTTAAGTGGAGAGTGTAAATCTAACTCTGTCTAAGTTTAGTAATTCAAATCTCACTAACTTAGACAATTATGACACAAGAAGAATTAAATAACCTGCAAAA
>NZ_JBINJE010000071.1:0-3917 GCF_043951955.1 Halalkalibaculum sp. DA384 | reverse complement strand
TTTCCAACGTTCAGAACGTACTGCGCTCACTGGACCTGTTCTCCATCTTGAATTCGGATACCCCGGAAAATGCCAGTACAATGCTTCGCGATTTAGGGAGTTATCCGGATTCTCCAATAACGGAGTCAGGCTAACCCCATCCAGCTGATAGCCTTCGGGGTTTTCAAGCCCTGCCAATTCAAGATAGGTTGGATATAAGTCGATGCCAATCACCGGCTCATCGGATGTTGTTCCAGGCTGTATGACGCCCGGCCATCGAATAATCAGGGGAGTACGTATTCCCCCTTCATAATAGGTGGTTTTTCCTCCTTTGTATGGAGCGTTGTCTGTAACACCCGATGAAAGCATATGATCAGCTTCCGGTCTGTCTTCTATAAATTCATATCCGCCTAGTCCTCCATTGTCCGACATAAAAACAACTACGGTGTTCTGGGCAATGCCGAGTTCGTCTAACGTATTCAGGACTTTCCCAATATTGGCATCAAGACTCTCTATCATCGCGGCATAGGTGGCATTATGATGTCCTCTGTCGGGGTCCTTTTGTTGATATTTTTTTACCAACTGTTCTGGTGCCTGAAGAGGCCAGTGAGGTGTATAATAAGAGAGGTTCAGGTAGAATGGACCATCCTTGTTCCCAGTGATATAGTCAATGGCTTTTCGGGTGAGATAATCGGTCAGGTATTCTCCATTTTGCGAATCATCAATTAATGGATTATTGTCAGGCTCAAAATAACCGCCATCCCATTCTCCTGGATTACCATCTCCGCTTCCACCAATATTAACCTGGTATCCCTGCTGTTGAGGTCCATATTCTGGTGGCCTGCCCACATGCCATTTACCAACAAATGCCGTTGAATAACCCGCCTGCTGCAACATCTCTGCGTCTGTTATTTTCTCAAGTGGAAGCTCATCTGCGTTCTCTGCGGATACCATCTCTCCCGGTTCCCTTCTCCCGGCGCCGGGTCTTCCAACATGATAGATTGGCTGGTTTGGAAAATATTGACCACTCAGTAACGCTGCTCTTGTGGGTGCACAATTGGCTGCATTTGTATAGGCCTGGAGGAATTTCATCCCCTCCTTCGCCAGCTTGTCAATATTCGGAGTTTCGTAAAAAGATCGCTCCAACGGGTCGAATGAATTGATATCCGAGATGCCCAAGTCGTCAGCTAAAATGAAAATAATATTTGGCTTTTCCTGGTTTGGCGTTTGGGCCTTTAACACCATCAACGGTGAACAAACGAGAAGAAGACAGATGGTGTATAAAATTCGAAAATAAGACATGGTACCCGTCAATAATTTCTACCGGTTTATATGGCCTTTCCAAACTCTCAACTCGTCATTCTGAGGGCGTTGTACTCCCGCCTGCGAGGTCAGTGCCCCTGCAAAGCAGAAGGGTCTGCAAAGCTCCCTTATACTTCAGTTACTTCAATTTTAAAGCAACATTCAAGAACATTTTTGTCCCAGATATGACATTAATCTGTGCCTGTCCGATGATATAAATGGGCTGGCTGAACGGCTTGTCGGGAAAATTCCGGCCCACTCCACTGTAGCTGAAGAGTGGGAGTTCGTTTCTCTTCCGACTGTGCATAGATAAGTTGAACGGGATGATATCCTTCTTCCAACCGGATTTCAGAAGTAGTAACCGAACCCGGATCATAACCTTTGTCGGCATCGATTACTGTTGCCCCGTGGATACGCAGCACAGCCCCCTGGTCTGTCTGGAGGGAAAATGTATATACTCCAGTCTCGGGCACTTCAAGCAGGCCGGCGTATTCCAGGACAATATGTTCCTCACGGGTTTGCACTCCGAGGTCAAATCCCTCGGTAATGCCGCTTTGCTCAGGGGATTGTTCCAGCGTAGATACATCAGGTACCCAAGGCGTGGTCGCCTCAAATACCCGGTAGCGGAGACCTGGTTGTATATCCTCAGGGACATTCAGGGCAGGTACCGGCTCCTCATCATACGGTCGTTTGGCGGACGAATCAGGGCGACGGAGCTGCAGGACTCTGTCCTTCATGCGTTGTTGCAGGAGTTCCATCTGCTCACTGCTGCCGGCAAGGTTACTGGTCTCTCCGGGATCTTGCCGCGTATCATAAATGCGGAAGTCATCCTCTGCCGATTGAATGTCATAGCGGACCCCTTTATACCCATCCAGGTAGAGCACCTGCATCTGCCCACGCTGTTGCCCCCGGTGGGATGCGTGAAACTCCTCATAATCGGGGGTTTGTCCGTCCTGGCTATACTCGATATAAACCTCTCCGGCATGTTGCCCGCGTTCACCGGTAAGCACCGGCAGCAGGGAAACGCCGTCGGTCCGGGCGGGCGCCGGCAGTCCGGCCATTTCTGCGAACGTCGGCAGCCAGTCGTGGAAACCGCTGGGTGAATCATTAGTTGCACCGCCGGGCACTTTGCCGGGCCAGTATACAATTGTGGGAACCCGAATACCTCCTTCCCAGGTATCGCGTTTAATCCCGTCTAAAGGTCCAAAACTGTCAAAAAAAGTAGGATCATAATCACCGTAGCCATAGGATTCTTTGTGTGGACCATTGTCGGAGGTAAAAACAATCATGGTATTCTCATGTATATCCAGATCTTTGAGAAGCTGGGTAATATCACCCACACCGTTGTCAATACGGCGAACCATGCTGGCAAAACGTTGCTGCGGGCCGGGCCAGTCCCGGCCGGCATAATCGGGATGAATGTAGGTATCGATGCTGTCCCCGACCGTATTAATGTAGTTGCCTTCCTCACCAATTAGCTGCACGCCCCCGTCAAGTCCTCCTCCCTCAGGATAGGGGGTGGAAGCCACTTCCAGGCCCGCATGCGGAGTATCATAGGCCAGGTACAGGAAAAAAGGCTGATCCTTCTGCTCTTGGTCAGTAATCCATTTTTTGGCGGCGGCCGTAAACAGATCAGTGGTATACACGCCCCTGAGCTGATCGGAGATCTCCTCATTGCCCGCGTATAGTTCAACCTTGGGTCGCTCCCTGACCTCGTGAGCCGGGTAGTGGTTGTGGCCGTCCCGGTGACGAACATACCCAAAAAAATGATCGAATCCCCGCTTTGTTGGATAGGCCTGCCAGCTTTCCGGGGAATCGCCCTCCAGGCCCTGCAGTCCGTACTTGCCTACTATGCCTGTGGCATAGCCGGCTTCTTTCAGTACTGAAGCCAGCGTATGGTTATCAGAGAGCGCCTTGTCAAACTGGTTGTCGCGCACATTGGCATGGCCCTGGTGGACCCCCTGCAGCAGGGACGCTCGCGAGGGTGCACACACCGGTGCGCCCACATAGTGACGGGTCAGCTTCATTCCTACACTAGCCATGTTGTCAAGGTGCGGTGTCTTATGGTGAGGCTCGCCCTCTTCCCCTCGCTGATTCTGGTATAAGGCTCCAATATCACCGTACCCGAGATCATCGGTGAGAATAAATATAATGTTGGGCAGCTCTTGGTTTCCCACAGGCTGTTGTTGGGATTCCGACTGGCATGCAGAGAGAACCGAGAATATAATGATTAGATTGAATAAGTAGAGAGACTTATGCATGAATTTACATTCCAAATTACAATATTAATTAATGCTTAGCAGATACTGATATTTCTTTTCTTCTCTTTCCCAACTATTTAAATAAAAGAGTAGAGATTTATTTCTTTTACACCAAATCTATTCAAAACTATCGGCTTTAATATAGGCATCGATGACTGCCTGTTCGCCTTCCTTACCTTCACGGGCGTTGCCGTGCTCCATGCCCAGGATGCCGTCGTAGCCCTTGTCATGGATGTATTTGAAGACGTTCCGGTAGTTGATCTCCCCGGTATAGGGCTCGTTGCGGCCCGGCACGTCCCCCTGCTGGATGTAGGCGATCTCGTCCCAGCACAGCTCCATGTTGTGGATCAGGCGTCCCTCATTTTTCTGCATGTG
>NZ_JBINJE010000070.1:0-4248 GCF_043951955.1 Halalkalibaculum sp. DA384 | reverse complement strand
TCCGTCACGCTGGTTGCCTTCTATCGAAGTTCTCACCGGTGCAACATCCACAAACGCCTGCTTCGGCCTCCGCGCCCCATTCAAGGCCGGGAAAGACCAGGTTGTATATTTTGTAGCTCGCTCCCTCGTCAGACAGAAATTCTTCCGGTCTTGGACATGATGCTATAACTCGTTCAAACGATCTCCCCTTCAAAATTCTTCATTATTAATTCTTCATTCATAATTCCCTAAAAATTGCTCCTGAAAAAAAAGATACCATCTTATACAAAAAAAGATGGCATCTTATGAGGAAAAAGATACCATCTTTTTTGGTAAAAGATATCGGCGTTTTTTGCGGGCAAAAAAGAACCCCCTCTGCGGTGCCACAGAGGGGGCGTGTGTTCCCGGTGATATCAGCTTGCGTCTTCAACCGTCAGCTGATCCGTCATCAGCCCGGTTCGCAGGTTGGTCGTATCCTGCAGTATGGCCCGGACCTCCAGGCGGTAGGTGCCGGGGTCCAGCTCCGGGTTGATAAAGATGAGCTCGCTCGGCTTGTTCCGCAGGAGGGTACTCTCCACCCGCGTTTCGGTACCGTTGGAGGTATTGACAAAGAAGATGCCCTGGTCGGGATCCTCCTCGTCGAACTTCAGCAGCTGCCCCACAATACGGGCACCGCCGCCGGGCGTGATCTCCGCGTCGCGGCTCCCCGAGCTGTTGTCGGAGTAGTGGGTGATGGTGGGAATACGCTCGCGCGGCTCCACCTTTTGGGTGGGGATCTCGTCGGCCGTCTCCCGCAGCCGGAGCCCGGGCGAAACGTTGATGCGCACCTCGTGGCGATCCGTGTCGAAACGGTCATCCTCGCTGTCGAACACCCCGCTTATGCCGGGACGGATGTTGACCAGCGGCGTCACCACCGAATGTCCCTGCTGCACCAGGTTCAGGATGGCACGGGTCACCTCCTCGAATCCCGCCAGCGCTTCCGCACGAGTGACGGTGGATCCCTCCCGGGTCATGTAGTCGTAGACATCCTCGATCGAGTAGCTCTCCGGGTTAATGCTGATAGCCATGTAATCATCCTCGTCGGATGTTATATGATTGCGCTTTAAATAATATTCTAAAGACATAGGCGTCTCCTTTTGTTATAGGATTGTTTTTGTTGATAGTTGATCCGCTTCAGCACCATATTGGTGTACTGAAAACGTATATGTGATGAACAGTGAAGTTCTCTTTACCTCTTAGACCCGGTTAAACGCCGATCCTTACAAAAAAGATAGTGGATTCTAATATTTGTAAAAGAAATGAACATTATTGCGGTCCCGGCAACACCGCGCCATCCCGTATCAACTCAACGCTGTGTCATCCTGAGCGCAATGAAGCGAAGCGAAATGAAGTCGAAGGATCTCCCCAAACATGGCAACTACTGTTTGAGTGTTAACCCCTCCACCCCTAAGCAGCCTGCCATTCTTCGACTCCGGCGCAATTTAGTTATTAGTGGACTGGTTATTGGTTATTTGTTTGAACTAATAACCAATAACTAATGAGAAAGAAGGGGGATCGTTAAGCCATTGATATTAAAATTTAACCAGCGTCACCCCGGCACCGCCACGGTCCGCGGGTGCCAGGGAGTAGCTGCTGACCTCCGCACGTTCATCCAGGTACTCATGGACCAGGTTTTTGAGGATTCCTTCCCCCTTGCCGTGAATGATCTCTACGCTGTTGAGTCCCGCCGCGATGGCGTTGTCCAGGTAATGTTCCACCTCTTTAATCGCCTCGCGACCCCGCATGCCGCGGATCTCAATAGAGGGTTTGGTGGGACCGGGACGTGCGCTTCGCGGTACATTTACCCTGACGCGGTTTTTGGGTGACGGTTTCTCGCTGGCGTCCTTAACCTTTACGAGGTTGTTAAATTTTGTTTTAAGGCGTAACCCGCCGGCCTGAATTACGGCCTGGTTTCCATTGACCTCAACCAGTTCGCCGTTGGTGTTGGCGTCCATCAGGCGTACGATGTCGCCCACTTTCGGCGGCTCGTCGGAGAGCTGTTCCCGCTGTTCCTGTTTTTGCCGGGCCTCCAGCTCTTCCAGTTCCTCCTCAATTTCATCCTTCTGCTCCGAGACCTCCTCGCGGGCCCTGCTGATCGCCTGCTTGTCTTTTTTGCCCTGCTGAACAATCCGCTCCACCGCCTGTTCAATCCGCCGGTTGGCCGACTGCATAATCTCTTCGGCCTGCTTCAGCGCCTTCTCGCGGATCTGGTCCTTCTCTTTTTCGAGTGCGCGGCGTTTGTCTTCATATTTTTGGCGCTCGGTTTCCATCTTTTTTTTGAGGCGGTCATAATCCCTTTTAAGGGTTTCGGCCTCCTGCGTTTTTGATTCCAGCTCGTTAATCAGCGATTCCATGTCCTGCTTGGTGGACCCGGTAATCTCGCGGGCTTTTTGCAGCAGTTCCGGGCTCAGGTCCATCCGCTGTGCGATTTCAAATGCATAGCTGCTGCCGGGCACGCCTTTTTTGAACCGGTAGGTTGGGGACAAGGTGGCCTGGTCAAACTCCATTGATCCGTTTACGGCGTGGGGGTGTTCGTGGGCAAACACCTTCAGTGCACCGTGATGGGTGGTTACCAGCGAAAGTGCGCCACAGCTGATCAGGTGCTCGACCAGCGACTGGTACAGTGCCCCGCCTTCGTCCGGGTCGGTTCCCGCACCGGCTTCATCAATAAGGACGAGGCTGCTCCCGTCCGCCTCCTGCATCACGGACTTCATCCACTGCAGTCGACTGGAAAAGGTACTCAAATCGTTTTCGATCGACTGGTCGTCTCCCATGTCCACGAACAGCTTGCTGAATACCGGCAGTTCAGAACTGTCTTTGGCGGGAATGGCAAAGCCGGACTGCATCATCATGGCACAGAGCCCCACCGTCTTGATTGCCACCGACTTCCCCCCGGCATTGGGTCCCGTGATCATCAGGCAGCGTTCGCCTTCCTCGAGCTCCATGTCGAGCGGGATGACCGGCTCGCGCTGTTCTTCCGCAAGTGAGCGGTTTTTGAGCAGCAGAATCGGGTTGTAGGCCTCCTTCAGGCGGAGATATTTGCCGTCGGAGAGAACCGGGACAAAAGCATCGAGATCGATACTGAGCTGAGCCCGGGCCGAAATCATATCAAAACGTCCCAGTACCTCGATATTTTGCTCCAGGTACCGGCGGTTTTTCCGAACCTCATTGGTGAGAGCGCGCAGGATACGCTCGATTTCCCGCTTTTCCTCAGATTCGAGCTGCCGAATTTCATTATTTATGTTGAGCGCTTCCACCGGCTCCAGGTAGACCGTCTGTCCGGTAGAGGAGACGTCATGCACAAATCCCTGGATCTTTCGCTTGTATTCCGCCCGGATCGGAATTACCATGCGGCCGTTGCGCAGGGTGGGGCCTTCATCAGAAGCCATGCCCTGTTTGGTGGCGCGGCTCATCACCCGGTTGATGGTATTACGCAGATCGTTTTGCCGTTTTCCCAGCCGGGATCGGATCGACTGCAGTTCGCTGCTGGCGTTGTTCTTGAGTGAACCCTGCTCAGTGATCACCTTGTTGATCTCTTCCTCAAGCTCCTTCAGCGGAATCAGCTCCACCGCCAGCGCATCCAGTACCGGGTACCGTTCCCGGCGATCGCCCAAAAACGACTTTACGCGACGGGCGGAGGCAGCCAGCTGCAGTATTTCAAGGAACGCTTCGGCCGAGAGCAGGGTACCCTCCGGTTTAGACCTGCTGAGCGAATCCCTGATATCATGCAGGTTGTCCAGGGGAAAAGCAGCATCATTGCGGATAAGATCCATCATTTCGCGCGTCTCATCCAGCAAACGAGCTACGCGGTCCGGGCTTGAGGAGGGCTCCATGCGCTGCAGATGCTCTTCACCCACAACCGACCGCGTGCGCCCGACGGCTTCCCGGCGGATCGTTTCAAAACCAAGTTTCTCAGACAGGTGCGGAGGATAAAATTGCATTGGGTGTGAGTAGTGAGTTGTGGGTCTTGGGTTCTGAGTCGTGAGTATGTAATACTATTTAACGTGAGTTCTATTAGCTTCCAGCTTTAACATTGTTTCTTACTTTCTTGGGGCAGGGCTTTTATGAGGCTGTCCAAAAAGTCCAATAAGGGGGAACACCATTTAAATAATTAAGGCGTGGTCAATCTCCCTACATCCCTCTTCTCCAAGAGGGACTTCAACACATTGCCTTTATTGCATCCTGAGATTGTGACCCAAGAGTTCCTCCTTGGAGAAGGAGGACAGGAGG
>NZ_JBINJE010000006.1:0-154865 GCF_043951955.1 Halalkalibaculum sp. DA384 | reverse complement strand
TAAAACGACAGAAACGCGAAAAAGGGCCGATCCCGGTGTTCCCGGATAAAGCGGCTGGTCTCTTTGGCCAGCTTCTCCGGCAGGCTCATGCCTTTCTCTTCCGGATGATCTTCCATCTTGGGATTGTTAAACGGGGAAAAATACCCGCCCGTGTAGGGCCCGCCGGCTTCAAAACCTCCCTGGTTGAAGTCAAACCCGTGGTCTTCCGGGTAGGAGCCTTCCCCGCCCAGGTGCCACTTGCCGGCAAAAAAGGTGGCATAGCCTTCCTGGCGCATCGCCTCCGGCAGCACCTGGTACTCGTGCGGCAGGTGGTCCACGTAATCAGGCGGCAGCAGCTTGCTGTGGCGACCTTGCTCGCGCCAGTCGGTCCCGGTTCGGGCCCCGATCCAGTCGGTGATCCCGTGGCGGGCCGGGGTCTTCCCCGACATGATGCTGGCCCGCGCCGGACTGCAGACCCGCCCGGCGGTATACCCCTGAGTAAAGACCATGCTGCGGGCGGCCAGCCGGTCCAGGTGGGGGGTATCATAAAATTCGCTGCCCATACTGCTCATATCATGGTAGCCGTAGTCGTCGGCAATGATGAACAGCACATTGGGGTGTTCGGGGGCTCTTTCCTCTCTATTTTCGATTGAACAGGCCGTAATAATGCTTAGTAAACCCGAAAAAATTGCCAATAATTTAATCATTCGAATCGACATAGATAGTAGTATGAATTAGGTGTCATTCGGTTAGCTATATGATTTTTACTTTTTACGAGGGTGTTTCAGAAAAAACGTAATATGAATGCCATTCTGTAACAAATCCCTTCTCTGCTATAAAAGTACAGGGATAGCCTTTCAACTATCCCTGCTATACTAATGATTGTTATGATATATTATCAATTAATTTTGAAGTCTGGATATGTTTACTCCTCATTTTTAATACCCGGGATTCTGTTCTAAATTCGGATTTGCATCTATTTCAGATTGAGGGATAGGGAATAAGACATGGTGCGATTGAGCACTTTTTCCCAGCTCTTGTGCTGTTGAAATATAGACACCCTGGCGTATTTCATCTTGTCTTCTTTTTCCTTCGTGGAAAAACTCCCACTCTCGTTCCTGGAGGATCTGACTTCGTAATTCTTCCTTAGTTGAGAAATCAGAACGTTGCAAAAGACTAATACCCGCTCGGTCACGAACTTCGTTAATCAGATCTATTGATTCTTGATTTGGTCCGTTTAGTTCATTTAGCGCTTCTGCCCTGGATAACAGTATATCGGCATAGCGAATCTCGGGTATATCATTTCCGGTCCATCTTCCATTCGCGTTAGGGTCGGGCCAGTATTTAAAACTTCTGGAATTATCATTGCCCAACAGTTGAACTTGGTTACCATTCACGTCAGTGAACTCAGTTATAATCAGATCTAATCTTTCGTCACCGCTCTCAAACGAATTTACAAAACTATCTCTGAGTCTAACCTGTGCAGCCCAATTTTCATGGGATCCCGGTGTTGGGTAGTCAGGTGGGAAGGCGGCGGGAGGAAATACATTGCCTTCCCCTGCATCTGGAGTGGCAGGGTGCACAAAAATGAACTCATCATTATTTTCATTACTTACCTGGAAAAGCTCAAAGTAATCAGTATACAGTTCATAGATTCCCATATCCATAATTTCTTTAGCCGCATCCGCACTCTTTTGCCATTGCTTTGTATTCAAGTAAAACTTTGTGAGCATACCCAATGCAGCCCCCTTGGTAGCCCTGCCATCTTCTTCATCCGGTCTTTGTTCCGGTAATACACTAACAACAGCATTGTATTCTTGTTCGATAAACGCTTGCATTTCATCTTCGGAAGCGCGTGATGGTTCCAGATTATCAGGACTGCTGGATGTCACCAATGGCGTGGGGCCAAACCAGTTATACAGGTAAAAATAGGCTGTAGCTCTTACGAACTTGGCTTCCGCTTTTATCATCTCCTTTTTTGATTCACTGATCTCTGCATTTTCGATATTGTCTAATACAACATTTGCATCACGTATTGCCTGATATGAAGTACCCCAGAATCCATTCAGCCACCCGTGGCTGGCATCCCAGGTAAAATCCATATAAAGAGAAGCATGACGATTTAGTCCTCCTCCTGTTTCCCACAAATAACCGCCGGACCAATCTGATGCATACACTTTATTTGCACCAGAAAAAGAAGAGTACTGGATATTATTATAACTAGAAAACAGCAGCGAGGTAATACCATCTTCCGTATTCAAAAAGTTGCCGGGGGCAAGCTCGGATGATGGATTTATTTTGAGTGGATCTTCACAGGCTGTTATCAGCAGTAAAATGCCAATTACCAATACTAAATTCAGACGATAATTATTTGAAAACTTCATATTATACCTTTCCAAATTTTAAAAAGTTATGTCAATACCGAGTTGAAATGTGCGTGCAAATGGATATGAATTATAGTCCACCAGCACATCAGAATTACCATATGAACTCACTTCAGGATCATATCCGGAGTAATCAGTAATTGTTAAAAGATTTTGTCCCGTGATGTGAACACTCGCATTTTGGACAAAACCCATGCTTTCAGTTGGTATCTGATATCGAAGAGTTACATTTTGCAATCGCAGGAAGGAGGCGTCTTCAACTGTTTCTGTATGAACAGTGGTACCTCCACCGGCGTAGATACCCAAATTTGCACCGGATGGATATCTGCTTGATGGATTCTCGGGCGTCCATCGATTGAGTAGCGGCTCGGCCAATCGGTTTCTTCTCGAACTAATGGGATGAAAGGCTCTTAACCGATTACTATTCAATTTCTCATTACCAAGCACCCCTCTAAGAAATACATTCAGACTGAATCTTTGGTAATTGAAAGTGTTTGTTAAACCAAATGTAAAATCGGGATGCGGAGAGCCAATGATCGTTTTATCATCAGAATTAATAGTTCCGTCGTTATTTTGATCTTTAAACTTCCAATATCCTGGTTCCGCGTTGGGTTGTGCAGAGGATACAATATCATCACCCTGCTGGAATACTCCGTCTATTTCCCAACCATAGTATGCATTCAGAGGTTCACCCGGTCTGATCAATGCAATTTGGCTGATAAATCCCCCCCCCGAACCATGAATTATTTCAGGAATGGGGCCTAAATCAGCAACTTCATTATCCATGAAGGTCACATTCCCGGAGGTCGACCAGCTAAATTTTGATCCGGTTATATTTCTTGACTCCAACACAAATTCCCAACCTGAGTTCTTCACACTCCCAACATTACTAAGTATTGAAGAGTAGCCAGAGGTTGAGGGAATCGGCAAATTCAGCAATAAATCATCGGTATCTTTCTCATACCAATCGATTGAACCGGAAAGACGATCATCAACTAAACTGAAGTCGACTCCCAAATTCACTTGCGTTGTCTCCTCCCATTTAAGATTAGGGTTTGGTAGTCGCTGCGGAGAAACTGTCGTAATAACCTGATCTCCGAAAACGGCACTTCCACCAGATCCCAATGTCTGTAGGTAATTAAAATTGCCAATTTCTTGATTTCCTGTTATACCCCAGCTAGCCCTTAATTTTAAATTATTAAGAAAGTCTAAATCGGCCATAAAAGGTTCATCAGACAAACGCCAACCCAAGGCAAACGAAGGAAAGAATCCATACCTGTTTTCAGAACCAAAGCGGGAAGAACCGTCAGCCCTGAATGTTGCTGTTAAGAGGTATTTGTTATTCAATGAATAATTTAAACGCCCCAAATAAGATAGCAAGGTATTTTTAAGGCTGTTGGTATTGACCAGATAAGTGTCCCTGGATCCAAGAGATAAATTATCGGTTTTTGTGGCATCAGAAGGGAATCCACTTGCTTCCGAACTTTGATACCTATTAATAAATTTCTGGTAGGTTATCCCTCCTAAAATTGATAAATCGTGAATATCATTGAAAACCGTTTGATAATTGGTCGTAAAATCGGCCACATAATCGTTTGATTCGGAGTTTACTACATCCGCAATTCCCCCTGCGCCTTCTCCAGCAATGGTAAGAGTAGAACTATAGGCATCACTGCGAATATTTTGTCTGTCGGTCCCAAAATTTAATTTGGCCGACCAATTCTCCATAATATCATACTCTACATATGCATTACCAATGGTCCGGTTTGTACGATCAAACTGTGACACCCCATTGGATAGTGCCATCGGATTATCTATGGTAATCGTGGAGTGCCTAATATATTCCCCCTCTGAATTATAAATAGGATACGTAGGGTCCCATTCGAGTGCTGCCCCTATTACGCCGGCAAATTCATTGGTCCCAGTCCCTTGCGGGGCACGCTCGTTTTCAATCAGACTTGTAGTAAACTTTAGCCCAAAATTAATATTATCCCCAGACTGGTGTTCAATATTGAAGCGACCGTTGTATCGTCTCATATTGGAATTGACAACTAATCCATCCTGATTAAACATGTTGAAAGACACATAGTACCTCGTGTCTTCAATTCCCCTAGAAAAACTAATCTGATGGTTTTGGACAGGTGCAGTCCTGTAAATTTCCTCCTGCCAATCAGTCCCAGATCCAATTTGGCCAATTTCTGATTGAGTAAAGACTGGTGATTCACCATCCATTTCGGCAATCCCATTCATAACCGACACATATTCCATTGGTCCCAGAAGATCCAGCTTATTCGCAATATCCTGTATTCCTACATATCCGTTGTAATTGACACTAAATCCTTCACGACCATCTTTGGTAGTAATGATAATGACCCCGTTCGCCCCTCTCGCACCATAAATTGCAGTAGCAGAGGCATCCTTAAGTATCTCAATTGACTCAATATCACTTGGATTTATGGTACTTAATGGATTCATACTGCTCTGTCCTCCCACCGAGGTAGTAGCAATAGGATTGGCATTATTGTCGATGGGCATTCCATCTATCACATACAAAGGGGAATTACCAGCATTAATTGAACCCGTTCCCCGAATTCTTACCCTTGATTGCGCCCCAGGCGCACCACTAGCCTGGTTAATCTGAACACCTGCAGCTTTCCCTTGGACAAGCTGTTCCGGATTGGAATTAAACCCGGATTCAAAATCTTCTACTCCAACAGAAGATACTGAACCTGTTAAATCTTTTCGTTGCTGTGTCCCATAACCTACAACCACCAGCTCTTCACCAGAAACGGCCTGTGTTTGCAGTGCCACTTCAATATTCGTCCTACCATTAATTGGCACCTCCTGCGTTTGATACCCAATGAAGGAAAAAACAAGCGTATCCTGCAGAGAAGGCACATTCAGCTCAAATCCTCCTTCACTGTCGGTGGAGGTACCCGTGGTCGTACCTTTCACAACCACATTGACACCGGGCAGTGGCTCCCCTGAAGCGGCATCGGACACCTGACCACTGACGGTCTCAAGGATGATTGCCTCCTGCCTTTTCAGCGCTGAATGAGTTTGGGTATAAATCCCATATGTTTTTGGGTTCAGGTATTTTGATTCTAATCTCTGTCCCTCCAACAAATGGTCCAGTGCTTCCTGTACATTGTTGGGCAAAAACTTGCTCTTTTTTACCTTCCGCCCTTCCAATGCATCTGTCCGGTACAAGAACACCACATTAAACCGGTGTTCCAGCATGTTCAGGGCCTGTTCCAGGTCGGTGCCTTTCTCAATACCGATTTTCCCGTTTTGGCTGTCTGAATTGTACAGCGATCCCAATGTCTGAGCATAGCCCATTGTACCTATCAGGCAAAGCCCGACAACGAGTAAAGCTGTTCTTACAGAGAAAAATGTAGTATCGTATTTCATGATTGTTTCCCCTTTGTCATTTGTTTACTCATATTTTGATTTATTAAGCATGTTGTTATTGTGGCAAGTTGGTCTTTCCGATATAGACGGTATCGCGGTTATGAGACTGGTAAACATCAATTTTGGCAATATCAGAGATTGACTGCATCAAGCCTTCCAGAGATTTGAAATAGACCGCCCCCTCCAGCGTTATGCCGCTTACCTCTTCATTATTCAATACAGCCTGCACATCGTATCGTTGCTCAATGTAATCTGCAACTGTGCTAATATCCGTTTGATCAAACTGCATAAACCCCGTGGCCCAGGACGTGTAGAGCGTAGAATTCACCCGCTCCTGCTTCAGTATATTTATGTTGTCAAACTCCAGCATCTGGTCTTTGGAGAGTTGAAATTCCTTTATCGAGTCCTGGCCTTTTCCCGTTCTAACATTGACACGCCCCTCCTGCAGTATCACCCGAGACCGATCTTCTTCGACAGCAACCAGAAACTGCGTTCCGATATCCTCGATAACTCCATCGGGGGTGACCACGGAAAACGCCGGGTTCTCTGAAAAGCCTTCTTCCACGTCGAAAAAGGCTTCTCCTTCCAAACTAATCTCGATTGGCTGATCTTTAAGCAGGCCCACGTTGTAGGTAAGCGTGGAACTGCCGTTAAGTACTACCTTTGCGATCCGGGATCCGCTGGTAAACTTCAGGGTTTTCTGCTGGTTTGGCTGGGTAGTCACGGTCTCCTGCTGGGTAATCTGTTCCAATTCCGCTTCGGGTTTATTGACCTCGTACAGGTGCACGCCATACCCGACGCTCACTACCAGGAGCACGGCGGCCGCCACGCGATATATCCAGCGCAGTCCCCGATCTTTTTGACCCACATGAGGCGAGTACCGTTGATCCGCATTAACCGTATCTTCAGAAAGCCGGGCCCACTGCTCTTGCAGTCCGATATCCGCCGGGTCTGTAAAGCTGAATCCGGTAATTTCAGAAATCGCTTTTTTCGCTTTTTGCCTGTTCTCATCAGATGCCTCCATCCATCGCCCCCACCGGTCAATCTCCTCCGGGCTTGCGGTACCGTTTACCATCCGGCGAAAGGAGGCTTCATGAATAAGTTCGGTTACTGAATACTGTTGTCCCTGGTCCACTGGATAATTATTTTTTTCATATCTTCAGAAATCAATTCGTTAAAGGAGAGTGGCAAAGAGGGGATCCGTACTCAAATTATTTCAAAAAAATCGGGTGAGACTAAACTCAGGCCTGCAGGACGCCCTGGCGAATTCAACTAAATTGGAATTTAAGATCTGAGGTTTGCGATATGCCACCCCGGTCAACCCAAGGCAGTAAATAGTTTAAAATAACCCTACCCGAAATATCGGGCCATCGGCAGGACGGTTACCATCAGGGTTATTACCAGTTTCATGATCTCATTATCCAGCAGTGTGCGGAGCGTTTCCATTGCCCGGTAAATGTGGTTGCGGACCGACTGGCGGTTGATGGAAAGGATTTGTTCGATTTCTCCGTAGCTCATACCACTATAAAAATGCAGGTATATCACTTCTTTCTGGCGATCGGAAAGCTGATTCAATGCTTTTTTCAGAGCGTTCTTATTTTTATGCTTGATTTCATCGGTGATAATTACATCTTCCCGGCTAAAACGGATAAAAGATCCTTCATCCATTTCTCCAAGATCTCCCTCCGATTTTTTTCCTTTTTTTATCTGGCGCAGAATATTCCGCCTGAGCGACACAAACAGATAAACGTTCGGAGAACCTATGTGATCAAGCTCATCACGTCGTTCCCAAAGGGTTTTAAAGAGCTCCTGGATGCAATCTTTCACAATCTCGGGGCGATGACACAACTTTATCCCGTACCCAAACAACTCTTGATAATAAGCTTCAAAAAGATTCTTAAAAAGCCGCTCCTCCCCCTCTGCAAACCGCTCCCACACCTTTTCTTTGGAGATATTTTGTTCAATCCCTTTTTGTTTATGCATCCCTTTAATATTCCAAAAACAGAACTGTTTTCCCTGTTACAGCTTATGCTTTTTTGAGGACGTTGAGACCCGTTTGGTACCCGTACCATCAGGGTAGGCGAAAATCCTGGCTTTCAGGATGTACGATGTAAACAGAGATTTTAAATTAAGTCAGACACCCATTTCATATTCTATGATAATGAAAATTATCTAATTTGCAAGTACAATCCAGACAAGGCATGAATATCAAATACGTATATTGCCTGTTTTGCCCATGCAAAAATTTTCCAAAGTATGCGGCCTTAACATTTACATTGTTTTTTTAGAAAATCATCCTTACAGTTCAAACCGGTTTTTGACATTTTATTTACATCGTTGCAAAATATTTTCATGATTTCTTTACATAGATATTTTATACAATAACGAAGGACTTTTAACTGTCGTTTCGGACTAAATTGCGGAATTGAATTTTCGCGTGCGCTAACGCCAATTTTAAATCAGCAACTTTTTCGACATCAACTTCCGCGGAATTTTGTACTGAATTATCTCTGATGGATATCAAATTATCACTTGTTTCATATTTCACCATAATATAGTCTGCTATTACAATGCCTGACTCTCAACTCAATATTACAATTCCCGAATTAAGAAAGACCATCCTTACCTGGCTGGAATCTCATCTTGATGAAGAGGGATTCAACTGGATCCGGAAAACAGTAGATGACCTGAAAGACGGGGCCGAGGACTGGCAATTTTTTTCTTCTTTCAGCGCGGTTCCGAGATACACCGGTAAACAGGAGCTTGACCTTTCGGATACGCAACAAAATACCGCCGAAGAGATCCGAAACGGCTGGAAACCCGGCCGCTGGCGCGTTGACCAGCTGGGGCGGACCTTGCT
Organism: Halalkalibaculum sp. DA384; assembly: GCF_043951955.1. Classification (NCBI taxonomy): domain Bacteria; kingdom Pseudomonadati; phylum Balneolota; class Balneolia; order Balneolales; family Balneolaceae; genus Halalkalibaculum; species Halalkalibaculum sp. DA384. The sequence goes on along the minus strand of NZ_JBINJE010000006.1, from coordinate 146,231 downwards.
GATACTCAGTATTGCTGACGGTGATAAGGGTACTTTTCTGGAACGGCTTGAAAAAACATTTGTCTCGGCAGACATGGGAGAGTCGGTGGCCCTCTACCAGGCGCTTCCGATTCTACCCTACCCGGAAGCTCTGAAAGAGCGGGGGGCTGAAGGCATCCGCAGTAACATGACTTCCGTATTTAATGCCGTGGCGCTGCACAACCCCTACCCGGCCGACTATTTTGACGAAGGAGCCTGGAACCAGCTGGTGTTGAAAGCCCTGTTTGTTCAAAGCCCCCTTTACCAGATTCAGGGACTCGACCAGCGGGCCAACCAAACGCTTGCCGACATGCTTGTCGACTACGCGCACGAGCGATGGGCGGCCGGGCGAACGGTCTCTCCCGAACTTTGGCGCCCGGTGGGTCCTTTTGCTGAAGGGTCTGTTGTCAAGGATCTGGCAACAGTATTGGAAAATGATGATCCCGTACAACAGCAGGCCGGCATCCTGGCACTGTCCGCCAGCAGTGACCAGCAGGCCGAGCAGCTGGTTGAACAACACCGGGAGCTGCTGGATGAAATCAGATCTCAACAGATCACCTGGGATGAGATCGGGAGAAAAGCCGAAGCGTATCGATAGCTTCTCGTGACGTCTTCTACTAAACCAAATGCATAATTAAATTTTTATACTGACTATGGCTTTTGAAGATATGATGTTTATTGATCCACATGTTCACATGATCTCCCGCACCACCGATGATTACGAGGCGATGCGCCGCGGGGGCGTGGTGGCTGTCATTGAACCCGCTTTCTGGATCGGGCAGCCGCGCACCAACGTGGGCTCCATGCTCGACTATTTCAGCATGATTGTGGGCTGGGAACGGTTCCGGGCCAGACAGTTTGGCATCCAGCACTACTGCACAATCGGGCTGAATGCCAAGGAGGCCAACAACGAGGAGCTCGCCGAAAAGACGATGGACCTGTTGCCCCGCTACGCGGCAAAAGAGGGCGTGGTAGCAATTGGCGAGATTGGCTACGACGACATGACCGACCTCGAGGAGCACTACTTCCATGAACAGCTGGAATTGGCCAAAAAGATGGACATGCTGGTGCTGATCCACACGCCCCACCGTAACAAAAAGCAGGGCACCATCCGCAGCATGGACCTGTGTGAGGAGCACGGGCTGGATCCCGGAAAAGTGATTGTGGACCATAACAATGAAGAAACGGTGGAGGATGTGCTGGATCGAGGCTACTGGACCGCTTTCACCATCTATCCCGGGACCAAGATGGGTAATGAACGAATGGTGGAAATCGTCAAGCAGTACGGCACCGAACGGATTTTTATCGACAGCGCCGCCGACTGGGGTCGCAGCGATCCACTGGGTGTACCCAAGACGGCCAAGCTGATGTTGCAGCGCGGTATTTCGGAGGAGCAGGTCAAAAAAGTGTGCTACCAAAACGCACTGGATGCCTACAAGCAGAGTGGTCAGTTTAATGAAGAGGACTGGCTGGAACGTCCCAAAATCGACCAGCGGGAAACGTTCAGCGGAAACTCGGTGCTCCGGGGCGGGCGCGATCCGTTTGTTGAGGAGGAAGAGCCGAGCAAGGACGACCTGATCATTGAGTAGGATATGTTCAACAACTGATGTGCGACATATTTTAGAACTGTGTCGCACTTCAATTCCTCCATTCACAATCCCTCCAATCAATTGACGTGACTGTGCCCTCTTCCCAAAATCGTGTAAAACACTCACTTGGCACCCGGCTGTTTGCCTATCTCCAAACCATGCGTCCGGCCAATATCGTTACGGCTTTTGCTGATATTTTGGCGGGGTTTGCCGTTGCCGGTGGTGTTATCGCTTTTCAGGATGGAATTTCAGCATATCCTGACGGCCTCGTATGGCTGCTGCTTGCCACGTTCGGACTGTATGGCGGCGGTGTGGTGTTCAATGATTATTTTGATGCGGAGCTGGATGCCCGGGAGCGACCGGAGCGACCGATTCCCAGTGGACGCGCCTCCCGAACCGGGGTCGGTATACTCGGCGTCCTGCTGTTTTTTTTCGGTTGGTCAGCGGCCTTCCAGGTGAATGCCTACAGCCTCGTACTTGCCGTACTGATTACTGCGGGCTCCCTCGTTTACGACCGCTTGGCCAAACATTCTACACTATGGGGACCACTGCTGATGGGGCTGCTGCGCGGCTGGAACCTGCTGCTGGGATGCAGTATTGTACCGATAGCCATGCTGATGGAATGGTACCTGCCTTTCATTCCGATCGCTTATATCGCATCCATTACGCTGATCAGCCAGGGTGAGGTGCATGGCGGTTCCCGGAAGTCCGGATTATCTTCACTTGGATTGATTATCCTGGTAACGGGTGCCCTCATCGTCCTGGGACTGCACTCCTCTTATGAATTCATGGTTGCCGTGCCGTTTGTAATACTATTCGCAGCTGCCGTTTTTCCACCATTTCTCAAGGCTGCTCTTAATCCAAACCCGACCTTTATTCGACAGGCTGTAAAACGGGGCGTGGTGTGCCTGATATTGCTGAACAGTGCATTAGCTGCCGGTTTTGGCGGTTTTTTTCTGGGCTTGTTCGTTGCCATGCTCCTACCTCTTTCAGCGGGACTCGCCAAAATCTTTGCCGTAACCTGAAATAAGGACTTACAGGTGGTGATGGCGATATTCCTAAAACAACGATGAAATACCTTCGGGAGTTAAAAACGGGCACAGGCGACATCGTTATTACAGGCTTAAAGGACCCTTTGCAGAACCTACTATTTAGTTGGGAGGTTAAATTTGCCACCGGTCTTATTGTGACCTTATAAACGGGAGTACAACTCCCTCAGAACGAGGAATTGAGGGAGTTACAGAGCCTTCCTAAAATAAATAAACCGGCGTTCACAGGCTACATGCTACTCCGTCACCGTCATGACACCCTGCATGGTCTGCCAGTGCCCGGGGAAGGTGCACACGTAGGGATACTCATCCGGCTGTTCGGGGGCTGTAAAAAAGATGGACTCGGATTCGCCCACCTCGAGCAGGCTGGTGAAGAAGAGGACATCCTCGGAGTCTGGTACGTAACCGCGCTGTGGACCCTCCAGCCCCATATTCATGGCCCTCTGGGCTACCCGTTCCAGCGCTCCGGGCTGTACAATAAGTAAGTTGTGAAGAAGATCCGTGGGGTTGTTAAACGTGATTCTCACCCTGCTGCCGGCCTCCACTTCGAAATCAGTGACATCAAACAGCATCGGAGACTCCGCGTTGATCGTTATTACCTTGTCGGGACCATTGGTCCATGACTCCGGCATCTGCGTGCGGTGTTTTACGGGATCAAAACCCTGCTCGCCAGATCTGTCCTCCTGGCTTTCCGTACCGGCCTCATCGTCTGCCACGGCCAGCGGTTCACCCTCAGGGATGTTTTTCATTGTATAGTAGCCTACCGAATGCAGGAGTGGATAGCCGGTCCCTGCCTCCCGTATCCCTTCGGCCTTAATTTCATGGACATAGCCTTTGCGGATATTATCAACGACCAGGCGGGCGGATAGTCCGTCATCGGCAACCTGTACATACGTTACCGGCGCCTGTTCCTGGTTGATGATATCGCTGCCGTATGTGGAGTGATATTTATAGGTAAAGCCCGTTATGTTGTATGAAGCGGGATCAGACGCCGTCTCGGGTTCCACCGGCTTCGTAAATGTAAGTTCAAAACCATCGGGACGGGCGTGAATTTCCTTGATCTCAAACGGGGTCTCTCCATTCCAGACCAGCCGCTGCAGGCCGTACAGTTCCGGACCGGTGGAGCTCCATCCGCGGCTGGTCATGCCCACATACATATTGGAGTTGCCCTGTCCCCAGTTCATGCGCAGCACGCCGGACTCAAATCCATCCCGAAACGGAAAGACCACCCCCTGATATTCTCCGTTGACCTTTTCCTGGAACACGCGCATCACTTTACTCTGACCCTGGTCTCCCACAAAAAGTTGGCCATCAAACGGTCCAAATTCGGCTTCGGAATTATCCAGCAAGATATCGGAGGTAGAGATTCCCATGACCCCGTGCGGAAACCAGACGGAAGGCGTCTTAAGCTCGGGAATATCCTCGGCTACCCCATGCATCGGTTCACCGGTATCCGGGATATCTTCCGGCCTGAGGTCGAGTGGAGAACCGGGCAGGTGCGACCAGCGAAGACCTCTCGGATTGCCCGCAAAATCGCCTTTCTCCAGGTGGGTGATATTTCCGGAGCCTACCCAGTCGCCCTGGTTTTCGGAATAGAAGAGGTCACCTTCGGCATTGAATGCAAAACCGGCTGGCGAGCGGAGTCCACTGGCCAGGGGCGTCACCTCTTTCCCATCGGGTGAGACCTGCAGCAGCCAGCCGTCCCATTTGGAGAGGGCCTCGCCGTAGCCGATCCACGCCAGGTTTACCGTAACCAGCATATCGCCGGAAGGCGTGAATTTTGGTCCGTAAAAATACTCGTGGTAATTCCCGGAAAGCGGCCGGTCCCACACCGTATTGTACTCATCGGCACGGCCATCGCCGTCGGTATCCTCCAGCCGGGTGATCTCGGGGCGCTGCGTCACGTAGATACTGCCATCCCGGTAAGTAAGACCGAGCGGTTCATGCAGGCCTTCCGCAAACAGGCTGTACTCGGGATCGTCGCTGTCCGGGTTATTGATTATCCAGACCTCCCCGCGGCGGGTGCACACGGCCAGGCTTCCGTCCGGCAGCACGTCCATACCCCCCACCTCCAGAAAAACATCATCCGGTATGGGAATATCGGCGATTTCGTAATAGTATGACTCAGTGGGGATATCAGACTGGGCGAAACCGGTACCCGTTGATACAATCAGGAGGATTATACCCGTTATCCCCCAAATGAATACCTTCTCGAAGTATGTAGAATTCATTCTAAATAGTGCTTTAAAAAGTTGGTTCAGGTTCTTCATCATCAGCAAATCAGTTAACGCTACCAGATAATTTCGTATTCAATGATAGTCTCGGTTCCGTCGGTCAGTACAGGGATGCGGAGGTCGTAGTCCTCGCCGTTTTGTACAACTTGCGGTGACTGGCTGCCGGTATCCACCACATTCAGGTAATATGTGCGGTCATCCACCACATACTCCCCGGAAGAATTTTGAGAGATCTCATCACCAGAAGCCAGCTGAAACCATACATCCTGCTGCGGCTGCGGAGCTTCCAATTCCACGGTGCGGATCAGCCTGCGATTATCATCGGTGCCGGTAAAGCGATCTCGCACCTGGACTTCGCCCAGGGAGTACTTAAAGGTGGGCCACCCTCCTTCACCGATGGAGTATCCCTGCACATCCAGCTGATCCCAGGAAAGCGAGTCGGGCCAGACCGTTGAAGGGCTGTTCAGCTCTGCGATAGCGGGATGTCCCCTGAATGTAACCGGCGGACCGGCCGGCTTGGCAATTTGTGGCTGCCCGCGATTAATCCACATCTCATTGGTATTCACAAAGGGTCCCTCCCAGGCGTTTAACAAAGCAAATTGCCCCAGGTCATAGCTATAATTAATGCCGTTTGGGGAACCTATATTAACCACATGCGTGCGCTTTCCGCCATTATGCATGGCAAAGGAGCGGAGCGTTTTTACACGATCGTCAGGTGGACTCACAACCAGGTCTTGCAGCTCGCGACCGCCGTCCGGCACGGATGATGATTTGTGGAGAGGCTGCAGTCGCAACTTGGGGCCTTCAGCGAACAGGGAGAGCCCCCAGTACCAGTTGTTGGGATGTTTCAGGTATTCGAGGGTAAAGCTGTGCTGGCCGCTCTCCAGCTCCACCGTTTTCGAGGCCAGTTGGTGCATGCGGTGGACTTCCGACTGGTCAAACACCGGCTGCCCGTCAATGAGCATGCGCACCATCCCGGCATTGCGGAGTTTAAAGAGATAGGTGCCGCTGTTGGGCGCTTCCAGGGTGCCCGTATAGCGCAGCGCGTAACGGTCATCCCGTTCCACCACATTCCCCGCCAGCGAATCTGTGTTGGCGGTTTCAACGGTCTCCAGTGAGCTGAAGTCGGGTATCTGATCGTACTCACCGGGATAATACTCGTAGGTCAGTTCGTCGAGTGAAATACTGGTCTTGTCGTACCGCTTGTACTCAATATTTCGAAGAGCCACCGGGCCGTGATCGCCCTGTATCATCAGTGGACCTTCGGGCACCTCATCCTGGAAGGCGGCCGCCCGGGTGGGGCCGGTAACTTCCACATCCTCCTGCACGAGCGAACCGTTCAGCCAGACTTCCTTGAATTTGGCGTTGGAAATCTTGTTCCCATTTTCATCAAATTCCGGAGCCTGGAACAGTATTCTGTAATGCTGCCACAGACCCGGTGCACGAGCCGCATTCAGCAAGGGCGCACTTCCTTCAAATCCTTTCTGGCCCTCCGGCTGACTCTCATCCCATCGCTGGTATATACCACCCACATCATTAAACTGTGGTTCGTCCACGCCCCAGCTGTCCAGCAGCTGCACTTCATAGCGGCCCATCAGGTAAATGCCGGAGTTGGAGCCTTTCGGCATCAGGAAATCCAGTTCAAGCTCCAGGTCTCCATGTTCCCACTGGGTAAAAATGTGCTCCTGGTGTTCCTCGTTCGGGATATTTACCAATATCCCGGTTCCTTCCAGCGGGTTGAGGTCATGCTCGGTTTGGCGGTCACTTTCCACCCCACCGGCAACAGTCCAGTTGTCAGTCACCGGCTGAAAGGCCTCCAGGTTCTCCAGCGAAATTTGGTTCATCGGCAGGGTTTCCACCGGGGACTCCTGCTCCTCTTTAGAGGTGCCGCATGCCTGAATAACAAAAAACAGGGCGCAAAATCCCATCACGCCTGCCCAACTTCTTGGTAATACTAAAAAACGGTTCTGCATAAAATCCTCTGATTATCTGGAGATAATAAATTCAGTTGAATGTACTAAAAGTTTTTGTTCGTTTAACGGTCAAATCCAAAACTTGCCCATTTGTCAGCATCAGGATGTTATTGTTCCTGCGAACGAATCCTGACATTTCGGATGCGCCCTGTGCCTCCGTAAATCCTGCAGGCGCAACCATCCCTTATTTACTTGCCAGAAGGCTTTGCAAAACCCTCAATTCCTTGTTCTGAGGGAGTTGTACTCCCGTTAAAAGGGCACCAAGGTCGGTAGTACAACTACCTCCCAACAAAATAGCAGGTTCTGCAAAGGTCCCTTGCCAATAAATCGGCGCTTGGAACCGGGTCAGTTACACAAAATCATGTTAGGAGAGTTATTTGACCTGAGTCCGTACTCAATTTAGTCAAAAACCCGTCGAAAATTATTTGAACGGGCTCCCCATTGACTTTGACGACAAAACGCCAAGATCAATCATGCATAAAATTATCTTATAGCGGGCTTTACAAACCCTGTTATACACTTTCCTTCTCTGTAACCTGCGGGGATTCCGACTGATTTTGCTGTCGCTCCCTCCAGTTTTTTTCGATAATCATGGCCAGCGGTCCCACAACAAACAACGCATAGAACGGGGCATACACCGCCTCATTCATCCGGAAGATCATCTCAACAAAGGCGATCAAAAACGCCACCAGGTATTGTCCCCTTTTGGACTTCACCGTGGTGACGGGGTCGGTGATCATGAAAAGCACAAACAGCTGGTACATCGGTCCCGAAATCGGGGCAATTTCCGCCAGAAAAGGATCTCCTGAAAGGAAGCTGCGCACATAGGCAAAGAGCAGAAATGAGACCACGTACGTACCGCAGATATGGAACCGTTTCAGCCGCCAGATAGATACAAACCCGATGATCCAGATCACCAGCATGGGCCACATGTTGTTGCCCCATTGAATGCTCAGGATAGCCACATCATCGTATGCCAGAAGTAATATGGCTACAATCCCGAAGTTGGAGGGATTCCAGATATGGCTGCCCTTGTAACGCAGCACATATTTTGAGGCGATCGACAGCATGCTCGTCAGGGCGTAGGTCCACAGGAAGGGAGAGCGAATGAGGATACCAACGCTGATTCCGGAAATATAGGCGCTGTTTAAGCTCCTCCACTCTCCCAGCAATAGCCGGTGCAGCACCAGCTCCGTGACCATGCTGGCACCAATGGCCGTACCCAGTTTTTTATAATCCTCCAGGATGCCAAACGAGAGATGGGCTGCGATGAGAATGCCGGTAATAAGCAGCGGTGGAGTATACCCCCGGTTATACCTGAATTCCGATACGAAAGTCTTCACTTTTTGGACGAGCTGCATCTAGTTGTTCTCCGGTTCTACAATGTGATGTTGCTTGTTTACTTCCGGAGATTTAATGGTCTGGCTGATGCCGGATGGCCACCGAATTTCAGCTTTTGTAATCTGTGGATCTGGTCCCAATCCAAAATGCAGCGGGCGCTGGTTCTGGGCGCTGAAACCGCTGGCTCCCATCACCGTTTGCACCTGGCTGCGGCCATCCCAGTACAGTTCTACTTCGGCCCCGATGGCGCTCCGGTTACTTTTTGTGCCTTTCAGCCTAAATTCTATCCAGGTATTATTCTCTTCGACCTCGGTATTGTAGATCTTAAACGGTCCACCCTGGGTGGAGACCAGCACATCCAGCGAGCCGTTTTGGTCAAGGTCGGCCAATGCCACGGCCCGGCTGTCCAGTTTCAATGCACCGCCCACAGCACTGGAAACCTCCTGGAATCTGCCGGCCCCGTCATTGATCCAGATGCGGTTCTGCTGATAGCCCGAAAGGCTGCGGCCCTCCATGGCGGGCCAGTTTTTGGCGTCGGAAATAATTTGTTCATGTCCACCTGCCACTTTGGAAAAATCATACCAGTAGTCCTCATCCTGGTCCGCCGAAATATAGCCATTGGCCACATAGAGGTCGAGGTAGCCGTCGTTGTTGAGGTCGCCGAACTGCGCGCCATAGCTCCATCCGCCAAGCTCCACCCCCAAATTCCCGGCCATATTCTGGAGTTGAAGCTCCTGCTCCTTGGTACTGGTGACCGGCATCCAGAGGTTGTTGCCCTGGATGAGCACGCCCGGCTCAGAAATATTGGTCACATAGATGCCGTATTTTCCTTCGTTCATAATATCGCCAAAGGAGACGTTCATGCCGCTTTTGGGGGCAAAGCCCATCCCGGCCTCGTTGCCCATCTCTTCAAACTTTTTGCCACCGTGGTTTATATAAAGCTCATCAACGCCATAATCATTGGCCACCACAAGATCGGGATAGCCGGAGTCGTTCAGATCGACCGCCGCCGCTGAAAAAGACCAGCGATTGCTAACCAGTCCCATCTGCTCGCTAACCTCTTTGAACGTGCCGTCCCCTTCGTTGTGGAACAGGAATTTACGCCCCCCGTTGGTGGAATACTCAAAACTTTCGGGCATGATCTTGGTCGTTTCCAGATCCCACAGGTTGATATCTTCATCATAATACCCTCCTATGAACAGATCGATTCGGCCATCCCGGTCGTAATCAAACCAGACGGCGGTGTTGGCGTTCACCCATTCAGGCAGGCCCGCCTGGTCGGTAATCCGGGTAAAGCCCTCTCCCTGGTCGTTGTGAAACAGTTCGGGTTTGCCCCATTTAAAGACCAGGAGATCTTCATACCCGTCATTGTCATAATCGCCCCATACAGAACCCATGGATGTACCGTTTGCCACAGGCTGTTCATTCAGCATAGCCACGCCCATCTTCTCGGCCACATCGGTAAAGGTACCGTCCCCGTTGTTCCTGTAAAGCGCGTTCTTGGTACCCTCGGCGCTGTTGGTCAGGTAGAAATCGTGATGCCCGTCATTATTAAAGTCTGCAACTGACACAGAGGCGCCCACCGAGGCGACCTGGGGCATGATATGATCGAGCCTCGGATCCAGCTTCGGCGGGTGATGCTGAAAATTTACGCCTAACTGCCCGCCGATCTCCTGCATGTAAAAGCCATAGCGGCTGAGGGCTTCCTGCTGTCCCTCTTTACTTGTCTCCTCCTGCTGCCATTCTTCCAGCTTATCAAGTGCCGCAGGGGTAGCCAGCAGCCCGATAAAGAAAATCACGATACCAATTTTTGCGGATTTATTCGTATTCATCAATCGCTTGCTATTGCTTGCCTTTGTTTTCAAATCGCAACGCGGTACGTAACAGTTCGGGCGTTATGTACCGCGTGTGAAACCGCGCCCAGTCCTCCTTGTGCTTTTCGTAGACGGGATCATGCTCCAGCTTCCCCGGGTTCTCCGCATAATCTTCCATCCCGTGGTACGGTAAAGGAATAACTGTTTTGGAATGTCCCGTATTGTAATCCCCGTCTTTTACCCAGCCATCACCGATCAAAATGAAATCGCGTTCCCAGCCTTCAGGGGGTGGAGCGGGGGCTTTGAACTTGAACACCAGCTCATCCCCGGCATTCATAATAACATAGCGGTCATCGATCTCTTGCACAAGTTCGCCCACCTCGCCAAACCGGGTGTAATACCCCACCAGGTCAATCCACTGCGGAGTGGTGCTGGCAATATTCTGGTAATCGGGAATTTCCGGCGAAAAACGGCTCTTGCGATGCAACTCTGAGAATCCACGGTATCGGAGTTCGGCCACCTCTGGCTGGAGTTTTTGGGTTTTTATATCAGCGTCCGGCTTGCCTTCCGACCATGATATCCGGTCCCAGTAAATCTCCATATTGGTGGAAAGCCGCACTTTTTGAGGGATATCTTCGATCGACAGATCGCTCAGGTTGATCAATACCGTTTTACTTTTACCTGCGGGAAAGCCGATATCATCTTTCACCGTTTTCCACCCGCCGTTCCCATCGGGAACTTGCAGATGAATGCCGTGCGGCGGCGGGCGGTCGCCCTGGCTGATTGCCACATTAATGGAACTGTCCGTGGGATAGACCCAGCCGTTGGCTACCAAGTATACCGGCTTTTGTTTGTTGAATTCCTGCTCGCCCAGCTCCACTTCAAGGTAGTGCTCTTTGGCCAGCCCCTGGTAGGCCGTGAGGTCAAACGTATCTACATACCGGCCATCCTTTTTGCGGATCAAGTCGGTTACATCGGTGCGGTCCTGGTCAATCGCTTTTTGTACCGGATTAAGGGTACTCATGGGATAAAGCTTTTGCTCCGGAGCAGGCAGATAAAACCGCTCATTGGCCATCACTTCCGTGTCTTTAGGATGATCCACCACCATCATGGAGACGTGATCAAAGAAGTGCGTCTCCCAGAGTTCGGCTGTTATGCGAACATCGTAGTATCCATCTTTGGGTTTGAGCTGGTCACCCTCAATCTTAACCCAGTCGATACTGTGTACTACGCTGCCCTCTCCCTGCGCATTAATTCGGAGTCCCAATGCCGTTCGCCACAGAAAGTCGGTGACAAACTCCATCTCCTCCCCATTGTGGGTAAATATCCACGGGCAGGAACCTTTCAACAGCTGCTCGTTAAATATTTTTGACCCGTAACCCAGCTCGGCAAATTCCGCCTGCACGGAACCATTGGGCCATAAAATCCGCAGCATTTCGGCCTCGTCATACGTTCCCAGTCCGAAATGAACCACCGGTGCATCGATAAGCTGTTTGTGATAGAGCAGGCCCGACCGTATTTCGATCTCCCCACCAATGCCAAACGAATTGATCCGCTGATCGCCCACCGTGCCGGAGGCCCTCGGACTGATCATCCGCCCATTATAGTCCATCTCACCGGCGTTGTTAATGACCTGCATCGGGGTCCCTCCTGCCATGCCGATCAGGTCCAGCCGGTTGTTGCCGTTCATATCCGTAGTTGAAACCAAGTTACCCGGCAATGAGCTGCTGTGCAGGGCAAAATCCAGCTTCTCATCACTGAGCCAAAGCCGGCTGCCACTGTCGGTTGAGATAATTAAATCGAGCCCGCCGTTGTTATCAAAATCCTGGACAAACAGTTTTTTATAGGAACTCCCGGCGACAGGTGAATTCAACTCGGCAACAGTTTCTCTGTCAAACTCCGGGCTTTCGGGTGATGCATAGACTCGCACCACCGCCTGATCCGTCAGGGCCGCGATATCGAGGTATGAGTCACTATCTAAATCGGTAATGCGGATGGAGTGCACGGCCGGTAGTTCCGGCAGATCGTCTACACGCTCAAACTCTCCCATCCGTTGATTTCGATAGACGACAAGTTCTCCGTTGCTGGCCAGGAATACGGCGTCCGCATCGCCGTCGGCATCGATATCGCCCCATGCGAAATCAACCGGGTTCTGTACTTCACCAAAGAGTTCCGCAATGGAAAAGGTACCGTCTCCGTTGTTTCTGAGCACCCGTGGAGACTCCTCTTCGCGGGCCAGCACCAGATCCAGGTCGCCATCCAGATCCAGATCGGCCTTCCAAACACCTGAGTAGCTGTCATTTATAATTGAGGGCGGCAACCCGACTTGCGGGGTAATGTCATTGAACTGCTTGCCTTCCATCTGCTCATAGAGCCTTAATCCCTGTGACCCGGCGAATGCCAAATCATTGAGGAAATCATAATTGTAGTCGAACGTCTCGATCGCCGAGCGATGAATGCCATTTTCAGCGAGCGAAACCGAAAATGACGGCCCGTCCTGGAAAGCCGCGGTGTTTGGGCCGAGGGTCATCACATCCGGGATGGTGTCTTCCGCCAGCGTCAGATGAAAAGCCAGGTTCCAGTCGCCTTCCGCCACATCCAGCGGCTCCTGTGCAAAAGTAATACCCGTATCAGGTGCTTCATTCAGCGTGCTGGGTTCAGGCAGCCACAGGAATTCTGTCAGCAAAAAGCCGACCTGGTTCGGTGGCAGTTCAATCTGGTCAAAATCGGCTTCAAATCCAGATAGCTTGTTCAGGTTGTTCCTCAGATAGGCGATCTCGAAGGTAAGGTTCTCAATCGGCTGACCCAGAATCTCCTCCCTGAGGTCGTCAAATTCATTTTTTATCTCTTCCGGCCAGCTCTCCGATTGCTCTGCCAGCTGATCCAGCGACCGTTCCAGCAGCGACGCGTCATCCATTTTGGGAGCCAGGCGAGTCATCTCCAGCAGTACCGCCAAATTTTGCGGGTTTTGGCTGCGCAGCTCGTTTAGCAGATCCCGTATTTGATCAGCGTTTTCTCCCGCATCCTGGCGTTCCAGCTCAGAAATTAACGTATAAGTTATGCGTGAGTTTTCCGGGGAGATTTCATGTGCCTTTTGAAGATGATCAATCGCCGCCTGTATATTGCCCCTTCGACTCTCCAGGATGCCAAAGAGAAACTGAATGTCGGCATTATCGGGGGCCAGGCTTTCTGCTTTTGACAGCTGTTCTGCTGCCAGCTCAAAATTTCCTCTTCGCATCGAGAATACGCCGATATTGGCCCATGCGGCCGGTTCCCGGGGATAACTTTCCGTAATGCCATTCATCTTTTCTGCCGCAAAAACAGCCTGATCCGACTCAATGGCCGCCAGGCTCAGGTAAAATGCCGAAACCGCCTCCCGGTATTCTTCCGACGTGGGATCAGGCGGTGTAGGCTCGGAACAGGAGATGAGCAAAAAAGAAGAGACGAACGTCAATAACAGTAACCTTCCAACCATATAGTCAATATTGAACAAATGTTAATTATTGGCAATTATAAATCGATAGCCCTCATTGTGCATTATGCGGATGAAACAGCACACAATATTCTTCGTGATTCGGCATCAGGGAGCGGCTGGCATGCACTACCGACTCAGTGCCCTTGCTGAACAAACAAGAATATAACCCACAACCTGTCTTAATATTAACATTGAGAGCCCTGGAAGTCCATTCTTAATTTGATCAAATATATGCAAAAGTGCCGCTGTTTTCGAGCCTTGTTTTATTTCGTTTGCATGGTATTCAATTTTTTTGTGATGTTAGGTTGTAACATTCCACCTTTTTCAAGATACCATTCCAGCATCAGTTTGCTGTCCTATCTCCTGTTGGTTTGTAGTACCGAATAATTAATGAATCGCATATTGGCACATACTACGGGATTTGCTGACTTGTAACCAACTTGTGGTAACGAACTATTTAGGCTGATCATAATAATCAATCGAGACAAATGGGAATATTGTCCATTCAATAATGCAATTTTTTTGCAAAAAATATCACCTTTTGCCATACTGTCTGGTTATAAACCAGTAAAAACGGGTGGGCAAACGGTTGTATTATCGTACCTGCATTCATTAATCTCTCAAAGACAAACCGTTGAAAGTTACTCTTAAAGATATCGCGAATGAGGCAGGCTTTTCGATCTCCACGGTGTCCCGCGTGTTGAACGGGTCCAGCAAAATCAGCCCGGATACCAGGCGCGTCGTCCTGCAAACAGCTAAAAAGCTGAACTATCCCGTTTTTTTTGCTGCTAACGGGGATCGTGTTCCGCACACGCTGAATATATTTCTGATCGTATCGGGATTTCATGTCGGAGAGTTTTATGCCTCTTTTTTTGACGGTATCAACCGTGCGGCTGAAGAACAGAATATCCGCCTTGCGTTGCTGAGTATGAACAAACCGTTACCGGAGGTGATCGAACAGCTAAAAAAGCTGGCCGTAAATGGCCATTCGGACGGGCTCATCCTCTTTACGCCCGAACTAAAAAAACAGGACTACCTGGAGATCAGGGAAGAACTGCCCGACCGTTTCCCACTGCTTTCCAATGGACTCATTGAAAGCCCGGTATTTACCACTGTCTCATTCGACAGTTACAGCGGTGGCTTTATGACCGCGGAGCATTTTCATGAACGAGGCTATGAGAAATGCGGAATTATTCAGGGTCCTTTTCAAAAGGCCGAAGCCCGGTACCGGGCAAACGGTTTCAGGGACTATACACTGCAGACCTCTTCCATGGAAATTGTCTGGGAGTACAACGGCAACTACACTTTTGATGGCGGAACAGAGGCGTTCCATGACTATCTTGCAACCCGTCCCAAACCCCGGGCCATTTTTGCCTGCAGTGATGCGATGTGCCACGGATTCATGGAAGAAGCGCTGCTTCACGGCTACCGGTTTCCCGATGATATCGCCATCACCGGCTTCGATGACTTGCCGATATGCCGGCGCCACCGTCCCACGATCACTTCAGTACATACCGATTACAAGCAGCTGGGGTGCGTTACAATGGAAAAAATACGAGAAATCGCGGCCAGCCCCAACCAGCAGGAAGGGGTGCTGAGCCTGGTGCCTGTCAACCTGATTATCCGAAATTCTTCCTGAAAATGAAGAATTATGACTCTCTTTTACATGATGAAATATTTTCGCATTGGCGTTTCATTAAAACGGAATAAGTGGTTATTTTTTCGATGAACAAATTCAATCTGAATGCCCAAAATATCAATAAGGCTATACCTCATTAATTCCACTATTTATAATGCTCAATAAAAATTTGTCTTAATATTTTTAATAAAACTGTTGGATCCATATAATTTTGAAAGTAACACTTAAAGATATAGCAGAAAGCACGGGATACTCCATATCAACCGTTTCCAGGGTGCTCAACGGTTCCGAAAAAATTGGCGAAGTGGCACGCAAAAAAATTCTCGTCACCGCCAAAAACATGAACTATCCCATTCCTGAAGAGATCAATGACGATTCGATATACAATGCGTTAAAAATATTTTTTATCGTAACCGGGTTTCACCGGGGAGAGTTTTACTCCTCCTTTTTCCATGGTATCAATCAAGCCGTTGAGAAGGGAAATATTCGCCTGTCGTTAATCAGTATCCAGAAACCGTTTGATGAACTTCTTCTCACCATCAAAGACCTGAGCAATCAAAAGTATGACGGGCTTGTCCTGTATACTCCCGGCTTTAACCGGGAGGAATACGAAAAAATTAAGGAGGTTCTTCCCGAAAACTACCCGGTGGTCTCAAACCACAATATCGAGAATCCGGTCTTTCCCACCATCACGTTCGACAGCTACAGCGGCGGGTACCTGGCGGCCCAGCATTTTAATGAGCGGGGCTACAAGGATCTCGGCATCATTGAGGGGCCGATACAGCGTACCGGTTCACGCAACCGCGCCAATGGATTCAAAGACTTTATCCGTAAAACACCCGGGCTTAACCTGGCATGGGAATTCAGGGGGGAGTTGAAGCCGGAGTCGGGCGTCAAGGCGTTTAAGGAGTTTCACAAGCTCGACAAAAAGCCACGGGCGATTTTCTCCTGTAACGATGTGATGGCTCACGCCTTTATGCAGGAAGCGCTCGCCAAAGATTACCAGTTTCCTGATGACATAGCGATTGTCGGGTATGATGATCTGCCGCTCTGCTCTCGCAACCGACCGACGATCTCCTCTATTCACACCGACTACGAGCGGCTGGGGGCTGTTACTATCGACCTCATGAAAGAGATGCTGTCCAATTCACAGTCACAGCAGGGGATTATTACCTTCGTCCCGGTCAGCCTGAGCGCCCGTGAGTCGTCCTGATTCCGGTGAGTGAAAGTAGTTCTATGTCCTCTGCCCTTGTCAAAGAGAGATTATCCCGGTTGAGAAAGGTCCTATAACCCTTGACTTCTTCGACATTCATAATCTCCAACCGGTGATTTTGGGGCTTCGTTCTGTTCACACCAAAACGAACATTCCTTGCCAGAAGAGGGCTTTCGAATTTTTTTTAACCAGTATCAACACCTCTTCCAAAGAGGCAATCGCATCGCTGGACTGCTACATGTTGCGGCGGTACTCCCCGCCGACCTCGTACAGGGCGTGGGTGATTTCTCCCAGTGAGGCGACTTTCACCGTCTCCATCAGTTCTTCAAAAATATTTTGCCCGTTTCGGGCGGCCTGTTTCAGCGAGGCAAGCGCTTCCGCTGACTCTCTCCGGTTCCTTCTCTGGAACGCCTCCAGGCCGGCGATCTGCTGCTCTTTTTCCGATGCGGTAGAACGAATCAGCTCAACCGCGTGATCCTCCTCTTCCTCCTGTTCACCCAGGAACGTATTGACGCCGATTACCGGGTGCTCACCACTGTGCTTCTGTGACTCATAATGGAGACTTTCATCCTGTATTTTTCCCCGTTGATACATCGTTTCCATGGCACCCAGCACACCGCCCCGCTCAGTCAGGCGATCAAACTCCGACAAGATAGCCTCTTCAACAAGATCAGTCAGTTCCTCAATGAAATAAGAACCCTGGTTGATATTTTCGTTTTTGGCCGTCCCCAGCTCTTTGTTGATGATAAGCTGAATGGCCAGGGCCCGGCGTACCGACTCTTCAGTAGGCGTGGTTATCGCCTCATCATAGGCGTTGGTATGCAGCGAGTTGCAGTTGTCATATATTGCCATCAACGCCTGGAGCGTGGTACGGATGTCGTTAAACTGAATCTCCCGGGCGTGGAGGGAACGCCCGCTGGTTTGGATATGGTATTTAAGCTTCTGAGAGCGTTTGTTCGCTCCATACTTTTCTCGCATGGCCACCGCCCAGATTCGACGGGCCACCCGGCCGATAACGGCATATTCGGGATCCAGTCCATTACTGAAAAAGAAAGACAAATTCCGGGCAAAATCATCGACATTCATTCCGCGAGAGAGATAGTATTCCACGTAGGTGAATCCATTGGCCAGGGTAAATGCCGCCTGGGTGATCGGGTTGGCTCCCGCCTCCGCGATATGGTAGCCCGAAATCGATACGGAGTAATAATTACGCACGTTATTTTTTGTAAAATACTCCTGTATGTCACCCATCATGCGGAGTGCAAACTCGGTGGAAAAGATGCAGGTGTTCTGGGCCTGATCCTCCTTCAGGATATCAGCCTGCACCGTTCCGCGCACTACCTTCAACGTCTCCTCCTTAATCTGCTGGTAGGTCTGCCGGTCAACCAGCTTGTCTCCTGAAATTCCGAGCAGCCCCAGTCCAAACCCGTCATTTGTTGCCGGCAACTCTTCCTGGTATTCCGGCGGCGATACCTGGCGCTGTCGAAAGTAGCGCTTAATTTCTTTTTCTGCCTCTTCCCATTTCCCGTTTTCCCTGAGATATCGCTCCACCTCCTGGTCGATTGCTGTATTCATAAACATCGCCAAAATCATCGGTGCAGGACCGTTGATCGTCATTGATACCGATGTTTTACGGGAAGCAAGATCGAATCCTGAATAGAGTTTTTTCATATCGTCCAGCGTACAAATACTTACGCCGGAGTTTCCGATTTTCCCGTAGATATCCGGCCGGTGATCGGGGTCTTCTCCGTACAGTGTCACCGAATCAAATGCTGTAGAGAGTCGTGCAGCGGGCATTCCCTCACTCACATAGTGAAACCGCTTGTTCGTGCGTTCAGGAGTTCCCTCCCCGGCAAACATGCGGGTGGGGTCCTCTCCTTCCCGTTTAAAAGGGAACACCCCCGCCGTAAAGGGGTAATGGCCGGGCAGGTTTTCTTTAAGTGCATATTTGAGCTGTTCTCCCTTGTGCTTGGTTTTTGGTACCGAAACCCGCGGAATTTTCAGTCCGCTGAGCGACTTCCGGTACATTTTGTTGGAAAATGTCCGCCCTCTTATTTGTACATCCACCTGCTCCTGGCGGTATTTTTCAACGGTTTCGTCCCACTGGTCCAAAATTTTCTTGCAGCGGGCATCGAGCTTACTCCGCCAGTGGTTCTGCATCTCCTCAAGTGTATCGCTTATCGCCTCCTTTCCATCTGGCTTCCAGGCTTCGACCTGCAGGCGGGTTCCCTGCACCTGTTCCAGTTTAGCTGCAATCTCCACCTGTTCTTCCGCCCACCGGTGGTAGTCCCGAATGGTCTCCGAAATCTCTGAAAGATATCGCTGTCGGTTGCCCGGAATAATACCCTGTGATTCAATATTTTCTGCCGGTTCCGCGCTGGTGTAGTGCTCGGTTTTCCACTTCAGGCTGTACCGCTCATTAATCCGATCCACCAGCGCCTTGAAGAGGCGATTTACCCCCTCGTCATTAAATTGTGCCGCAATAGTCGGGTATACCGGCATCTGCTCAGGCTTGCTGTCCCACGCCCCGAGATTCCGTTTCATCTGCTTTCGGACATCACGGAGTGCATCTTGCGAGCCTTTCTTCTCAAATTTGTTCAACACCACAAAATCTGCCAGGTCCAGCATGTTGATCTTCTCGAGCTGTGTAGCGGCGCCGTATTCGCTGGTCATCACATACAGCGGTATATCGGCCACCTCTACAATTTCGGTGTCGCTTTGCCCTATCCCGCTGGTTTCGATAATAACCAGGTCGAAGCCGGCGGATTTAAAAACCTCAACAGCACCCCGCACGGCGTTGCTTGTGGTCCGATTCGTGGCGCGGGTGGCCATACTTCGCATGTACACCCGCCCCGTATCGATGCTGTTCATACGGATGCGGTCGCCCAGCAAAGCACCGCCGGTCCGTATTTTCGAAGGATCGATGGAAATAATGGCGATCTGCAGGTCATTGAACTCCTGTAGAAACCGCCGCACCAGTTCATCCGTGAGGGAGCTCTTCCCCGCCCCGCCGGTGCCGGTGATACCCACCAGGGGTACGGGCTGACCGTTGCTTTCATGCCTGAGGATATTTCCGCGTTTATCCAAAAGTTTTCCACCCTGGTATTTCAGTATCGTTTCATGTCCGTTTTCCAGGGCCGATATGGAACGGGCCAGCGTTTTTTCATCTCCCTGCAATATTTTGCGGGGATCAATCGCTTCCAGTTCCCCCGTGTCAAAGTCGCACTGCTCCAGCATAAAGTTGATCATTCCCTGCAACCCCAGTGTGCTGCCGTCGTCCGGGGAAAAAATACGAGTTACGCCATACGCTTCCAGCTCTGCAATCTCATCATCCACGATGACGCCACCACCACCGCCAAATACCTTGATATGGGAAGCTTCCTTCTCTTCCAGCAGATCAATCATATATTTGAAATACTCCATATGCCCCCCCTGGTAGGAGCTGACCGCAATGCCCTGTACATCTTCCTGGATAGCACAGTCCACAATCTGGCGTACCGACCGGTTGTGGCCAAGATGGATTACTTCCGCCCCGCTGCTCTGAAGAATCCGACGCATGATATTGATACTGGCATCGTGTCCGTCAAAAAGGCTTGCGGCTGTCACAAATCGGATCTTGTGGCTTGCCTGATATACATTTCGGTCGCTTTCAGTTATTTTGGTATGCGTGGTGGTGTTCCCGTTTTCCATAATTGAAAACAATTTATATTGGTAGATGGCTTTGCAACTCCCTCAATTCCTCGTTCCGAGGGAGTTGTACTCCCGTTTAAAAGGTCAATACGGTCGGTAGTGCAACTTACCTCCCAACAATATAGCAGGTTCTGCTAAGGGTTCTCGTATTCACCTGTTCTGCAGGTAAATTTATTTAGCTTTTTGTGGTTTGCAGTACCTTCTTCCTATGTCAACGATCTGCTTTACCCATTTATTCGAACGTAACGGTCACCTCGGAGGTAAATGCCTTCTCAACCGGAATATTTCGCTGTATAAAGTAGGGTTCCGGGGCTTTAAATGGTTGAACCTGGCCCGAATCCCATTCCCCGTTGTCATTCAGGTCGCCATAGATGATCGCCTTGTATTCCAGCGGGGCCAGGTCTTTCAGTTCAACAGATTCCGAAAAAGTGGTATCGACGATCAAGCCGCGCTCACTGGTTGTCAATGCCAGGTGGTAGGAGCGATTGTCCGAGCTGTCTGCCAGGGCAAATTCAATATTCCCGAAATCGGAGGGGTGCCATACCTCAAGAGCATACGATTTCCGCCGGCCGGCACCCGGATTCCATGCCCTGATTTCATAATCCAGACCCTGCTCCCATTCTCCCGGGGGAGCGATCCTCAGCCGGTTACCCGCTATCTCCACGTGCTGCCATCCTTCAATAAGGGAGTCTCCGGCCACCACCTGCAGGGAGTCGGTCAAAAGACGACCGGTAATCGATTTGGCGTATATAATCTCCAGGGGTTCCCCGGGATAGACGCCGCCCTCGATTTTACGCCCGATGATGCGCTGCTGTGTCGTGTCTTCCTGTGCTGATCCTTCAAACTGAAAAGTCGACAACGGCTGATTGTTGCCTGCCAGGTCCCGTATATTTTTTGCTTCTACCTGGTAACTTTGCTGTGCTCCCAGGTCATCTTCACTTTCGGCGAACAGTACGTATTGTTCGTTCGGCAATACATAGAGTGGATTGGCATCGGTATACTTCTCTCCAAGCGTATCTGCAATGGTAATCTGGCTGCTGTCGGTGAGCTGAATGTTTTCACTAAACCGGAGGCGCATACGCCGGCTCGAAAAAAGCCCCACTCCCTGAAGGCGCGGGCGCGTAGTATCAGAAACATCCTTATATATTGTACCCAGGGTATCTTTACCCGCTTTTTCGAGCGTAACCATCTCGCGGTAAAAAGGTTGCGCCCGCTCCCGCTCCTTTTCCCAAATTTTGCTCCTGTTCTGATCGTTCACCCAGAACACCTTGTATTCACCCGGACTCAAATAACTGAAGTTAAAGCGTCCGCTGGTATCAGTCTGTGCGAGGTAATCCGCTTTTCGAGAAAGATCGACCGGGCGCCGGTACAGAAGCACGCGGTCTCCCGTGTCGCCCTTCCCGGTTTGGGCATCCACAATGCGGCCGGCGATCTCTCCTTCATCGATATCCGGGCCGGTCGACACGGCGATTTTCTGGGGTTCGGTCATCTCGTTGCCCCGGGTGTCAGACAGATCTGTTCCAATGGTGACCAAAATAGTCGTTGAATCGGGGAGTTCCTGGTCAAATTCTATTGCCACCGATTTTCTTCCCCAGTCCAGCGAGTAGTCTAACCCTATGTCAGGCTCAATGACAATGGCCTCTCGGAGTGAAGACCGTTCCACGAATTCAGAAAATGAAATTTCTATCTCCCTCCCCCCGAAATTGGTGGTCCCCGGTTCTGGCTGAATTTGTATGATCCTGGGTCCCTCCTGGTCTGGCTCTCCTCCAGAAGGACTTGTGGGAGTCGCACATCCGCCTGCCAGGTACACCAGGAATCCGAATAGCAGCAGTATGACCGTTAAATTTCTCAAATAGCCAGCGGTTTGGTTAGTATTTTCAGGCAGGGAATATAACGGATAAGAAATTAAATGTGAGACCTCAATTCGAGGACCGTCCTGCCTGCAAATTTAATTTCCGGTAATCCGGTCTTCTTGTTTAGGCTTGTGGTTTATCAAAAATATCGCCTCTTCTAAGCAGAATATTTTTGAAGTACTCTGCAAACTCAGTAGATCAGATCATTTATTTGGAACGATTTAACTTTTTATATTGTGCCATAATCCAACATTATGAAAGATACCAAAACCACATACACCGGGAAGCAGACGTTGACGCGTCCTGCTCTCTATACCGATTACTACGAACTTACAATGACCCAGGGGTATTTCCTGTCTGGCCGGCAGGATGAACCCGCCGTATTCGACTATTTTTTTCGCGACAATCCTTTCGACGGCGGCTATGTCATCTTTGCCGGGCTATCCGATCTCCTGGAAATTCTTTCCGGCTTCAGGTTCCATGACGACGAACTTCAATATTTGGCTGACGAGGGATTTCATCCCGATTTCCTGGAGTACCTTCGCGACTTTGAACTGGACGCCACCCTCTATTCAGCCCGGGAGGGTGAAGTGGTTTTTCCTCTCGAACCTGTTGTTCGCGTAGAGGGAAATATCATCGAAACCCAGATCCTGGAGACCCTCCTGTTGAATATACTCAATTTTGAGTCCCTCATTGCCACCAAGGCGTCTAGGATGAAATATGCGGCTGAAGATCGGACTATTCTCGATTTCGGGCTCCGGCGGGCACAGGGATTGGGTGGCATCCAGGCCAGCAAGGCTGCTGTTATCGGAGGAGTGAAGGCGACCTCAAATGTGTATGCCTCCCATCGGCATGGACTGCCCGCCAGCGGGACGATGGCCCACTCCTGGATTCAGTCGTTTAATACAGAGCTCGAGGCGTTCCGCACATTTGCCGAATATTATGCCAACGATACCGTTCTGCTCGTCGACACCTATGACACGCTGCAGATTGGAGTGCCAAATGCAATCAAAGTCGCCAAGGAGATGGAAAAACGGGGTGAACGTCTGAAAGGAATTCGCCTGGACAGTGGCGACCTTGCCTATTTTGCCCGTAAATCCCGCCGGATGCTGGACGAAGCCGGCCTGGACTATGTAAAAATTGCGGCTTCAAATCAGCTGGACGAGCGGCTGATAAAAAGCTTGTTGAGTCAAGATGCGCCGATCGACCTGTTTGGGGTGGGCACACGGCTGGTAACAGGGCAAGATTCGCCGGCCCTTGACGGCGTTTACAAGCTGTGCGAGGTCAATGGAGATCCCCGGCTGAAGCTCTCCGAAAATGTCGAAAAAATCACGCTTCCCGGTCGGAAGAAGGTCTGCCGATACCTGTACGAAGACGGCACCTTTTACGGGGATGGCATCATGTTGGAGGGCGAGACCGATACAAAAACGATTATCCATCCCCATTATCCCTCCAAAAGAAGCGAGGTCGGTCAGTTCCGCAGTGAGGAGCTGCTTCACAAAGTATTTGATCGCGGAGAACGGATCATCGACTTACCAACTGCAGCTGAATCTGCAACATATGCTCAAAAACGCCTTGAGCTGCTTAATCCCGAACACAAAAGGTTCGAGAATCCTCATATCTACAAGGTGGGTATCAGCAAAGAACTGATGGAGTTGCGGGATAATTTATCTCAGAAATTGAAAAAAAACTGACTTGGTTATGCAAGCTTTATTGATTATCGACGTACAAAATGATTTTTGTCCCGGTGGGGCTCTTGAGGTACCACGGGGTGATGAAGTGGTACCGGTCATCAATCATCTTTCTGACACATTTGATATTGTGGTCCAAACCCAGGACTGGCATCCCGAGGGACACTCCTCTTTTGCCTCTTCCCACGAGGGGAAAAAGCCATTTGAAACAGTACAAATGCCGTATGGCCAACAGACACTCTGGCCCGACCACTGTGTGCAGGGGTCCCGCGGAGCCGAATTTCACCGTGCGCTGGAGACCCGGCAAACCCAGCTGATCGTCCGCAAAGGATTCCGAAAGCAGATAGATTCCTATTCGGCCTTCTACGAAAATGACAATGAGACCAGTACAGGGTTGGCCGGATATCTCCGGGAGCGCCAAATTGATACCCTGTATGCAGTAGGGCTGGCGACGGACTTTTGTGTAAAATGGTCGGTAATTGACGGGCTTAACGAGGGTTTTGAGGTTTTTGTCATCGAAGATGCCGTTCGAGGAATCGATATTGACGGTTCTGTTGAGCAGGCCTGGGCAGAAATGAAGGATGCCGGCGCCCAGAAAATCATGTCAAGTGAACTTTTATAGCCCGACCCATTGACTGATTCAACATTCGATTTTTGTATCCTGGGGGCCGGGCTTGCCGGTCTTTCCCTGGCCGATGCCTTAACGGAACGGAATTGCCGCGTATGTGTGATTGAAAAAAATGAGATCGCCTCCGGGGCCTCCGGGACGCCACTGGGTATGGTCAATCCCGCCACCGGCCGCAGGGCCACCAAAACGTGGCGGGCGGAGCAGTGCTACGAGGCGGTATATAAAACGCTCTGGAAAGTTGCCCCCTTTTCTGAAGAACCGTTCTTTACACGAAACGGCGTACTGCGGCCCGCGCTTACTGAGAAAATTGCGCGGAAAATGAAAAATCAGCTGGAAAAAACGGCCTGGCCTCACGGCTGGTGCGAGTGGCTGAGCAGGGAGCAGATACAGCGGAAACACCCCGGCATCAATTGCGTGGAAGGCGGACTGTGGCTACCTGTCGGGCTTACGGTGGATGTTACCCAGTATCTACAGGCCCTGGCACGATATCTTGAAACGCAGGGAGCAACCGTTATTGAACACGCGGACTACCAGCTCAACCAAACCAGTGCCGGGTGGACGGTCAGCCTGGAAACTCGCGAGATAAACTGCGACAAGCTGGTCTTTGCCACCGGTTTTGACATGACCAGGCATCCATTCTGGGATTTCTTGCCTCTTCACCCGATAAAGGGACAGATGGCGATCTTCCAGCCGGATGAACCTCTTCCGTTTGAACATTCCATTTCCAGTCTCGGGTACATTGCCCATATCGGCAACCAATGGTACGCCCAGGGCAGTACCTATGAACACGATTTTGAATCTCTCAACACCGACGAGTATGGAGAGGAGTACCTCCGCAACCGGTTGAGGCGGACCCTTCCGGAACTGGAAGCCAACTCCACCCTGGTGGGACAGTGGGCCGGAGTCCGCATTTCTACTCCCAACCGCAAACCCGTGCTTGGAGAACATCCCGGGCAAAACCACCTCTATGCCTACACCGGACTTGGTTCAAAGGGACTGATGTACGGTAAATTCCTGGCCAATCACTATGCTGATCATCTCCTGGATGGACGTACTCTTTTTGACGCTGTCGATATTCAACGATTTGAGGAAGGATAGATCGCCATTTATAGTTGCAATATCCCCGTGACCGGAATATAAACCAGCGGATTGACCCCTTTCAAAGCTGACTGCAGAGGTCTCATATTTTCAAAAGATCTACCTGCACTCAGATCTGCGTACAGCTCTATAGCTCGGCTGCCGTATGGTGGTACATGTTTTTTGCCCCCGGATCCAGCAAGCCGGCAGTATTATAGGGAGCGATATAGTCTTTGACCAAAGCTCTAAAGCTATGCTGGTCTCCCGCAGTAATATTTTCAGAATCAGTGAGTTGTTGTAAGACCTGGAACAAATCGTCCACCATCTGCTGAATCCCTCTGTCGCCCGCAGACAAAAAATGGGAAGGCACTTTCCCCCTTAACCGCTGCTGCTCATAGCGGATGGCCGCAGTAAAATAGAGCATCGTCCAGCTGTTAAAGAGCTCGAAAGCGTGGAGTCCCCGGTAGCACCCGGCCACCAGCTTGTCAATTAACTCCAGCTCTCTGAAAATTCCTTCCTCGTAGCGTGTGAGTTCGGCGTAGAGTTTCGGATTATCATCCCAGTGACGGATTATAGTTTCAACGACCCTTTCCACACCTGAGAGCGAATGGGCAATTCCCGTACTGTGCAGTGGATCCACAAAGCCAATGGTGTGGGGCAGTGCCACCCATCCCTCCCCCACTGCTTTTGCAAGACAGCGCTGCAACCGACCGGTTCGAAAAATCCTGCCCGGCACGGCCGCCAATTTCGCTGGTGCAGTCACAGCCCGGAGAGAAGGATAGCTGGCGATGATCGAGTTCCACTCATCCACGGCCGATATCGTTTTATTGTTACCGAAGCGGTTTTGATCCAGCATGATGCCCATGCTGGTACGCTCATTATTGAACCTGAGCATCCATACCCAGCCCTCCTCTATCAGGTGATGAAGAGCTGAATGGTCGGGATCGTAGGGGTAGTCAATCGCCGGTATATCCAGTTGCTGCAGGATCTCCGACCAGGGCGTAACATTTTCAAAATGGGTGTAGAGCGCCCGGGAGTTGGTATGGAATCCGTCATCTGCAGAATCAATATTCATGTAGTTACCCAGAAAAGATGGGGTCCCGGTGGCATCCACAAGGAGATCAGCAGCAAATACAACATGATGTCCCCCCCGATCGGCGTGGAATGACCACGAGTCATCCTTCTCACAACGTGATATATCGGTATCGTCAAAATAAGGGATACCGTATTCCTTAACTTTTTCAACCAAAAAGGCATCAAGCTCTGACCGCAACCAGTTCGTGTCGGAGTTTTCATTGCTTGAGCTGGCGGCCACAAGCAGCTCACGGGTGTGATCTTCGTCAGTTGAAAAGGGATATTGTTTATCGTGTTTGTAGTAGCTGAAGCCCCGCTTTAAACCGCACGTGATTTCCGGGTAGTTTTTTTGCCAGCTGCCGTATCGTGAGAAATCCCGAAGCCACGACAGGGAGTAACGGTCTGAAAGATCCCGCAATATCATGTCGGCGACCGGGGTCGAAGATTCACCAATGGCAAACCGCGGGTGACTGCCTTTTTCGACCAGGCACACCTCAAAACCGGCCTGATGCAGGCAGAGGGTCGCAAGCGAGCCGGCGAAACCCGCTCCCACAATGAGAATATCAGCTTTTATGGTCTGTTTTGTCCTGTTGGTGCTCATCGGCGTGTAATGATGGTTAATTACCAGGAAGACCGGATCTGAATCAATTACATATCCTTACAGGCGGATGTTACTGTCTCCGGTCATCGGACAGGATCCCCGGCATTGGTTCCTCCTTCCTGGTGTAGAAAGGCCCCGTATTCTATATCAATATTCACATTCACATGAAACAGCCGGCAACACCTGTTGTTTCAAATTCATCTCACGGAGACGCTCCTCCCGTTCTTCAAAACAACGGGAACAGGAGGCAAATTGTTGAAGATCCCAGAGATCGGCGAAAATTCGTCCCCCGACCGACTCCATTGCCCGTTCAACAGCCTCTTCCAGCGCTCCCAGGGTTGGCGGAACGTAGACTCCCTCTTCCCGCAGTTTTTCCATGATTCCGTTTCCCGGACGAGTGGGAATTATGGAGCTGCACCTGGCCCCTTGCTCGTAAGCGAACCGGGCGGATTTCAGCGTCCATTCAATACCTTCGTACCTGCCCGCAAGATACGGGGGATTCAACAGCAGAAAGGTGCGTATCGAGATAGCGTTGCTTCGTAAAAAAGAAGAAGCCTCTACGAAATCTTGCCGGGTAAACTGTTTATTCAGCTTTGGCAGCACTTCCGGGTGAATCGTTTCCAGTCCGATGGCAATTTCGAGTTCACCCTCCAGGAGTTCGCTGAATGCGACACAGTGCGAACCGCAGAGTTTGGGATGATTTTCGACGATTACCCGGTCATAACCTGAAAGCAGATCAGCGACCGCTTCGTAATCATCCGGCGGCACGGCCTTTGTATCAAAAAAATTGCCGCTGTTGTAGAGTTTCACCACCGACGCCTCTGGTAACCGTTCAAGCGCGTACTGGATCTGGCGGGGCACGGCTCCCACGGGCGTGGCCTCATCGAGGGTATTTTTCCAAAGGTCGCACATCAGGCACCGAAACGGGCACTCCCGGTTGGTAAGGAAGATGGTGTTGACCTCACGAATGGTTCCACCCTCATCGGGTTCCCGCTCATGCAGAAATTGATAAGGAACAGAGGGATCGACCGGATTTTTCGGGGGACGCAGCTGCTCAATCTGGGCACTACCGGGCATAAAGCGAGGAAAAATATGATCTATATTCTGTCTCATGTTCAGGGAACAGCTCCTCAAATAGTTCATCGGTCACCGCCCCGTGCTGAAACCGCCGTTTGGGGAAGACCGGCATATCGACCCCGGTAACCTGTTTTATTCCCCGCTGCACAATCTCTCCTTTCAGCGCGTAGAGCTCCTGCTCATCCCAGTTGGTGAGCTGTATAAATGGAATACCCTCAGAAACCTCGATCACATTGGGGAGCGAGTAGGGGCTGAATCCCTCAAAGTTGTACTTACGCTCCGGGGCGTAGGTACGTACGTGTCCCCGGCTCTGTCCACCGGAATAGGTTAACGAATGCTTTATTTTATCAACGCCCCATCCCTCGTGATAGAGAAGCGGGTTGCTGAGTACGCTTCGGATGGTGAGCTCGTCGTTGGCATCTATCGGGTAGTCTTTGAGATTTTCATCTCCTCCATCACCGTCGGCCAGGAATTTCCAGTCCGGATATCGCTGGCGAATCTTCCTGCAGAGAGCCAGCGTCATCGCGGCCGCCTGGACGTCCAGTGGTTTGTAATCTTCTATAACCTCAATCGCCTCCCTGAAATCGATTTCTGACTTTTCAACATCCATTACTTCCAGGAACAGCGACATATCCAGCTCATCAAGAAAAGAGTGGGCCTGCTTTACATCGGCTCCGCCATCAACCGACAGGGTGAACGCCTTGAGACGTTGCGGCGAGAGTCCCATCTCCAGCATCAAGTGGTGCAGTACCACGAAAACGGAACCGCTGTCAATTCCACCGGAAAAAAGCACCCCCACCGGTTCATCTTCGGGAATACCCCGAAGCCATTTCTGGCATTCATCAGCCAACGCCCCGATGTAGGCTCGTCCTATTTCGTCAAGGTCTTCATTCAGGCTGTTCTGTTCCGGTTTAAAATAGCGCTTGTACGTCGGACTCGGATCCGGGCAGCCGACGATATCCAGCCGCACAAGGTAGTGGGCGGGCACCATTCGCGTATATGAGGGATGAAACTGCTCCTCCATGTCCTGCTCCTCCAGATATCCATAAATTTCATCAATGCGTTCAGCTACAATCAGCAACGGACCGGATTCCTGCTTGGCCAGAAAGTATCGCATCGGGCGACCAATAGACCGCGCCAGGAATACCTGGTCTTCCACTTTCGTCACGATGGCGTACTGGCCGTCAATATTTCTAACCTTTTCAGCATTGCCGGAGGCCACCAGCTCTTCGGCTTCCTCCTCCGACATATTAAAAATTTGATTTAGCCCGGGATCAAGCAGATTTACAAAATCGCTAACATATGCTGTTTGGTTTGTCACAGTAAAAATATCTTGCGTTCGAAAATTTTGTTTACTCACGGAAAAGGGAAAAAATATAAACGGATGGAAACTCATTGCCAAATAGAATTGCCCTGGAACGGATACACTCCCAGTATCTTTGCCATTGTGAGCCCTGTTCCAGCCGGTTCTTTTTACCGGACCAGGTAGTCGCCGCTATGTATGATCAGCTGTCCTTTCTCATCTACCGAAAGGTTCCCGTGCATGCTGGTTTTATCAAAGCTCATAATTTTTCGTTCTACTTCGGCTACTTTATTTTTTGCCTCCCTGTCCTGCCGCTGTTTTAACACCGTCCGTACCTTGTACCAGGCGTATAGCCGATCTTCCGGGGTTCCGTCCCAAAACCAGTAAAACATTTGCTGAAGTTCTGTATCCACCCTCGATTTTATTACTCTTTTGGCGCCCCACCTTAATACAGAACGAATCAACAGGTAAGCCATTAATATGGATGCGAGAGCAAGGGCTGGAGCGGCTATCAGCATATTAAGCTACGTTTATACATTAGGGAGATATGTCGGACTGAAGCGGTGCTCAGGGTTAAGAAAGCTCCTGTCACCACCATAGCGATATAGGTATAAACGGAAAAACGTCCGTGACCTGCAAATTATTTATGATAAACCCGAGGTTAGCCCTCGGTCCAGGATGCCGGGAAAGAATCAATTTTGCTGCCAGCCGGCGTCAATTCTACGGCTCTAACCGGATTTCACAGCATGTTACTCCTGTTAGCATTATGTTATATTTGAATATGGTATAATCATATGCATGCCATTGAGTTACAGGATTTTAACAGAAATACTTGTGGAAAATGCGGGCTAACTATAGCCTGTAAAACGTGACAGCATAATACAACCCCGGGCAGTGGAATCCCGGGGTGTAAAGTCCATAACGATAATTTTACAGGGACCTTTGCAGAACCTGCTATTTTTTTTGGAGGTGGTTGAACCACCGACCTTGTTGACCTTTTAAACGGGAGCACTACTCCCTTTTAACGAGATTGAGGGATTTGCAAAGCCCTATTCCATAGGATAGCAGGAGATTATGATCATTAAAAGCGAAAGACCAGCCCACTCCAGGCTGCCCCGAGATTGGTTCCATTCGACATGGAGTTGGGTACAGAAGAGGCAGCTACATTAAACTCAAAACTGTTGAAGGCCAGACCTATGCCGGCAGAGTACGAGGTGGAGGAGTATCCTCCCGTTCGCATTCCCACACGGAGCGGCAAGAAACCGAGCAGCCGATATTCGATACCGGCCGTCATGGAAGCGCGTTTGCTGTTAATTCCCCGATCGACAAAACCGGTGCCGAGATCCATCGACAAGCTGAGCTTGTTCATCGTGAGCTGGGCCCCAAAATTCAGCATGGAGGGCAGGGATTTAGTAATGCTCGCAACTCCGGTTGGCGCAAAACCGCCATATATATCCGACCCGATGCTGTCGGCCAGCACATGGTTGTAGTATTCGCCTTCATCCCCGTTAAACTCGTTGTCTATGCGTTCCTGGTCGATCTCAAACCCATTCCACACCAGCAGGTCATCTGCAGCGAACCGTCCGAACTGATTATCGAACGAGACCGAACCCAGGTCGGTAAGTGAAAGTCCGACGCGAAGTCGCTCAGCCCCTGATGAAACAGCTCCGATAATCGGAACTTCAACATCCATCTGGGCCGTCACGCCGAGATCAAGTCCAAATCCGGTGCCTTTAATTTCGTAGAAATCGGAAGCGGCGGGCTCAACATAATCTCCCAGCTCGGGATTTTGCGATGAATTCTGACGGTCATTATAGTAATTATTAAGTTGTTCGGTCACCTCACCCGTTGTTTCAACAGTATAGGCAAAATCATGGCGAAGCTCGTCTATATAATCATCGCGGCGCTGAATTTCGAGCGTTGAATTAAGATTCATCCTGGAATAGTTCATGCCGAGCAGCAGTTTGGGAGCTGCGCCTGCAAAAACCTGGATATTTTCGAATATACCGAACAGGTTGGATATACCAAGCAATTTTGTGGAAAATCCCGCCGATACTTCAGCAAAGGTCATAGATTCCACACTCAGGTCTACCGGCCTGGGAGAAGAAAAGATCTCCCCATCCAGCCCGTAAATTCCGAGTTCGGCCAATCCCCGGTTCATACCGGCGCTGGTCATCGTTCGGGTACGCAGTGCCAGGCTGGCACTCCACTGCTCTCCACGGGTTGAGAGCCCTATCGGTATGAAATCCAGCTGGAGGCCGGCTGTCTGCATTTTTTCAGGATCGGAACCGAACCACTGGTCCAGGGCATCCGCGGCAACCTGGTCTGTAACAGTAAGCCCCTTCGTAAAATATTTATTGTATACCGAGATATTGGCCAATCCACCGCCGCCCGATGTGCTGATCCCCCCCAGCAGTCCCACGGTAAAGTTATTTTCCGTGTTGTTCTGAAGCATGAGGTTTGCGGGGTTGACAAAATTAGCGTGGTACCCGTTCAGGTATGCTGTTCCGCCGCCGCCGAGTCCGAGACTGGTCGCTGAAACGTGCCTGGATTGCGCCTGAACCGAACCGGCAGCAACCGTTAACAAGCCAATAAAAAGGGCAATTTTTTGGGTATAGCGTTTCATTGTATTGAATTTCATTTTCTAGTTAACGGTTGATTCAACAGAGCCACTTAAACTTATTTTTACGGATATGGTATCCTCCGCCCTGAGGCGTACAGAACTCCTGTTTTGATCGGTGTTTAACCCGATCAGGAACTCCATGTCGGTTGTTTGATTTAACAGGTTGAGCTGATCCTGTTCCAGCGAGATACTCAAATTGCCGGCATTAGCCTCAGTAACAAATCCCGAACCACTATCGACGGTAGCAGAGCCAATGGTCAGGGGATCTTGCGAAGATGAGGGAATGCGGGTCACCTCGTTGCCGTCGGCGTCAAGCAGCACCAGGTTCAACGTAGTTCCAAGTGGCAGGCCGTTGGTGTAGTCGATATGTATCGTTCCTTCCGTTAGGCGCTGATCGTCCTGCTCGGGATCCGGCAGGTCTCCCAGGTCCACTTCAACCGTGTCACGGTAGCTGGCAGAATTAGCCGACAGGTCGAGCGGAATATCCACGCTCATCGAGGGATCAAACTCAACCGGGTCGGTGATGGTACCCTCCTGCAGCGACTCGTTGACGGTCGCCACGCTGACAAGACGAATATCTGAGGGCAGGTTATTTAAAAATTCATCGACGTTGGAGTTAGATTTGTCAAAACTAACAAACTGGGGCGTGGCTGGATCCTGCGAGGGACTAATGGTAAACTTAATCAACTGATTGCTGTCAAGCTTGCTGCCGTTCGCATTCAGTTCATCCAGGTTATCTGCGGTCGTGGAATTCACATAGTGAGGTCCGCCCTGCGATCCCTTCAGGTAGACGCGATTACCCCCTGCATCCACCCCGACGATACTGGCATAGATAGTGGCCGGAATCCCGATATTGGTAAAATACCGGATACTCATTTCTGGGTTGGTGAACTCAATTCCATCCAGCTGATCTGAAAGATCTTCAAGCGCATCGATGGTAATAGTTTGCGCCTCATTGTCGTTAAACAGGTCAACCACATCGGTCCCGTTGGAGGGGTCATCGTCATTCACGATCACGTTGCGCGGTACAACCACTCCAAAGGCCTCGTCTATTGCCAGGTTGTTGATTCCGACTGTCGCTCCCATCTGATCAGATTCATTGATCGTGCGGATATCTCCGGAACCGTCCTGGGTGTTTTCCGTCGCCCCCTTGATGTTATACACCAGCTTATTATCCTCGGCAAAGATCCGTACATCCGAAAGGTCAATACTTTCGTCCGGGGCCGTGCCGGAACCGGATCGCGGTATTTGGTCAAACTGAACGGTTACGCTGTCTCCGGGATTATAGGGCGCCCGCCGTATCCCTGGAAATGAGATGATCAGCGGTTCTATTCCCAGATCGATATCGTTTACAATCTGGTCTATCTGCAGCTCTCCCGTTGCTATCTGGATGTAGTGGGTGGGATCTTCAAATCGAAAATTCGCATCGTCAATGGCCACTGACCCGCTGGTTGAAAATCCCTGGGCTTTTATTGCCGCTTCGACCTGCGAGGCAACAACATTTTGTCCCTCCAGCTGGCTCACGATCAGCTCATCCGGGTCATCCTCCATCGGCTGGCTGTTCCAGCTTACATCTACTTCAGCTTTTAAATTCTGCAGAACATCTCCATCCGAGAAGTTGATCTGAAATGAGCGTGAGTTCCCGTCTTCCAGCTGCTCACCCGCCCCCATTTGATCGGTGCCGAGAGTCACGTCTGGACTTCCTCCCGATATTAACCGAAGGGTGATATCGTCAATGGTAAATCCAAGCTCGTTGGTGACATCAATGGTGATGCTGCCTGTATTCCCTTTTATTGTGGCGCTCTGCAGATAATCGGTCGAAATATCAATTTCCACCGTTTCAGAGCCTCCCGGTATGGTGGTTGGGGGACCAAAAAGCGCGGGGTCCAACCCGGTTACTGATTGGAAACCGGCACTCCCGAGATTGCCTGACGATGAAGAAAAATTATTCAGCGCAATTTCGCCCACGCTTGCGTTCACCGAGGTAGGATCGACATCAATTTCAGGAATTGCCCCGTCGAGTTCGCCAAAATCGAAATCCTCTTCCTTCGACAACCGGATGAATCCGTCATTATCCGTTGAAAAAAGAGATTCAAAATCAGGATCTGTCGTATCAATCAGGGCGTCGCTGCTTCCCATAAACTGGTAAGTCTTCTCTGACATTAAAGGCGCCTGTACCTTTTGGTCGACCTTGAAATCAGGACTGTTGGGCTGCTCGCATGCCGTAAGAGTAAGAGCAAAAAATAGAACTGTAATATATAGCGACTTCATAACCGTGTGATCGTTAAATATATAGAATGGTGATTTTGTTGCACCCCTGTTAAACCGGTGGAAACTAATGACATATTTTGTCAAGAATCAACATAAAATTTATTCAAAAGGTATATTTTATTTTCAATAAATACTGAATCCTTATGGGTATATCCTTGCAAAACAGTCTTTTAGGTCACTATACTGGTAAAAATATTAACAATGTATAATCAATCTTATCCGCTCGGGCATTCTCCGCAGATACATCTGACTGATATCGGACATATACGAAACTGAAACAGGCATTCTGGTTGAGAATTATCTCGAATCCAGGATAGGTATGACAACCAACTGAAGCTCAGATTGGAGCGGTGCATACAGCGGCTATTGTAAAATGGAAACAAACGTTAGATCGGATTAATATTCATACAGCTGGTCGCGGGGAAATGGCATCGACCGAAGGAACTTCCCTTTTCAATATTTATTTATTTATTTGGGACCCATGCAGAGCCTCCTGTTTTGCTGGGAAGTGGTTGTGCCACCGACCTTGTTGACCCAGCCCATATTACCTTACAATAATGTATGCATAAATATATGTACCCTGATGGCAGGCAGTATCTAACATCATATGTTACCGAGCTTTTTAGTTGACAGGGTATAAAGCGCTGCGAGATTTGCCCTTCAGCTGCGTTAAAGGGAAATTACCTGCTTAAGGTACAACGGTACGCCTGCGCGGCCATTTCCCCTTTGCCTTGCTGAAGAACAAATTTCCTGGTGAGAAATTCGGGCTAAACGGAAGTATAGCTGCGCCAGAGCGAGGAATTGAGGTTCTGTAAAATCCTCTTATTGGAAGCCGGTTCGCTCCTGTACGCATGAAAGGAAAGCTGAACTGCGTACGGCATCAAAAGAACAACTTCGTCAGGCAAACCAATATAAACTTTGCCTGACAAGTGCTTGAACATACAGCGGAGAGGGAGGGATTCGAACCCTCGGTACCCGTGAGGGCACACTCGCTTTCCAGGCGAGCCCGTTCGACCGCTCCGGCACCTCTCCAAGGAAGTGCGCAAATATAGAGGAATGTGGCAGTTTAATCAAAAGAAATTTCTCTTGATCTCTCCTGGCTGTTAACGATTTACCTGTTAAAAGCCGAATGAAAAGATATGCTCCGTAAAAGCCTTTACCGGTTCCCCGTTGTTCTTTGCCGGCCTGAACTTCCACTTCAAAGCAGCTTCCAGAGTGGCCTCGGTCAATCCATAATTTATGCTGTTTACGATCTCGAAGGAATCACCTTTTTTGTCATATAGCTTAATCCTGGATATTGACGCCTCTTCCACATTGCCTTCCGTATTTACCAGGAAGCTAACCCAAATCTCCGCCTTTATATCCGCCTTTTTGGCTTCTTCAGGCACGGTGGGTTCCACGATACGCACCAGGCTGGGCGATTGCTCCGGGTTGGCGGCCACCTGGTCTCCTTCTCCTCCGGGACCAGTTCCAATTTCCTCGATGGGGTTGGGCAGATTTTGGCGATTCAACTCTTCAACCACAATCGGTTCCTCCTCAATAATCTGATCGTTCGGCACCGGTACCGGCACCTGGGGAGTGGGCGGTGGCGGTGGCGAGCTCCGTTGCGTGGTTATCTGTACATCTTCAATAGCAATGGCGTCGTCAATCGGCTCAAAATCCTGGTAAGTACCGCCGCTCTTTTGCTCAACGGGCCAGAAAAGAAATAACGCTATCATCAACACTTCGGCCACAATGATAGTACCCATAATTTTGATACGGTAGGGCTGACGATGCAGTATGTCTGTTATCTTTTGAAACAATAATATCTCTCCGTTAATACGGTAGTTTATGAGTCTGGATCGCTTCTAAGCGCGTTTAATTCGTTGATCAACCGGGTGTGGACATGTTCTCTCAGATCTTTAACCGTATCAAAATCATTGGGGTTCACCGGCTCCAGCACCGATACCGAGAAACGCTGTTTAAAGTTGAATTTCCATGTTCCCACAGGCATCGCCTGGTATCCCCCTTCCAAAACGAGCGGCTGTATTCTAAAATTATATCGGCGGGCCAGCGTAAAAGCTCCATCTTTAAACTGACCGATCTCGCCCGTTTCAGTGCGCGTCCCCTCCGGAAAGAACATGGCGGGAATACCCGACTGAATCGGCTCTACCAGCTCGTCCAGCAATTTAACGGATTTCAGGCTCTTGCGGTCAATACCTAAATGGCCCGTCATCGTAATAATCCACCCGAGAAAGGGAATCTTGAACAGGCTTTTTTTGGAGACCCATTTCATGGTCCACGGCAGCAGATAGGTTAACGGCATATCCAGGAAACTTTGATGATTGGCAACAAACACGGTCGGTATTCCCGGTTCATAATTTGAAGTGCCTTTAATCGTAATTTTCCAGCCTGGAACCACTTTGAGCAAACAAAACGCAAGTCCCTTTAACATACGATTGGGCAGCTGGCGGTGCCGGTCAAAAGGGAAGGTGAGTATAAACGTGATGGTGACCAGCACAAAAAAAGTGACGAAACACACGGTCCACCAGATCCAGTTAATACCACTCCAAAAAGTGCGCATATCACTGCCGGTTATCTTTTAAGCTCAGAAACGCTTTCCGTATAAAACCGTCATGTTTTTCAAGGAGTTTCCGGGCGCTGTCGGCGGACAGGTCGCCAAGGGCCATAAGCAGCGCAGTTTTGACATGTCCACCGGCCTCTTCCAGCTTTTGGGCGGCCTGGGGGTAGTTCAGGTCAGTAAAATTCATAATGATGCGCTTGGCCCGCTCGCGCAGCTTATTGTTGGTCAACATCAGGTCGACCATCACATTTTCATATACTTTACCCTGGCGTATCATTACACCGGTGGTAATCATGTTGAGAACCATTTTTTGGGCGGTCGCACTTTTCATACGGGTACTGCCCATTATTACTTCAGGACCAACCGGTACGTCAATAAGCAGATCCACCTGCAGGTTAAACTGACCGGGGGGTACGGTAGTCACAAAAATGGTTTTGCATCCCCGATTACGTGCCTCCTTTACCGCCCCGTGCACATACGGGGTGCGCCCGCTGGCCGCCAGTCCACAAAGGATATCAGGCGGATCCAGTTCGATCTGCTCCACCGCCTCGGCGCCGTTGGATTCATAATCCTCGGCCCCCTCCTGTGCCACAAACATCGCCTCCCGGCCACCTGCGATCAGCCCCACGACCTGTTCGGGATCTGAACCAAATGTGGGTGGACATTCTGCGGCATCGAGCACGCCCAGCCGTCCGCTGGTGCCGGCTCCCGCGTAGATCAACCGCCCCCCTTCCTGTAGCGATTCTTTAACCATTTCAATCGCCTCGGCAATACGATCCAGCTTTTTTTCCACCTGGAAAGCTACCTTTTTGTCCTCCTCATTGATAAGCCGGGCAATTTCATGCGCATCAGCCAGGTCGATGCCGCGGGTGGCGGGATTCCGCTGTTCGGTATCAAGCTTTTTGAGCTGGTCGAAAAGATCCTGGTTCTTCTGTGACAAAACAGGGTATTTTGGAGTTCGAGATTATGAGCGGAGACAATAACAATCAGCGTTGACCCGGAACGGACCTGGAGCAAATCTAACTATTCTGAACCATTTTTGTTGCCAATCCATCCCAGGTGGGTGTGCTTGAAGGAGTCAGCATGTTTAAGTCCGTATCCCAGCATGCGATCCATCGAGGAGTGGGCAAACAGGATAATGCCGATCATCTGCGTGGTCGAATCAATAAGATAGTAGCCCACCAGGTATATCAAAACCGCGATCCCCCGGTGATGAAAGAGATTGTAGATGAAAGCCCCGACTTTAGTTCCCGCCCCATAGCCGATCATCGAAATATCCGGTACAAGGATGAGCAGCAAAAACCACCACCAGGGATAGCCCGTGGTAGAGAAAAGGACGATTGAGAGCAGCAGCATGCCGAGTTCTTCCAGGCGAACCAGTGTTTTCATGTTATCGGTACTTTGTATTTCGAAAAAGCGATTGATTAAAACGCTTCCCCTCGGTTGCAAACAAATGAATTTAATAACGCCGGGAGTCTGCCCGACAGACCAGCAGTCGATACCGGGGCGAACACAGCGCAGCTGCTAAGCGAACACCCTCGCTACATATTCCGGCGTTTTTGCCACCAGTGAGAATTAGAGTTACGGGCAGGCTTCATCTCTTCATTTTCCTTCACACCGCCGTTTTCTCCACTCCGGGCACGTTTGAGCAATGTCGCCGCAATCGATTGTAAATCACGATTACTCTGATGCAGTTTGTCCGGTTTAAAATGATCGGGTACAAAGTGCGTGTCATACTCCGCGTTCCGGAACGCTTCATGCCTCAGCACATAACGACAAAAGGGGATGGTGGTGCGGCATCCCGCAATCTCATATTCCTCGAGCGCCCGCAACATCCGCCGTATCGCCTCATCGCGATCTTTACCATGGCTGCACAGCTTTGAGATCATCGGGTCGTAATTGATCGTTACCTCTTGTCCCTCCTCCACCCCGGCATCCACCCGGATTCCGTGGCCCGACGGGATGCGGTGTTTCGTCAGCCGGCCGGTGCTGGGCAAAAAGTTGTCGCACGGATCTTCTGCATAAATCCGGCATTCGATGGCATGTCCCTGTTGTGTAATATCTTCCTGTTTAATCGGCAGCGTTTCGCCCTCCGCCACCCGTATCTGCAACTCTACCAGGTCCAGACCCGTCGTCAGTTCGGTTACCGGATGTTCAACCTGCAGCCGCGTATTCATCTCAAGGAAGTAGAAATTGCGATCCCTGTCGACCAGGAACTCGATCGTTCCCGCCCCCACGTAGTCGCAGGCACGGGCCGCAGTTATGGCCGCCTCGGCCATTTCCGCTCTCAATTCGGGCGTAAGGATAGCACAGGGCGCCTCCTCAATCACCTTTTGATGCCGGCGTTGAATCGAACATTCGCGGTCATACACGTGCAGCACATTCCCCTGCTCGTCCGCAATAATCTGGAACTCTACGTGCCGGGGCTCCACCAGGTATTTCTCGATATAGACGCGATCATCCCCGAAGGCGTTTCGCGCTTCCGAACGCGCGGCCTTAATTCCGGACCGAAAGCCGCTTTTTTCACGAATAATGCGCATTCCTTTGCCACCGCCGCCTGCCGCTGCTTTTACCAGCACAGGGTACCCGATCTCTTCAGCGATCTTTTCAGCTTCTTCGGGATCCCTGAGCGCCTCCTTTGTCCCTGGTGGATATGGCACCTCCGCCCTGCTCATCAGCTCGCGGGCTGCCATTTTATCTCCCATCAGCCGGATGGAGTCGGCACCGGGACCGATAAAAATGAGATTCTCCTTTCGGCACCGTTCTGCAAAATCCCCGTTTTCACTGAGGAACCCGTATCCCGGGTGAATGGCATCGGCTCCCGTCTGCCGGGCGGCATCGATAATCTTGTCGAACACCAGG
This sequence comes from Halalkalibaculum sp. DA384, assembly GCF_043951955.1. Lineage (NCBI taxonomy): Bacteria > Pseudomonadati > Balneolota > Balneolia > Balneolales > Balneolaceae > Halalkalibaculum > Halalkalibaculum sp. DA384. Next base: position 106,573 of record NZ_JBINJE010000006.1, on the reverse strand, counting down.
TAGCTTTCCGAAGAGGTGGCGGGACCGATATGCACCGATTCGTCGGCGTGCAGGACATGAGGAGTGTTGGCGTCCGGGTCGGAATAGACGGCAACGGTCTCGATACCCATATCCCGACAGGTGCGTATCACGCGAAGGGCAATTTCCCCGCGATTGGCAACCAGTACTTTTTTAATTTTGGTCATATCCCTCTATACGATGTGGATTTTAAACATCTGCTTCCATATTTCCCACTCCTTCTCCTCGTCCGTCTGCATCTGCCAGACATCCAGCTCGTGCTCCATCATTTTAGTCTTGAAAATTTCATCAAGCCTGTATGCCAGCTCTTTTCTCGGGTCGTTGACATAACTGACCAGCCGGAAGTCGACCTGCCGCACCTGTTCCAGCAGTTTCTCATTGTTCAGGTTGGGGACATAATCTACCGGGTTATTGTAGTAGATATTTTCATCATAGTAATCGTCCATGAATGGTGTGATGTCGTAGACTCCGCTAATGCCGATCGCCTTGCCGAAACTTTTCGGGTGTTTAAGGCCCAGGTTGATGGCGTGATACCCTCCCATGTCGACCCCGGCTATAATCAGGAAATCGATAGCACTTTTTTCCTCAATTTTCGGAACGACCTCCTCAATAATGTAGGATTCATACTGGATCTGGCGGATAATCCGTTGTGCCGGTGAAATACTGGTGTTGAAAAAGCTCTCCTCGTCGGCAGATTCAATACAAAACAGCTGGTTGTACCCGTTCTCCAGCTGGAAGGAGATCGCTTCCACCATCCCCTTCTCTTCCCACTGTTTCGCTCCCTTGCCGCGGGTCGGAATCGCAAGAACGGGAGTCCCCGCCTCGCCATAGGTGCGCAGTTCCATATTTTTACCTAAACTCGGACTCCGCCATTTCTCAACTTGTTTCTCCATGTAACAGGCCTTTCTCTTGTTTGGAATTTAAAATCAATATAAAAGATCGAAATCTAATGTGTAAGGACTATTATCAGGAAGAAAAATATTTCATCCGGTAGAGCACGCGAGGCAGGATGGTTATTTTTTCGGTTGCATTCAGGTAGGCTCGTTTTTCAAACACGTTGTAGCCGTTCTCCTCAATTTTATCGAGGATGCGACCGTAATTGAAACTCGCAAGATACACCGGCAGGCGGCTGTCTTTTTCCAGCATTTCGATGCCCCTGTCTGTACTTCGGTAGTAGTTGCGTGTTCGCTCAATCTGGAACTGCATCAACTCGATGAATGCGTCGGTCCGGCGGTGGGAAAACAGGTCTTTTTCCGTTACCCCAAACCGGTCGAGCTCCTCCTTTGGCAGGTAAATCCGATTTTTCTCCAGATCTTCGCCCACATCCCGCAAAATGTTGGTAAGCTGCATGGCGATACCGAGATCGATGGCGTGCTGCAGGGCCTGTTCATCACTGTAACCGAACACCTCGCTGGTCATCAGTCCCACAGTCGAAGCCACTTTGTAGGAATAATCCCAGAGCTCCTCAAACGTTTCATAACGATTTTTATACAGGTCCATGCAGACGCCTTCCATCAGTTCAAAGGGCAGTTCCACCGGAATCTGGTAGCTGCGAAGCACGTCGGAAAATGCCAGCAGTATCGGGTCGTCAAACCGCTTGCCGTTGTAGGTCTCTTCCAGTTTCTGTTTCCACCGGTCTATTCTGTTGCGGATATCCGGATATGTAACCTTTTCCCGGTCAATCAGGTCCTCGGCTTCATCCACCAGATCGTCCACATACCGGCAGAGAGCGTATATCGCAAATATTCCGCGCTGTTTCTTGTTGGGCAGGAATCGCGTAGCCATGTAAAACGTCTTGGCGTGCTGGCGGGTCATCTCGCGACAGCGGATATAGGCCTCTTGCAGCTGCTCGTTCTCCACTTCCTCCACCACCGAACGGTGCAGGGAGGTCCGCTCATACAGCGGGCGAATCAAATTATAAGGTATCCGGAAAAGATCAGTCATTTTGCCTTTATCTTGCTTTATAGCCTACCATACAAATGTTGCAACCGCCGCTAATAGTTCCCATCGTACATGCCGACCGATAAATTATTGCGCGGAAATAAGAATTGGATTTCAGATTAAGCAGATATTTTTTGATTTTCCTTCAGGTTAAATTTTGTCAATACAATCATATCAAGTTACATGGATCGAGATGAAGCGTTGAAACACTGTATTACTCAAACCAGTGTACCGGGGCTGCCCGCTCCCTACCGCGGGAAGGTGCGCGAGGTGTATGAACTGGATCGCGACACCCTTGGCATTGTGGTGAGCGATCGCATTTCTGCCTTCGATCATATTATGCGGCAGGCCATACCGTACAAGGGACAGATCCTGAACCAGCTGTCGGCATTCGGTTTTGAAAAAGTAGATGACCTGGTGGATACGCACGTGCTGGATGTGCCGCACGCCAACGTCACAATTGCCAAAAAATGCGACCCGGTTCCGGTAGAAGTGGTGATCCGGGCCTGCCTCACGGGACATGCCTGGCGGGTCTACAACGCCGGGGAACGCTGGCTCTGTGGGGTTTCGCTGCCCGAGGGCATGGCAGAAAATCAGCGATTCAAAGAACCGATCCTGACGCCCGCCACCAAGGCCGAAGAGGGACACGATGAGGATATATCGGAACAGGAGATTCTGGAGCAGGAAATTGTTGAGGAGCATGTTTGGCGGGAAATCCGCGAAAAAGCGTTCCGTGTTTTTGAACGAGGGCAACAGGTGGCGGCCGAGCAGGGGCTGATTCTTGTAGATACCAAGTATGAATTCGGGCTGCACAACGGCCAGGTTACTTTGATCGATGAAGTTCATACGGCCGATTCCTCCCGCTACTTTTATGCGGATGAGTATGAACAGCGCCTGAAAGCGGGTAAACCTCAAAAACAGCTTTCCAAGGAGTTCCTGCGGGAATGGCTGATGGAGCATGATTTCCAGGGCCTTGAAGGACAAACACTGCCCGATCTTCCCGACGACTTCCGGTGGGAGGTGTTTGAACGATATGCTGAGCTCTTTGAACAGCTAACCGGCCGGCAGTTCGAACCGACACCGGTAAGAAACTTTGACGACACGCTGAAAGCCATTTTTACGGAGTATAACTGATCGATGGCAGACTGCCTGTTTCGCCCCCGGACATTTGCCTTGACTTTCCGGGATGCCGAATCTTACTTCTGCCGGGAATAACACTGCTTGCAGGGACACAGCTTCCGCAGGGTCTCCCACTGGTACATACCGTCGCTGTGGCCGTCACTCCAGAATATTCGCACGGCGTGATTTCCCACCTGGCGGATATTCTCTACCGTTACCTTTCGCGGGGGATCTACAAAAAAGTACGACATCTCAAAATTTCCCATCTCCCCGTGACCTCCCCTGCACTTTACACAGGGACAATTTTTGCGCAACCCGTACAACGGGTAGCGGGAAAGGTGCCCGTCAGCCCATTGTATTTCCACTTCCTGTTCTGAATTTCGTACTTCAACCTCTTTCGGCTGATATTTCTGATCCATGTATCTCAAAATTTTGATTGAAAAGCTCCATAAATGGAGCTTGAATGATAACCATTCAAAAAGTAATTTTTCAGCAACATTTTAAGTAAATTATTCAATGATATTACTCGTAACAACGCTTACCGCCGTATTGCTGATCTCCGGCTGGTTCGGGTATCGCCAGTACCTGCGGCTTGAACACCTGAATCAACAGAACCTTTCCCGGGCTATGCTCGGTGCCGTACTCGTATTTACTCTCCTTTTTCTGGCGCACTGGATCGGCATTTTCCCTGAATCCGCGGCATCACATATAACAATGGCACTGTATACACTGGCAACGGGATTTTTCATCGGAAATGGGACAAAGCTCATCGTGAAGAAAAACCGAGCAGGCGCGATAGAGTATATGCAGCGATCATTCTGGATTGATGTCGCCCCAAACCTCATCGCTACCCTGCTGGTGGCATATGGCATTTACCGCACCGGTATCCTGACACTTGGCCCCTTCACCGGCATCGGCGTTACGTCAGGAATGTCTCTGATCGGCTTCGGCTTTTTTGGATGGACCGTTCGGATTGTTCCCGAATTTCGTTCAAAAGGAATCCTTATCCTGGATCAATTTATCGAATGGAAACTGGTGCTGGCTTTTGAGTGGTTCTCAGAAGAGGTAATTACCATCGACTATATGACAGAAGACGGGAAAATTTGTGAATTTAATACTTCCATCCCACCGGAAGACCGGATACTGGTTGAGCGGCTGTTGGGCAGGCGCATACGAGAACATGAAGAAGAGCGCAAAAAAGTGCTTGGCGAAACGGGTTAATATTCGGGAAATTTGCTACCTTATACCGATTAGTAATGGTTAATGTGTGGAATCGGGAGCGCGAACTTTCGCATTTATGCTCTATGACCTTCCATTTTCTATTTAAAATACACTGCTCCCTTGATTAGAAATTCAGCGGTAGCAACGTTAGTATATTCAAACACCAATGCCAACCGGAACACTGTATGCCCTCGTTCGATATTGTAAATAAAATTGATGTTCAGGAGATCGACAACGCTGTCAACAATACACTTAAAGAGGTAAATGGACGCTACGATTTCCGGGGTCTCCACACCGAAGTCATTTTTAATAAGAAAGATCATTCCATTCGCCTGGTAGCCGACGACAATATGAAGATGAATGCCGTCAAGGAGATGCTCACCCGAAATGCCATCAAGCGTGGCATAAGTCCTAAAGTGCTGCAGTTTTCCCCGCTTGAGGGTACTTCAAAAGGCCACCTTAAGATGGAGATTCCGATCCGGGAGGGAATCGACCGGGATACCGCAAAAACCATTGTAAAAGCGATCAAAAGCCTTAACCTGAAAGTTCAGCCTGCCATACAGGACGACCAAATACGCGTGAGCGGGAAAAAGATTGACGACCTGCAGGCTGTAATCAGGCACTTGAAAGGCCTGGACCTCGATGTTCCGCTGCAGTTTACAAATATGAAATAGTTTCCTGTGAACTGGCGGACAGAGCGTCTGTTTCTGTTTCCCGGTCAAGCTAATGATCCTGGTCTGCACCAGTACTTACGGCACGATGCTCTACCATCAGGCACCGCTCCTCAATATACTGTAGTCCGGCGGATGCCGCCTTCTGTTTTGCCTCCCCGGACGAGACGCCGAGCTGGGTCCACACCACCGGCTTGTGCCCGGTCTGCTGTACCCGATCAATTACGGTATCTACCATTTCTGCTGTGTATGCTGAATTCCGAAAAATATCCACCACATCAATTCGCTGCTCTTTCGGAATATCTGTCAGCTTCGGGTAGCATTTTTCTCCGAGCACCTCTTCATACTCGGGATTTACGGGAATAATCTGATACCCCTGATCCTTAAGATACCGGGCTATATGATGGCTGGTGCGGTATGGGTCTGTCGAACACCCGATGATGGCGATCGTTTCCGCACTATTAAGTATATCTGCTATTGAGCGTTCCATAGATCAAGTTATGTGAATAGTATCGTTCCTGGCTGAAGATACAGATCCAACAGGCATTCTAGCCAAATTAATTTGCCAGTTGTCTCAATATTTCAATTTATTACGGGTCGGTTGTTATCCCGAATTATGCAACGAGAAATTTATTTTTCCATATGATAGAAAAGGTAAAGGCGGCATACGAACGTCATCAAAAATACCTGCCGGTACTGTTTTTTATCGGTGGATTTATCTGGGATTCCCTGACCCTCGGCCGCGTGGACAGTCTTTACAGCAATATTGTGCTGTGCACCTATCTTACAGCTCTAACCGTATGTCTTTATCTTTTCAACCTGGCGGATGATGGCACCTGGAAAGGAACGTTCCTGGAGCAGTATGAAAGATACCTTCCGCTGGCGATCCAGTTTTTTCTCGGGGGGTTGTGCAGTGCCTACGTCATCTTTTATTCCCGCAGCGTGTCCCTGACCAAGACGATGGCTTTTTTTGTCATTCTGGTTATCCTGTTTCTGGCCAACGAGTCGCTCAAACACCGTATCTCGAACAAATATCTCCAGTTTGGAGCCTATTTTTTTGTCAATTTCACATTTCTGACCTTCTTTTTGCCGATGGTCCTGAACGAGATGAACACGTTTGTATTTCTCGTTTCTGGAGCAACCAGCCTCGGGTTTACCCTATTTTTCATTCTTTACATCTACATTCGAAGTCCCTCTACCCGGAGAGACATTAACGGTTTCAAAATTACGGGTCTTATTATCGGCCTCTATCTGCTCATCAACAGCTTTTATTTTCTCAACCTTATCCCTCCTGTTCCACTTGCACTCGAACAGGGGATTGTAGCCCGGCACGTGGAGAAAGAGGAAAATCGCTTCACGGTTACCTACCAGCCCAACACGAAATACTATGTCTTCTGGAGACCCTATGCGCCAGAAATTTATTTGCGGCAGGGAGACAGCCTCTTCGTATACACCTCAATATTTGCCCCGGCCGACCTTCAGAAATCGGTGTATCACCGCTGGCGCTGGTACAGTCCCCATACCGAGAGCTGGGAAGTAACCGATGAAATCGGGTATGAAATTACCGGGGGACGTTCCGGCGGTTACCGGGGATATACCTACAAGGAGCAGCTGAGTCCCGGAAGGTGGAAGGTGGAAGTGGTTACCGACGAAGGCCAGGTGCTGGGAAGTATCGATTTCAGGCTGCACAAGGATTCTACTCAACACCAGGCCGAGCTTGTCCGGGAAACCTACTAACCTCACGATAATTTGTGTAAAGATCATGTACCCTGATGGCAGGCAGTATCTAACATCATATGTTACCGACCTTTTAAATTTGACAGGATGTAAGGCGCTGGGAAATTTGCCCTTCAGCTGCGTTAAAGGGGAAATCACCTGATCAACGTACAACGGTACGCCTGTGCGGCCATTTTCCCTTTGCCTTGCTGAAGAACAAATTCCCTGGTGAAAAATCCAGGTTAAACAGGATACACTGAATCCCTGATTCCAATTGTAGTTGTTAATTGTGGCAAAGCCCCTTGCTATGCATAGCTCCACAAAAATTAATTGGCTTTAAAAATAAGTATTCTGAAGGATAATGGTTATATTATCGATTGAATTTTAGATAACTGTAAAAAAAGAAAGGTACATTTTGTCCAAAGTTAAAGAAGGAGACAAAGTCAAAGTTCATTATACCGGTACTCTCGAAGATGGTACGGTATTCGACTCCTCCCGCGAACGGGAGCCACTGGAATTTACTCTTGGCGAAGGTCAACTGATTCCGGGTTTCGAAAAAGCTGTTATTGGAATGGCAGAAGGGGATTCCACCTCCGTCGATATTCCATCTGACGAAGCGTATGGTGAACGTCGTGATGATCTGGAAATCGAAGTAACCAAAGAAGAGCTTCCTGATGAAGTTGATCCCGAAGTGGGCATTCAGCTGCAGGTCAAGCAGAATGAAAACGGGCGCAGTATACCCGTGACCATTACCAAGGTCGAGGAAAACCAAGTTACACTGGATGCCAACCATCCACTGGCTGGTAAAGATCTTAAGTTTGACATCGAGCTGGTAGAAATTAGCTCATAATTTTTCGAGGGGGGAGGAATTTATTTCTTCCCCTTTTTACTTTTCTTTCATCAAGCTGCTCTTTACCGTTCAGATACCTGACGGTGGCTGCATTCCCCCAACCTTTTTTGTAACCCCGCACAGTACTACAGCCTGAGATCCTCCTGCTGGATAGATCCAAAATCAATATGGCCCTCCTGTTTTTATTCCAATTAAAGCCTGCCAACAGTCTCCCGTTCAGAGATGGTTTAAAAAACATGGTGACCAGACCGCGATTGAGTACAAAATTAGCCCGCACGTATCACAGGTTCACTTCGCAAAAAAGAAAAGGAGTTGCATCCGCCGGATGCAACTCCTTTTTTAAAACGGCCGCCAATCTATCGAATGTTCTCTTTTACTTTACTGATTCTGACTACTTTCCCGGGATCATTTAGTACAACGTAAATAGCTCCGTCAGGCCCGGTAACTGCCTCCCGAACCCGGCCGTGATCCTTCAGGATAACCTGGTCATGTATCACCCGGTCATTCTTTACATTCAGAAGACGAACCTCCTCGTAGGCCAGTGCCCCGACGAGCAGCCGGTTTTTCCACAGCGGAAACATCTCTTTATCATAAAAAGCGATACCTGAAACTGCGATCGACGGTCGCCAGTAGTAGGCAGGCTGTTTCAACCCCTCTTTGGCCCGTTCCCTAGTCATAATACGGCCGTCGTAATGAATGCCGTAGGTAATGACCGGCCAGCCATAGTTGCTGCCGGCACGCAGCAGGTTTACCTCGTCACCGCCACGGGGTCCGTGCTCAGCATCCCATATACGGTCTGTTTCCGGATGGATCGCCAGCCCCTGGGGATTGCGGTGACCATAGGTATAGATCGACGGCAGGGCTCCTTCGTGGTTTACAAACGGATTGTCATCCGGGATGCTGCCGTCTGGATGGATTCGGTGCACTTTGCCGTTCGGCAGCGACAGGTTTTGCGCATTCGGGCGTTGACCGCGGTCACCTATGGAAAAATAGAGATACCCTTCTTCGTCGAACACGATGCGGCTGCCGTAGTGATGTCGCGTGCTGACGTACGTCTCGTGCGGAGCCTCAAAAAGTACCTGCTGGTCTATCCACCTGTTGTTATTGATTCGGCCCCTGACTACGCGGGTCATTGCCAGGGTGTCCCCTTCCTCCGATGTTATGGCGTGGCTGTACGAGAGGTATATCCACCCGTTTTCGGTAAAGTCCGGATCTGCTGTTACATCAAGCAGCCCCCCCTGTCCCTCGTGCAGAACCTCAGGGGTGCCGGAAACCGGCTCGTCAATCAGCGTACCGTTGATAACCAGCCGGAGCCGCCCGGGCCGTTCGGTAATAACCGAAAGCCGCTCATTGATAAAATCAATAGCCCAGGGGATCTCGAGACTGTCGGCATAGGTCTCGACTCTGATATCGTAATCAAGGGTTTGGAGGGTATCAGATACGGCATCAGCGGCTACCGGCTCCCCGGACTCTACTTCCCGGATAAAATCGATAACGCTGTTGATCTCCTCATCACTGAGCGAACTTCCGAAAGCGGGCATTCCCTGCTCCACAATTCCCTCTTTAATATTGTTCAGGAGGTCGCTCCTGGTGTCGCCGTACTTCCATTCTCCATCCACCAAGCTGGAGCCACTACCCCCCTGCAATTCCGCTCCATGGCAGGAGGCGCACATATTCTGATATATTTGCTGTCCGGAATCTTGTGCCCATCCCTGGGAGAACATCAGAAAGGAGCATATAAAAGTAGCCAAAAGAAAACGATCACCACACGTAAATAGATTCATAGTACCCATTACCATTCTTGGATATTTAATATTTATAGTTCTGGTCGCTGTTAAATTGTTGTACCATCTGCTTAAATAATTCTGGAAACTAATGAAATAAGGCAAACTTTAAAATTCGATATTGGTTAAGCGATTTAACGCTTTCGCCGGCAACGGCCAACGTCTGCCCCTGTCTGTGCGGGCATCCAAAGTACGATGTCGAACCGTGAATATGACGGGAAACCCCTTCCGAAAAAATTCTCCCAAAAACATACCGGTCAAATCAACAGTTAGTCATTTAAGATTACTGTTCGCAAAAAACAGCCTCTTTTTTTTAATTTTCTTCACATATTCCTGTTACATACGTACTATTAGTAGCAAGGGTATGCTGGTATCATCACTTTTTGAAATAAAAACGAGTTATTATGGGCAGGAAAATAACGCAAATTATCGAGGATCAAATCAATGCCTGGAGACATCAAAACAGGAAAACCCGGCAACGGCCTCAAAAAAAATTTTACCCGATTATAACCGTGTCACGAGAGTTTGGGGCGCTCGGGGCGGCATTGGCAAATATTATGGGAGAACGGCTTGGCTTCAAAGTCTGGGACAACGAGCTGCTGTATGCTATTTCGGACGAGCTGGGTAGTAACGAAAAGTTCCTTGAATCGGTGGATGAACGCCGTCGAAAACTTGTCGAAGACAACCTCCTGGGCTTGATGAAAGACAAAAATACCAATACCAATTACCTGCTCTCTCTCAACCGGGTTGTAAAAGCAATTGAAGAAGTGGGAGAAAGCATTGTTGTGGGCCGGGGAGCTGCATATATCTGCCAAAACGAATTATCTTTTCATCTTCGCGTGGTCTCCCCCCTGGCCAAAAGAATTGAGGGGTATGCCAGCCGGGAGAATATCTCGAAACAACAGGCGGAAAAGATCATTCAAGAAAAAGATGCCGAACGCGACGAGTTCGTTAAATTCAGCTTTAACAGGGATGTCAACACCGCATCCGATTATGACCTGGTAATCAATTCGGGAACCTTTGAGCTGGAAGAGATGGCCGATATCGCTCTGCGGGCGTACAGTACAAAAATTGGCGAACCGGTAACCTCGTAGCATGCTGGCATTGTACTACAGCATACGATACATGGCGTAGAGTTTCAGCCAGACCATCCATCGCAAAATTTGTCGATATCCAACCTTTTTTTAACGCATATTCATAAACAGTGCATAGTTAGTGAATTTCCGTTACCTTCATTCCGAAGGATTAAAAAGAGTGTTAACAAGATAGATCATGATCATGGACCGCGTACGGTTTGGAATACTGAGTACGGCAAAAATCGGGATTGAAAAAGTGATTCCTGCCATGCAGCAGGGGCATCTTTGTGAGGTAACCGCCATCTGCTCGCGCACCCCTGACCGAGCAGAAAAAGTGGCTGAACAGCTTGACATTCCAACGGCATACGGTTCCTACGAGGAGCTCCTATCCGATCCAACTGTTGACGCAATCTATAATCCCCTGCCCAATCACCTGCATGTTCCATGGACTCTCAAAGCCCTGGAGGCGGCAAGCATACCCTCTGCGAAAAACCGATCGGTCTCTCTGCCGATGAAGCCCAACAGCTGGCCGACCAAAGCGCTTCCTACCGGGATCTGAAACTCATGGAAGCGTTTATGTATCGATTTCACCCGCAGTGGGAAAAGGCAAAGGCCCTGGTGGATCAAGGTGATATCGGGGAGCTGCGGACGATCAATTCTGTTTTTTCCTACTTCAACGACGATCCCGAAAATATTCGAAACAAGCCGGAGATGGGCGGCGGCGGTCTGATGGATATCGGCTGTTACTGTATCTCACTTGCCCGCTTTCTCTTTGACGATGAGCCTGAGGCCATATGCGGCAGCGTGGAATTTGATCCCGTAATGGGAATCGACCGGCTGGCCTCCGGCGTCCTCCGATTTGCTCGCGGCACATCCACGTTCACCTGTTCTACGCAGCTTGTACCCGACCAGGGAGTGACTATATACGGAACGGAGGGTAAAATTGAGATCGAAATACCATTTAACGCCCCGCCGGACGTGCCCACCCGAATCTGGCTCACCCGGGACGGCCGCACCGAAGAGATCCGGTTCGAGGTTTGCAACCAGTATACCCTGCAGGGCGACGCATTTGCCCGGTCCATCCTGGAAAACACGGAAGTGCCCACTCCCCTTACCGATGCCGTCAATAACATGAAAGCGATAGAAGCAGTTTTTAAAAGCGCCGAGACCGGCACATGGATTGAACCCTGACTGAATGCTCTGTTCGATTCAAACCTTGCTAAACTGAATATTAATACAACTACTCGTCCTGTTATCTTGGATCACAACCACCAGACAAGACAAAAACTTACCAAACAAACCGTCGGCGGACAGGCGGTATTGTCTCGCTTTTTTGAAGAAATTTTAGAGGAACAACCAGAAACGGTCCGAACTATTGAGCTGACCTATTTTGCGCTGACTGTCACCACCATTTTTTACCTGCAGTATGGTGAGCAAGATAACAAAAAGGCGCTGATCGACGAGGTAATTACAGCTGTTTTGCGGAAGGAAACAGGCCGATCAGCTACCAATCCCGATCTGAATATTGAGACGGCACACCAGGAATTTAAAAATCGGCTTTCGAAATACAGTGCGCTCATCACCCAACTGTTGCAGGACGACCGTGACCACAACCCGATTGCAGAATTAGTAATCAAATTCTATGAGTCGGCCACCCAAAAATCGGCAGCGGATAAAACCTTTAGTACCGGGAAAGCGGGAACAGTACTCTCTAAATATATCATCGACAACATCAAGTATGTCCAGAGAGAGTTTCGCACACCCTCCCCGAACCAGGGCTAATAACTGCAGTTCCCTGTTGCGTCCCGCTTGTAAACCACGCTTCCAATGTATTACTTTTGCTTCTGTTCACACTGGAATTTTAGTTTGAATCCCTAAAATGACCCTAGTTTTATGGAAAAACTCAACAGAGTGCGAGGCGCGATAAAAGATTATATTATGGAAAATGGGCGGGAATATGAGCGGCTTCTGTTTTCCAGATCATTTTATAACCAGCTGAAAGAGGAAGCTACCGAAGATGCCATCGATTTCCCCCGGATGGAGATAAAAAGCGAAGTGAATTACGATTTTAAACTGCTGCCCTAAAAACGTCTTTCTCATCCATACTATGGGTAACGATCGCTATACACAACCGGACTGGTCGCGCTCTGCCCTGCTGACCATCGACATGCAGGAAGACTTTACCCGGCCGGACGCTCCCGCCTACATCCACGGCACGGAAGAAATGCTAGAAAATTTGCAGGATTTACTCTCATATTTTCGCCATAAAAAGCGACCTGTATTCCATATTGTCCGCCTGTACCGGCGGGATGGCTCTAATGTGGATCTATGTCGTCGGGCTTCGGTTGAGCAGGGGAATCAGGTGGTGGCTCCCGGTACCCCCGGTGCCGAGCTCGTTCACGAGCTAAAACCCGATACCGGCATATCACTCGATCACAATCTTCTTATGAGCGGTGCACCCCAGCCATTCTCATCCACGGAATGGGCCCTTTTCAAGCCCCGCTGGGGCGCATTTTACCAAACCAGGCTGCAACAGATGCTGCAGAAGCAGCAGGTCAACACGGTGGTGATTGCCGGATGCAATTTCCCGAACTGTCCACGTACCACGATCTATGAGGCCAGCGAACGCGATTTTAAAACAGTTTTGATACAGGATGCTACTTCAGGAGTCTACAAAAAGGGAATCGAAGAGCTGAAAAAAATTGGCGTATCTGTTATTAAAACTGAGGAGTTGGTATAAAAGAAAACCCCCGGGAGATATAAATCCCTCGAGGGTTGAGATTGATAAAATAGCGAGCCTCTTTATTTAATCTCCCATGTTTCCGGTCCGTGGAGCAGCGCATCCAGGTCGCCCTTTCCTTTGCGTTCAACGGTCTCTTCCACCTGCAGGTTTACGCCGTCATCGTATGTGGGGCGATCAACGGCATAAAGCACCCCAAACGGACGCGGCAGGTGTGTTTCGCCGGGTGCCGGCGCATCAAAAAACTGGGAAAGCAGGTAGGCTTTTGTCTTGTCTGTCTCGTCATGAACCCAGAGATCATCCTTGCTGTATCCATCTTCTTCCAGCGAAACCACTTCCGGCTTCAGGCCGTCGAGGCGAATGCCCCTGTCGTCATCCTTTCCAAACACGAGTGGTTCTCCATCTTCGAGGTAGATCGCCTCCCGGGGTCGTGTTTTACGGTCGGTAAACAATTCAAAAGCGCCGTCGTTAAAGACAATGCAGTTCTGGTATATCTCCAGCATGGAAGTGCCTTTATGCTGGTGGGAACGCTTCAACATTTTTTGCATGTGGCGGGGATCCCGGTCCATCGTCCGGGCAACAAATGTGCCGTCAGCCCCCATGCTGAGCGAAAGCGGGTTGAAGGGATGATCAATCGAACCGAACGGGGTCGATTTGGTCGAGGAACCCTCCGGGGAGGTCGGCGAATACTGCCCTTTGGTGAGCCCGTAGATCTGGTTGTTAAACAGGAGCAGATTGACATCCACATTGCGGCGCAGGATCTGGACAAAGTGGTTGGCTCCGATCGAAAGCGAGTCGCCGTCGCCTGTAATGATCCACACGCTGAGATCAGGGCGCATCACTTTTAGCCCTGTAGAAATAGCCGGGGCACGACCATGAATGGAGTGCATTCCGAACGTATCCATGTAGTATGGAAAACGCGCTGCACAGCCGATACCGGAGATAAAAACAATATCTTCTTTGGCCACCCCGATATCAGGCATCGTCTTTTGAACCTGTTTGAGAATAGTGTAATCGCCACAGCCGGGACACCAGCGCACATCCTGGTCTGAAGAGAAATCGCTGCTGGAATACTCCGGCAGATCCCCGTTACCGTTGGTTACTTGTTCAAGGTGTTCAGTTATTTTGGTTTGGATAGCCATGGTTAAAAAATGAGGTGTTCAGTATTCAAAATATGGTATAGCTAATTTACGCAGGGTATCAGACCGACGCCTTAATCTCGTTTTTGAGCTCTTCAACGCCAAAGGGGCGCCCCTTGATCTTGTTGATGCCTGTCGCCTTTATCTGGAATTTATCCCGGATCAGGCGTACCAGCTGACCGTTGTTTATTTCCGGTACCAGTACATTGTCGTACCCGTTCAAAAGCTCCTCGAGATTCCGGGGAAATGGCGAGATATACTGCAGGTGGATATGAGAAATGTCCATCCCCTCCTCTCGCAGCTCATGAACAGCCGTTCGTATGGACCCGTAGGTTGATCCCCAGCCCAGCACGACTGTCTCCCCGTTTTCGATCCCGTTGTCTATCTCCTGCAGGGGAATAAATTCCGCGATTTTATCAAGCTTGGCCTGGCGCTGCCTGACCATCTTTTCGTGGTTTTCGGGATCGTACGAAACGTCACCGGTTTCATCCTCCTTCTCAAGACCTCCCACGCGGTGTTCCAGCCCTTTGGTACCCGGAATGGACCATGAACGGACATAGCGATCGTCACGCACATATGGCAGAAATTTCTCCCCGTCACCGTTGGTACGCGCGGGTTCAAACTGCACGTCTATATTCTTCAGATCTCTGGTCTGGGGAAATTTCCACGGTTCCGAACCATTGGCCAGGTACCCGTCCGAGAGGAACATCACCGGGATCATATGCTCAAGGGCGATACGACAGGCTTCAAAGACCATATTGAAACAATCGGCCGGCGATTTTGGAGCAACGATCGCCGCCGGGCTTTCCCCGTTCCGGCCATACATCGCCTGCATCAGGTCAGCCTGCTCCGTTTTGGTGGGCATACCGGTAGACGGGCCGGCTCGCTGAATATTGAGTACCACCAGCGGCAGCTCTAGCATGACAGCCAGTCCAATTGCTTCTCCTTTAAGAGCGATGCCGGGACCCGACGAGCTGGTAACGCCGAGACTGCCGCCAAACGCTGCCCCGATGGCCGAGGATACCGCCGCAATTTCATCTTCTGCCTGGAATGTATAGATACCAAAGTTTTTCTGTTTTGAAAGCCCGTGAAGAATATCGGAGGCCGGGGTGATCGGGTAGGAACCGAAAAAGAGCGGAAGCTCGCTTTGGTGCGCCGCCGACACAAGCCCCAGGACCGTGGCATCGGTACCCGTTATATTGCGATAAGTCCCCGGTTCCAGCGAGGCTTCCTTCACTGAATACCGTGAGCTGAATACCTCGGTGGTTTCCCCGTAGTGGTATCCCTCCTTGAGCACCTTAATGTTGGCATTCGCAATTTCCGGCTTATCCTTGAATTTCTGTTCCAGGAACGTAATCGTCGACTGCAGCGGCCGGCTGTACATCCAGTACAGGAGTCCCAGTACAAACATGTTTTTACAACGCTCAATCTCCTTGTATCCCAGCTCGCTGTCGGAGAGGCTCTCCTTGGTAAGCTTGGTGACATCGACCTCCAGCACGTTATATTCTGATAGCGTGTCGTCCTCCAGGGGACTGACATCGCCTTCGTAATTGGCCAGGTTCATGTTCCGGCTGTCGAACCCGGAGGTATTTGCAATAATCGTCCCCCCCTTGTTCAGGAGCGGGAGATTCGCGATCAATGCAGCTACATTCATGACTACCAGCACGTCACATTTATCACCGGGAGTCAGGATTTCCTTGCTCCCGAAATGGAGCTGAAAGGAGGAAACACCGGGTACTGTGCCCGCAGGTGCCCGAATTTCGGCCGGAAATTCAGGAAGGGTGCGAAGATCATTCCCTTCCAGGGCGGTGGTATTGGTAAATAGGGAGCCGGTCAGCTGCATTCCATCACCGGAATCACCGGCAAATCGAATGGTTACTTCTTCCCGTTCCGTGTACTGTTCACTCATTGGTTTCTGCTAAAAATTCAAAATGACAATTACCCTGCAAAAGTACGGAATTTGGATGAGAGTTATTAAATAACGTCAGCTTGTTTAAAGGATTTCCCAAAAGTTACGTCTTCTGACTATTTTATGATATACATTTACAAATAGCGCAGACTGAAATGTGGGATTAACCACCGTGTTACATACTGTTTAACGGATTTATCACAGCGTTGCGTCGTGCTCCTCTAAAGGACATTCCTGTTCCCCGCACTCAGTCCGTTCAGTGGGATCGACCGATTCCGCAGCTACACTGGATCGCCCCGTGAACCCGGGTGTGGGAGTCGGCGTGCCAGTCAAACTGACCGGGATTGTACCCCTCCTGCTCCCACCAGAACGGCAGTCGTTTTGTTTGACGATGTCCAGCCTCATTCATGGTTGCCGCATCATACAGACGCCCGTTAATCAAGGTATAGGCCACCTGCTCCGTATTTCGAATGTTTTCCAGCGGATTGCCATCAAGCACCACCAGGTCTGCCAGCTTTCCTTCCTCCAACGATCCCAGTTCATGATCCATACCAATATATCGGGCCCCGTTTATCGTGGCGGTTCGCAGTGCCTCCATCTCCGTCATCCCCCCCTGTTCAAACATCCAGAGCTCCCAATGTGCCCCCAGCCCCTGTAGCTGACCGTGAGCTCCCAGGTTCACCGTTACATCCCGGCGGTACAGCTCTTTGGCAAGGGCCGCACTGGCGATATGGCCGATTTCATATTCTTCATGGGGAACTTTGGTGCGGTGGCGAGACCGGGCGTCGATTATGGAACGCGGAGTAAAATTGAGCAGGTGCTCTTTCTCCCACACGTTGGTATGTTGATACCAGTAGTACTCGCCGCTGATACTTCCGTAATTTACGACCAGCGTCGGAGTGTACCCGGTTTCACTTTCGCTCCATAACGTTTTGACGTCATTGTAGGCGGGAAAAATCGGGATGTTGTGCTCTATTCCCGTATGGCCGTCCAAAATCATGCTCATGTTGTGGGTAAACGTGGAGCCCCCTTCCGGCATTACCATGACCTCGAGTTCGCGGGCCGCCTTGATCACCTGCTGACGCTGGTTTCTCCGGGGCTGATTGTAGCTCTTCACCGAAAATGCCCCGAATGCCTTCGTGCGCTCAATAGCCGATTTCGCATCCTCATAATTATTGATTACTGCTTTGTATTCGGCATCTGCCCCGTAGAGGATACGACCGGTGGAAAAGATGCGCGGTCCCACCATATTTCCGGAACGAACCATCTCGGCCTGGGAAAAAATCATCTCGGTATTGGCGGATGGATCGTGTGCTGTAGTTACTCCGTATGCCAGGTTTGCAAAATATTCCCACTGCTGCTGTGGACTCAGTCCCTGCCGGAAGTTACCGATATGGGCGTGCACATCCACGATGCCCGGGATAATCGTTTTACCGCTCACATCCACCACTTTTGCATTATCCGGGATATCTACCCCGGAGGCGGGACCGACTGCCGCAATTCGGTTGCCATCAACGACGACAGTCCCGTTTTCAATCACCTCATCCTCCCCGTTGATGGTAATCAGGCGCGCCCCGGTCAGCGCCAACATCCCTTCAGGCTTGTCGGCTTCCAGCTCAAGTCCTATCGGCTTGCCCTCTTTATGCCCCAGGGGCAGCTCCTTGCCTGTTTCCAGATCATTATTCAGAAAGTCAAACGCATCCTGCAGCGCAACCGAAAAATACTCTTCCCCCAGTGTCCAGCGCAGCTCGTCACTGTCGGCCGACCAGTGCAGGTTGATGCCGGCATCCTCAGCCACGTGAGTGACCGGTATCGCCTTGGTGTCGGCACTGAGCGTTATATCGGTACCCGACCGGGGAAACGGCGCAATATAGACCTTGAACAGTTCATTGAACGCTATCCAGTTGTTGTCGGGACTCACCACAAAATTATTGGCATATTTGGAGGTGAAATGCGTTCGTTCGTTGTTGCCAGACAGATCTACGCTCTTGAATGCATTATCCAGGTATGATCCTCCAAGAAAAAAGATACGCTTCCCGTCTGTGCTAAACTGCGGATCGGTACCGTGATCCACGATCCGGTGTTTCGGTCCGCCCCCGGCGGGCATGGTGTATATTCCGGGATTTTTGGTATAGGCGTACCCGTGGTGGTTATTGCCCTCCTCCATGCGGAACAGGATCGTTTCTCCATCCGGTGAAAACGATGGATTTCGATAGATCCCTTTTTCCGACGTTATTTCAACAGGCTTTCTATCTTGCTGATCGAGATCCAGCACCATGATCGCCCCTTTTGCGGTATCACTCCAGGTAGTATAGACCAGCTGATCGCCCTGCGGGGAGAACGCAGGCTCAAACTCCAGGTATGGACTTCCCGTTAACCGTTCGGGAGTGCCATCCGGCAGCTCTTTTTGCCAGAGCTTGCCGGCCGCATTAAACACCAGCAGCTTGCCATCCGGAGAGGTTACCGCATGGCGAATCGCTTTGGCTGTAAACCTGTCCGGAGCGGGATTTTGCCTGAAGGTGACGGCATCATAGATACGGTGCGTAGCAGTTGCTTCAAATGGAATTACCTGGTCTTCCAGGGTTTCCACGTTCAATTTGTAAACTTTTCCCCTGGCCCAGAAGAGGAGATGCCTGCCATCCGGTGTCCAGTCAAAATTGGTATACGGTCCAAAAATAGCCCAGGCTTCCTGCTGATCCTTGCTGAGCTGATCGTAGACCGGTGTCTCAATGCCGGTTTCCAGGTCATGAATATAGAGCACGCTTTTGGCACGCACACGGCGCACGAACGCCATCTTTGTACCATCGGGAGAGATCGTCGGACTGATCGCACCGCCGGCTCCGCCTGTAATACGTTCGGTCTCCCCGGTCTCGCGGTCATATCGCTGGACCTGGTAAATCTGGCTGTTGGGATCCTTGTTATACTGGAAATATCCGCCGGGATATACTGCTTCGCTGTAGTACACGTACCGTCCGTCGGGCGAAACAAATGGCTGGCCGAGATCCTGCTGATCATTGTTTTTCTCGACCAGCTGAATTCCCTCGCCGCCACTTTTGTGGTAAAGCCACAGTTCACCCGCGCCCAGCGAACGGGTAGAGCTGAAATGCTTTTTCGCGACCAGGTAATCTCCTTCCGGCGACCATACCGCATTGTTCAACAGCCGGAACTCCTCGTTGGTCACCTGCCGGGCATCGGTGCCGTCACGGTCCATCACCCAGATATTATCCCCACCGCCGGCGTCACTGGTAAAGGAGATCTGGCTGCCATCAGGACTAAACCGGGGCTGTATTTCATAGGCCGGTCCTTCCCGCAAAATACGGGCTTCTCCTCCTTCCACCGGCATAATGAAGATATCACCCAGCAGATCAAAAACGATATGATCGCCATCCGGACTTACATCCAGGTTCATCCAGGTTCCCTCATTCGTGGTTATTTCCACCTCTTCATAGGGTCCTCCGGGATCAGTCACATCCCAGGCCTCCTCTTTCTCCTGGGCCGTTGCAAGGGTAGTACAACAGATTAGCAGAACGGTATAAAGATAAAATCTCATAAAATACGGTAGGTTAGCAGGTTTAAGAATGAAGCATCAAGGTACAAAATTTTTAAAACGGGTTCTTCGTGCTCTCTGCATCGGGAAAGCACCAATCATTAGCGGACATCTACTCAAGCAACGCCCGAATGCCCTGGTACATCGTCGTAAGTTGATCGCGCGTGGTACAATATGGCGGCATCAGGTACAGTACATTCCCGAGGGGCCGAAGCAGGAGACCGTGATCCACGCACTCCTTTTTGATGCGATCGGCTACTTCATTCAGATACCCATCCTCGGCGTCTGTGACAATCTCCATGGCTGCAATCGTACCGGTTACGCGCTGTTTTTTTAGTTTTGGGTGATCCATCAGTGCGCCAAGCTCCTCTTTGTGCCAATCTTCCATTGATCGGAAAACCGGTTCGTGCTCGTTCATCAGTTCCATCGAAGCCAGAGCGGCCGCACACCCTATGGGATTGGCTGTGTAGCTGTGCCCGTGCCAAAATGTTTTTTGGGGATCTTCACTGTCAAAGGCTTCATAAACCTTATCAGAAGAAACCGTCACCGAAAGCGGAAGAAACCCGCCGGTGAGCCCCTTGGCCAAGCTGATAATATCGGGCTGTACCTGGGCGCGGTCGCTCGCAAACCACCGGCCCGTGCGTCCAAAGCCGGTCATCACCTCGTCAAACATCAGCAGTGTTCCATACTGGCGTTTCACCCACTGCAGCTTTTGCAGGAAACCTGGTCGACACATCCGCATGCCCCCGGAACCCTGGACCAGCGGTTCCAGCAGGATACCCGCATAGCGATCGGGATTTTCATTGAGCATCTCTTCCAGCTGGTTGATGACCTGGTCTTCCTTTTCCTCCGCAGAGTCGTCTTCGATCCACGTATGGGGATAGGGCAAAAATTCAACGTCAAACAGCAACTCACTAAAGACCTCGGTAAAAACGGACCGCCCGCCCGCCGACATCGCCCCGAAAGTATCACCGTGATAGGCGCCTTCAAAACAGATAAACGTCTTGCGCTCCTCGCCCCTGTTTTTCCAGTACTGCCAGGCCATCTTCATACCCACTTCCACGGCCGTGGATCCATCATCAGAAAAAAATACCCGGTTTAGATCACCCGGCAAACGGTCTGTAAGCTGTTCGGCAACTTGTTCAGCGGGATCGTGCGTAAAATTGGCGAAAATAACCTGTTCCAGTTTGTGGGCTTGTTGCCGGATGGCATCCGCTATCTTCGGGTGCGCGTGACCGTGAATATTTACCCACCAGCTGGAGATGCAGTCCATTATGCGGCGACCGTCTTCCAGTTCCAGCCAAAGTCCTTTCCCTCTATCCACTTTCAGCGGTTCTGGTGCATTCTTGATGATGGTAAAGGGATACCAAATGTTTCTGTGCATGAGAAATGTTAAATCTTGGGATTCTGTGGAGAATTGTTACAATGAATTTAAACTTGTAGAGGACTTTGCAAATCTGTTGTTTTGGCCAATATCGTCAATTTCGCGGATTTGAAATCCTCATTTATGAGATATAAACTGCGGTTCCGAATCCGTTCAGGGGTTGATCTTGACCAAAATCCCTGGTTTTGCAAAGCCCACTTGTAGTGCTTTCCAGGTGTGCCATTTTGGGATAAAATTCCGCCTTCCGTTACCAGTCTGTTTTGCCGGCTGATTACAGGTCAGGAAAATGTTTCTCAAATTCTTTTTGGAGGGTCGGGGCATCGATCTGTTGCAGCGGCTCAATCTCTGCCAGTACCCGTATATTCCCGTACTTTTCAATAGCCCGGCGATTACTGTCATTTTTGGGTCCATTCATAATAACTCCCAAAACATCGATGCTGCGGGAGCGCAACGCCTCGAGAGAGAGAAACGTGTGGTTCAGGGTCCCCAGCTCACTTCGGGATACCAACAGAACGGGCAGGTTCAAATATTTGATGAGATCGATAATCATATACTCATTATTCAACGGAACCATCAATCCGCCGGCTCCTTCAACCACCAGGTGACCTGTTTCAAAATCCGGAAGTTCAAATTTGTGAAACTCTATCTCAATTCCGTCGATAGCCGCGGACGCGTGGGGTGAAAGTGGTTCTGTAAGCCTGTACTGTTCGGAAACAAACTGCTGGCTAGATATATTCGTAACCCGCTGCACAAACTGGGTATCGGTCTCTTCTTCAAGTCCGGATTGAACCGGCTTCCAGTAGGTACCGTTCAATCCCTGGGTTAAAAGCGCTGAAATCACGGTTTTGCCAATGCCGGTATCTGTACCGGTAACAAAAAATGCGGGGGGTAGCTTATGCACGATTTTAAGATTTAGTAAAGTTCACTGCGCAATTCGAATGTTGGCGACACTTCATTTGACCGGCAATGGTCGATTTTTATCTCCACGGAATTTATGAATAACACCCTTTTTTGTAAACAAAAGGTATCCCCGGGGAGGCCGATCCCCGATAACAGCTGCATTACGAGTCAAAATTACGCTTGACCGCAATAAACACCACGTGGTAGCTAACCTCAATGTTACCACTCGTTTTGTTGTCCCAGTGAGTGACGAGCATTTTCATTTCCCGGGGCGAGAGGTGCCGTCCCTGTTGCTGGGTTCCGGCGCCCATTTTCTTCAGGTGGCGGAAAAAATGGGCCGCACTTTCAAACCTTTGGACCACGGTATCTTCAAAGTAGTCAACCTGTACGGGTCCCCCGGAGAGCTTGACCAGCAATTCTTCGGTGTCGGGCAGCTCGTTGCCGGTGTAGGGGAGGCCCAGATCGCGACACGCCTCCTTCCATTCGGGAAAACTTTCATGACCCGGAAACGACCCCAGCAGCAGTCCGCCAGGCTTTGTCGCCTCCAGGAACCGTCCCAGGGTAATCGCCGGGTGTTCAAACCACTGGGCTACAAACCCACTGACCGTCATGGCATACGTTTTCGGCTCCACATCGAGATTCTCTGCGTCGAGGGTCCGGAATGTAGCTGCGTCGTGATCCCCAAATTTCTGTTTACATATTGCAACCATCTCCGGCGAAATATCGGTGACCTCCAGCCGGCGATTCGGCAGCAGTTCAATAAGACCCTCGGTCACAAACCCGGTACCGCAGCCCACTTCAAGAATGGGGCCCCTGGGCAGTATATCGATCCACGGTCGCAGGGATGCGATCAGGCGGTCCGCTATTCCGCGTTGAACCTCAGCGTGATTATCATAATAAGGGGCCGCTTTTCCAAAATTGCTCCGTATGGTTGATTTGGTGAAGTTTTTGGTTTCGCTCATCACGTTGTTGCTCTGCTATAATTTTCCTGAATTATTTCTCAATGCGATCGATTCCGTTGAGTTAACGCCGGGAAGAATGTTACCTAGTCAAACAATTTCTCGATCTCGGGCTGAATAAAAGCCCAGCACTGCTCAACATGGGTGAACGGCAGCGCATGTCCGGCTCCTCTCACTTCAAAATAGGTGGCGTTTTCCTGGAAGATATTATATAGCTCACGTCCCTTTGTTTTGGGAACAATAGCATCAGAGGAACCGTGAAGGATACAGATATTTTGTCCTTTTTTCAGTGATTGTATGTCCAGCGAAGACTGATTAAGCGCCCGGAGATCGTGCAAAAGCTGTTGGTGATCTGCCTTTTTGCTGTCGATTTCCGGTGGTTGCTCAGGCTTATAGGCATTTTCCATAAACTGCTGAAGTACCGGTTCAGGATCTTCCTCAAGAGACTGAATCATCTTATTCAGAATAAGTTTTGATCTTCTGTTGAACTGGGCCGCAACCGGATGAAACTCCCGAAAACCACCAAATATGACCACCATGTCTGCCTGGGCAAGCTGCTGGCCGGGACACAGATGCAACCCGTAGGAGTGAGTGAATACGAGCGTTATGTCCTGGTCATCAATGACTTTTACGGTCAGGGGATCTCCCCAATACCCCCTGTCGGAGGGGTGTAGCAAGATTTGATCCGGGAGCACATTCTCCCAAGGCTCCCAGCACGTGCGGTCAAAAGCCCAGCCGTGCCAGGCAACCAGTTGAGCGCTATCCTTCATTCCACCTCCGAAGTACTTTTGTAAGTTGATCAATATGCCGGGCCTGGTGTTTGCTTGAGATCGTCAACCGGATACGGGCACTGTTCTCAGGTACCGTCGGCGGTCGGATAGCGGTGGCCAGGATTCCATTCTCCTCCATAAAATCGGCCAGCTGCAGTGTTTCCCGGTCATCCCCAATAATCACAGGAATAATCTGAGTAGCAGAGCCTCCCGTATCAAACCCGTATTCATTAATTTGTTGTCTAAGGGTTGTGATTATCTGGTGATACCGGGTGCGCTCCGCTTCCAAACGGGGAATAAGGTCTACAGCGGCATCCAGGGCACCGACAACGGGCGGAGGCAGGGCCGTCGTATAGATAAATCCGGGACAAAAGTTGACCAGGTACTGTTTTATTTTTTCTGAACACAGCACGAATGCGCCAAACGCGCCAAACGCTTTGCCAAACGTTCCGAGGGTAAGATCCACTCGCGGCTGATCAAAAGCCAGCCCGCGTCCCCTTTCGCCCCATACACCAACCGCGTGAGCATCATCCACGAACAGCAGCGCCTCATACCGTTCCGCGAGCCTGCAGACCGCTTCCAGGTCGCTCCGGTCGCCGTCCATGCTAAAAACCGTCTCGGTGACGATTAAAATCCGGTTATAGGATCTGGAGGTGCCCTTTTCAAGTAACCTCTCCAGGTGCTCCATATCGTTGTGATTAAACCGATGGAATGTGGCCCGGCTCAGGAGTGCTCCCTGCAGCAAACTGTTATGAGACCGCTTGTCAGCCAAAATCAGCGAATTTCGATCTGTCAGTGCCTGGAGAATGGTGCTGTTGGCCTGGAAACCGCTGTTGAAAAGGAGGGCCGCCTCGGCATTAAATAGTTCCGCAATTTTGCGTTCCAGCCGTGTGTGAATGGTATAGGTACCGCTGATAAGCCGGGAGGCTGCAGATCCGACTCCATACTTATCCGCATATTGCCGGGCACGCTCCCGGAGTTTCGGGTGGTGCGACAGGCCCAGGTAATCGTTGGAGCAAAAGTTGACTAAGTTCACTCCGTCCCGTGTGACCTCAATACCGTCTTCTCCGGGGTTTAACGGCTGAAGGGTACGGAGCCGGTCTTCCTGTGTACGGAGTTCAAGGGCCTGGTCAATAAAATGCCTTTGTTGTGCTCGTTCCGACACCTGGTGTGGTTATTGGTTAATTATTGGTTGCCAAATCGGGTTGGTTCCAGGTAGAATCGCTTTCAAATGTCCGAACCATCGCCCTGAACTGGCGTACGAATCGCCGTTTTTGATATTTAGGGGCAAATTGGACAAATCCGAGCATAAACAGTCGCTGGGTCTCATCATCATAAACAGTGAGATTGACAAACGGTCCGCCCATCGCGTCATGCGTCATCCTCCACCAGCCAAGCGTTTCGTAAGCAATATCGCCATTCAGTTCAAACGATCGTGTTCGGGGTGAAATGCGATATTCTGTTGTCACATAGGAACTGTCGCGCGAACCACGGATCCATTTTTTCCACAGGGAATCGCGCTTGGCGTTGATCCAGTCCTGATCCATAAAATTTATGTTGGGAACATCCTCTTTCCACCATGCCCAGAAACGGCGATCGTTGTTGGGCAACTGCCGCTGCAGCGTATAAAAGTAATTGGTCTCGCCCTGTTCATCGACGTAAGAGGTATCCAGGTGGGTGTAATAATCGTGTTGTACGCGTATTTTCCAGCCGTGATTGGCCATCATGGAATCTTCTATAGCAAACTTCTCCCCTCTCTCGTAAATCTCTTCGGTCCAGCGCGCCAGCTCTTTGTCCACAAGACTTTGAACAATATTTTCCTGGCCACGCCTAATCTTGGAGGCCAGTGCTGAGTCGCTCTCGGAGCTGAGTATCATGGTCCACTGGTTGCGGTACCACCGGTTCTGAAGGGGGAACGCGTACGCCTCACCTGCTCTCACCGCCTCTTCCACTTCATCACTCAACAGGGCCCTGACGAAGCTGCCCACATTGGTTTCAGCATCAATCGGGGAGGCAACGATAATATTTTTATTGAATTTGATCTCCTCCAGCTCCTCGTTGGTTTCAAAATCCCTGAATGTCAAATTGAAGCGGGGCTCATATCCGAGGAAATATTCGATTTTTCCGCCGTAGGTAGCCCGGATCGCATTGGCTGTTTCGCTGTCAAACCGGGTGGAATCCATCAAAACCACCACATTCCCAAACTGCCCCTGGGCTTCCCTGCGGTAGTCACCATCACAGGAGAGAAAGGCGATGGCAGGTAGGAGAACCAGAATTATCGATTTTAAAAACTTCATCGGAAATTACTTTAAATTGATTATTACTGCTTACCATACTTCAACCTGTTAACAAAAGCAAACACCTTTTCCTTCCAGCCGTTTTCAGGGTAATGACGGCGTATGTTGTCGATGAGTGCACTGCCTACAATAAAACCCTGGGCTTTTGCCGCAATACGCTCAGCGTCTTCATGCGAGCGTATGCCAAAGCCGATCATTTTGGGATTTTTCACAATATTTTCGTTCACCCGATCAATAAACCGGGCTACCGATTTTGCAACCTCTTCCCCCTCGCGGGCCCCGGTTACGCCTGTCACTGACACACAGTACACAAATCCTTCCGACTTCTCATCGATTTTTCGCATCCGCTCGTCCGACGTATTGGGAGCTACCAGGTAGATCATCGAAAGACCGTGGCTTTTTGCCTCTTCGTCGATCAGCGCGGACTCCTCCGGGGGAATATCCGGGATGATGAGCCCGTCGACCCCAACGTCGGCAGCCTTCTCGCAGAAAGATTCCACTCCATAGCGCAACACGGGATTCATATATCCCATCAGGATGATCGGGATCCCGGACTCTTGCCGCACCTGCCTGACCATCTCGAATATCCTGTCCATCGTAATGCCATTTTTGATGGCTTCCTCACTGGAATACTGGATTGTCGGTCCGTCGGCCAGTGGATCACTGTACGGCATGCCGAGCTCGATCAGCTCGGCCCCGTTTTCTTCGAAACCGAGGATAAGGTCTACGGTCGACTCGAGGTCGGGGTAGCCGGCCGTCAGAAACAAGCTCATAATTTTGGAAGAATCGTGCTGGTCAAACAGCTTTTTGATACGATTTTGTCGGTCGGTTTCAATCATTATATATCATATTTGGTCATTTAAAATAAAGGGTACAGGAAAATGATCGGGATAACTACAGCTGGGCATGGGCAAATCAGGGCACTCCGCTCCAATGTGCTAAAGATGTTTGGAGATGGTAGTCATATCTTTGTCCCCGCGGCCAGAACAGTTGAGGACCAGGATCTCACCCCCTGAAGTTTCCGGCATCAATTGGTCAAGGTATGCCACCGCGTGTGCTGTTTCAAGGGCCGGGATGATGCCTTCGGTAACGGAAAGCAGCTTTACGCCCTCCATTGCCTGTTCATCGGTAATCGCCCGGTAGGTGACGCGGCCCGACTCGAACAGGTGGGCATGTTCAGGGCCGATGCCGGGATAGTCCAGGCCCGCACTAATGGAGTGGGCCAGCTGAACCTGCCCTTCCCTGTCATGGAGTAGCAGGCTCCTCGATCCGTGCAAAATTCCCTCAGTACCGATGGTGATCGTGGCGGCCGTCTGGTCGGTATCAGCTCCCAGGCCGGCGGCTTCAACACCGTACATCTTGACAGACTCTTCATCCACAAAGGGCGCAAACAACCCGATGGCATTTGACCCGCCGCCGACACAGGCCACGAGGTAGTCCGGACTCCTGCCTTCGGCCTCCATGATCTGCTCCTTTGTTTCCTCACCGATGACACGCTGGAAACTGCGCACCATTTTGGGATAGGGATGAGGTCCCACGGCGGAACCGATGACATAAAACGTGTCATCCACATTGGTTACCCAGTCTCGGATCGCCTCGTTCGTGGCATCCTTCAGCGTTTGAGAGCCGCTGGTCACTTCCCGGACCTCGGTTCCAAGAAGCCGCATACGATCGACATTAAGCTTCTGGCGCTCAATGTCTTCAGCCCCCATATACACAATGCATTTTACCCCAAACTTTGCACAGGCGGTAGCGGTGGCCACTCCATGTTGACCCGCACCGGTTTCGGCAATAATGCGGTCTTTCCCCATCCGCCGGGCCAGCAGTACCTGTCCCAGCGCATTGTTTATTTTATGAGCGCCGGTATGGCAGAGATCCTCCCGTTTCAGGTAGATTCGAGCCTTGCCATAGTGCTCCGTCAGGCGGTTGGCATAGGTCAGTTCAGTCGGGCGCCCGACATACTCTTTAAGCAGCGATCGAAATTCCCGCTGGAAAGCGGCATCGCTCCACGCATCATCAAACGAGGCTTCCAGCTCTTCAATGGCCGGAATCAAAATTTCAGGGACAAATTTCCCCCCGAACTTCCCGTAATACCCTTCTTTTGTCGGCAAATCGTATTTCATAGATCTTGTCATTTGATCAATTTGGATTTTAAATTCCTACAGGTCTCCTGTCTCCTGAAGGTTCCATATGTCGCGCATCTCATCCATAAACGCTTCAATTTTGTCATACTCTTTTTTACCCGGCTTGCTCTCCAGGCTGCTGGAAAGATCCACGGCATAGGGATCGGCAACTTTGCAAGCCCGGCGAACATTCTGAACATCCAGTCCACCGGAGAGAAAAAACGGAATTCCGTCAGCCACATCCCTGATGATATTCCAGTCAAATGTTTGGCCGGTACCGCCCCAAAGCCCGTCTACCTTGGTGTCAAACAGCAGGTAATCCACTTGTGACCGGTACGGCTCCACCTTCCGGTGAATACTTTTGGCCGAATCCGAACTGCTTACATGGATCGCCTTGACCACAGATTTTTCGATCAGTCCACAGTATTCCGGCGACTCATTGCCGTGCAGCTGTACCAGATCTATCCCGGTTTGGGTCGCAATCATGTTCACATCATCCAGCGGCTGGTTCACAAATACCCCCACACATTCGGGACCTTCAATCCAGTTGATGATGGCGCCCGCTTCTCCCGGTTCGATATAACGCGGACTCTCCTCATAGAACACAAATCCCATATAGTGAGCCAACGCCCCGGAAGTAAACCGTGCATCCTGCAGGTTCGTGAGTCCGCATATTTTTACTTTTGTTCGTTGTGAACGATCAGCAAACATCTGTTTTCTAACTAATTAGGAAATCTTTTCAGGATTCTTTGCAAAGCGGCGTTTCGCCCGGTCCTGGTGTGGCCGTGTATTCAACTTAATTCATTTTTAAGTGACCTTTTCCCGTGCGCAGATATCTCATTTGTCAAAGTTTTCTTCCTTTTCTGCTTTTAATATTTTGGCTCCTTCGATCAGCTGCCTAACCGCTTCCCCGGGATCCGGCTGACGCATAAAATATTCCCCTATAAGGGCAGCGTGGATATCTTGTTCCTGCAACAGCCTGATGTCTTCGGGAGAACTGAGTCCACTTTCCGATACTCGCACCGTTCCATCCTCAGCTTTCTGAAGAAGCCCGATACCGCGGTGCAGGTCTACCTCAAACGTGCGCAGGTCCCGGTTATTGGCGCCCAGAATATCGACCTGGGTTAAGTCAATGACATCCAGGTCCTCCTCCGAGTAAACCTCCACCAGGGCGTCAATTTCAAAATCACGCGCCGCCGCCAGCAACTCCGACAATTGATTCCCTTCTGTTATGGCAGCAATCAACAGCACGGCATCCGCCCCATAGGCGCGGGCTTCCTTGACCTGATATGGATCGATAATAAAATCTTTTCGCAACAAAGGGATTTCAACCGTTTTAGAAGCGGTTTCAAGATACTCAAGGTGTCCCTGGAAGGCGGGTTCATCGGTCAATACCGAAAGGGCTGCCGCCCCGCCCCGCTGGTATTGGCCTGCGATACGCGCGGGGTCAAAATCCCTGCGGATCAGTCCCTTCGAGGGCGATGCCTTTTTTATTTCCGCGATAATTGAAACTGTTTCACTCCCGGCAAGTGCTTCCGCAAAATCTCGCCGATTCCGCTCAAAACACTCCATACTCTCCAGGTCTCTGAGTGAGACCTGCTTCCGGCGTTTCTTGAGATCGATCGCCGTTTGTTCAACAATCTGTTCTAAAATAGTGGCCATAACTGGATTTACGCGATGTCGTTACTAGCTTCGATATATCGTTCCAGCGCTTTTTGGGCTGCTCCGGATCGGAGGCTTTCTTCGGCCAGCTCCCTGGCTTCATCCAGGTGTTTGACTTTGCCGCTTGCATGGATGGCGAACGCGGCATTAAGCTTCGTAATGTTCGTCTGGGCTGGCGCGGCTTTATTCTTCATAATATTTTGCATAATCGCGGCATTGGTCCGTGCATCCCCTCCCATCAGCTCCTCCATGTCAACCCAGTCAAAATCCAGGGATCGCGGGTCAAAGGTAATCGCATCTGACACAAATTGATCCTTGAGTTCATATATTTCAGACTGGCTCGTCAGGCTTATCTCATCCAGCCCGTCGTGGGCATTCACCGTGTAGGCAAAACGGGTATCGAGGTTTGCAAGGATGTGTGCTATCGTGCGGGCCGTTTCCTTGTTAAAGGCCCCGATCATCTGCCGGCGGGTTCCCGCGGGATTCAGCAGCGGCCCCAGGATATTGAAAAACGTCCGTATTGCCAGACCCTTGCGGGCAGGCATCACGTGCTTCATGGCGGGATGGAAATTGGGGGCAAACATAAAAACCAGGCCCGTTTCGTTAAAGACCTCTTCCACTCCCTCCTTTTTCAGGTCAATAACCGCCCCCAGCTCCTCCAGGACATCGGCACTGCCGCTTTTGCTGGAGACACTACGGTTCCCGTGTTTCAGGACGGGCACTCCGGCGCCGGCAACAACAAACATCGCGGCCGTCGAGATATTGAATGTTCCCGCCTGGTCGCCGCCGGTTCCGCAAAGATCTACTGCCCCCTCAACGTCTACCTCCGGCTTGATCGCCGCATCCCGCATAACGCGGACAAACGCCGTCAGCTCCGATATGGTTTCTCCCTTGGCCCGCATTCCATACAGAAACGCGGCCGTCTGGGGATCGTTGACTTCCCCTTCTATAATCGACTGCAGGGCCGAGGTGGCTTCATCATCTGTGAGATCCTTCCCATCGAGCAGTTTTTCAAGTATATCCGTAAATTTTTCCATGCCTTTTGCTACAAAAAATTAATAAATAACTGCGAAACTTCGTGTTCAATTATATAAGCAGCCAATATAGGTCCTTCCGATATCCTGCTTAATTACACCTTTTTTGTAATATTTGTGACTCCAACACTGTCCAGCCAGTTGGCCACGAGCCGGGGGCCTGCGTCGGTCAGGATACTTTCCGGGTGAAACTGGATTCCCTCAACAGGGAACTGGCGGTGACGCACCCCCATGACAACGTCATCTTCACTTCGGGCTGTTACTTCCAGTGCTCCCGGTATTTGATGCGGATCAAGGACCAGCGAATGGTAGCGGGTAGCCGTAAATCCATCAGCGATGCCGTTGAATATGGTTTTGCCATCATGGTGGATCTGCGACGTTTTCCCGTGCATCAGTTTCGGTGCGTGTACCACTTTTCCTCCAAACACCTCTCCTATCGCCTGGTGCCCAAGACAAACGCCCAGTACTGGTATCCGAGCGCC
Organism: Halalkalibaculum sp. DA384; assembly: GCF_043951955.1. Taxonomy (NCBI): domain Bacteria; kingdom Pseudomonadati; phylum Balneolota; class Balneolia; order Balneolales; family Balneolaceae; genus Halalkalibaculum; species Halalkalibaculum sp. DA384. Next base: position 75,231 of record NZ_JBINJE010000006.1, on the reverse strand, counting down.
AAGGGCCTCGATCACCGGTTCCGTGATACCGGCCTCGCCGGGCCGGCCCGGTCCGGGGGAGATAAGGATTCCGGCGGGAGCCATTTCGCGGACTTCTTCTACTGTCATCTCATCGTTGCGCACCACCCGGTAGGCATCGGTATGGCCCGCCACAATGTGAACCAGGTTATAAGTGAAGGAATCGTAGTTGTCGATAATTAAAATCATTTGGCTTCTTCCAAAATATTAAAGTTTCGGACAATACCGGTTACCTCCCGTACAGGTTCCATCACGCTTTCGGCACGCTCGCGTGCCTTCCTGCCTCCCTCGCGCAGTACGTCGGTCACATAATCCATATTCTTCGCCAGGTTACTGCGCTTTTCGCGGACTTCCCCGAAATATTCATTAATCATTCCCAGCAGCTCTTTTTTGGCGTGCCCGTATCCATACCCGCCGGCCCGGTACTTTTCCGCGATCTCGTTCTGCTTCTCCTCTTCGGCAAAAAGCTTGATCAGCGCAAATACGTTGCAGGAATCCGGATCTTTGGGATCATCCAGCGGGGTGGAATCGGTTTTAATCGACATCACTTTCTTTTTCAACGTTTTTCCCTCATCAAAAATACCGATCGTATTTCCATACGACTTGCTCATCTTCTGCCCGTCAAGGCCGGGGACCACAGCCACCGATTCCACGATATGCTCTTCCGGCAGCTTCAGGTATTCTCCATCATAATGGTGATTGAATTTACCCGCCAGGTCGCGGCAGATCTCAATATTCTGCTTTTGATCCTGCCCCACCGGTACCAGGTCGGAATGGTATATGAGGATGTCCGCGGCCTGCAGAATCGGATAGGTAAACAACCCGATATTGGGATTCAGTCCCTGGGCTACTTTGTCTTTATAGGCAACGCCTTTCTCCATCAGGCTGACCGGGCAAAAGGTGCCTAATATCCACGCCAGCTCGGTTACCTGCGGCACGTCGCTCTGCGCAAAAAATGTGCACTTTTCGGGATCCAGTCCCAGCGCCAGGTAGTCCAGTGCTATATCGTAGGTATTTTGACGAATCTCCTCCCCGTCGTTGATCGAGGTCAGGGAGTGATAGTTGGCGATAAAATAGAATGCATCGCCCTTTTCCTGCATCTGGATGTGCTGGCGGATAGCGCCGAAATAATTACCCAAATGCAGTTTGCCCGAAGGGGTTATACCGGATAATATAGTCTTTGGTTTAGCTTCTTGCTCCATTAGTTATTACTGAGTTTTCAATATAATTCCGTGTTCGTATTGCGTATTTCGTACTGCGTATTATATCGAGGCGATACGTAATACGCTAAGTGATATCCAACGCCACACTCAATGCCTGGACAAGTGCCCCGGCTTTATCCTTCGTTTCGAAATACTCGTTCTCCGGATCGCTGTCGGCCACAATGCCGGCTCCCGCCTGAATATACACTTTGTTCCGGGAGACTACCATTGTTCTTATGGTGATACAGGTGTCCATGTTGCCCGAAAAGTCGAAATAGCCCACCGCCCCGGCGTAGGGGCCGCGCTTGGTGGGCTCCAGCTCATCGATGATCTCCATTGCACGAATTTTGGGAGCTCCGCTGACCGTACCCGCCGGGAAGCATTGCATCAGGGCATCCACGGCGGTCTGGCCCTCCGCGAGTTCGCCGCGGACATCCGACACGATATGCATGACATGGGAATAGCGCTCGATCACCTGGTTGCGTACCGGCTTTACCGTCCCGGACTTGCAAACGCGGGACAGGTCATTCCGCCCCAGGTCAACAAGCATCACGTGTTCGGCGATCTCTTTCGGATCGTTTTTGAGCTCTTCTTCCAGTGCCTGGTCCTCTTCCGGGGTGTCGCCCCGGGGCCGGGTTCCCGCAATCGGCAGCAATTCTGCGGTGCCGTCCTGTACCCGCACCAGCACCTCGGGGGATGAGCCAACCAGCGCAAAATCGTTGAAATCCAGGTAAAAAAGATATGGCGAGGGATTGACCATCCGAAGCGCGCGGTAGAGCATAAAACGGTCGCCCTCAAAATCGGTATCGAACCGCTGGGAAAGTACCACCTGGAAGATATCCCCCTCATAGATATACTCTTTTGCCGTCTCCACAATCTGCTCGAACTTCGACTTCTCCATATTGCTTTTGAGCCGTTCCGGGTAAATATCAAACGGTTCGGCAGGGCTAACCGGTTTCGTCACCAGGTTTTCCAGCTGGTCAAGGCGCTGCTGTGCACTGTTGTAAAGGGTTTCAAGGTTGAGCTCATCTACGGCCTCGTCCGAGTCAACAAAAACAGTCTTAATGATAATAATCTGCTGCTTTACGTGATCGAAGGCAAAGATTTCATCATAAAAAGCCCATATCGCCTCCGGCAGATCGATATCATCTTCCGGTTGATCGGGCAGGTGTTCCACGTCGCGCACCGTATCGTAGGAAGAAAATCCCACGGCACCGCCGGTGAGCCGCGGCAAGCCGGATAATTTCGGCTCACTGTATTCGGTGGTAAGATCCCTGAGTGCTTCAAAATAGGAGCAATCGAGTTTTTTCCACGCTTGCTCTCCTTTCCGGAGCGTCACCCGGCCGCCACTGTAATGCAGAATTTGATAAGGATTCCGACCTAAAAAAGAATAGCGGGCAAGTTGTTCACCACCTTCTACCGATTCCAGCAGAAAGGGATATTCAGTCTCTTTCCGGATCTTCAAAAAAAGTGAAACCGGTGTTAACACATCAGCCATGAGGCGACGATACACCGGGATTGCGTTATACTCCCCGGCCAGCGATTTAAATTGGTCGTATTTCATTCATTTCCTTTTTTGTTATCGACATCATGAAACCGGTACACAGCCGACAACGATTAACAAGTCACGACAATAAAAAAACCCACTTCCTTTTGAGGAACAGTGGGTTCTGCTACTAAAATCTAAAGGTCAGTTCATACCTTACCCACTGCCTGGCGGATACTCCAAACAGGCCACCACCAATTGCGGGTAATATGAACATCGTGTTTCTGCATTTCGCCTCGAAGATAACGGGGGGATTCGCTAAAATCAACTGCTTTGTTATCCTGACCAATAAACAATATTATAGATCAACTTGAGCAATCCAACAAGGAGTAATGAAAAAACCCACTTTTGCGCTTACGAGCCTTGTTACCACTTTGATCCTGCTGCTTCCTCCCGCCACGCGAGGCCAGGTTGTCGGGCCGGTACCCTCTCCATTCCGATCAATTGAGCAAAACAGCGTCTCCATTATGGAATCATATGGAGACACGCTGTGGATCGGGCCGGGATTAAATCGCAATATCGGCAATCAGGAACACTGGTTCCTGCCCGAAGGGGCTGACAGCGTTACGGCGGGACGCGGGCGTGTCTATTCACTGGCGCTGGCTCCTGATACTGTTCTTGCGGGATTGGGATTTAACCTGCAGCAGGCGGACGGGACGGTGCAAACCGGTGTTGGCTATCATCTTTCCACCGATGGTGGCGATCACTGGTCGTTTTGGCCTCTGCCGCTCGACTCAGAAGCTGACACCACCCTGATCTATGGCGGTCATTCCTACCGGATGCTCCCGATCATCGTGCCGCAGCAGTCTCCCCCCTTTGAAATTGATTTTTCTGGAAAAACGGTCGTTACGGCCAACTGGGCCTCCGGCATCCTCCGGAGTCGCGATTTCGGACAGCACTGGGAGCGCCTGGTTCTCCCCCCACAGTCGGCCGACCAGCTTGTGCCCTCGGAGCGTTATACTTTTTCCACCGCCGATGGCTCAAACCGCTACGACCCGCGATCGGATCAAAACCTGCTGGGTTTTTCGGTGTTGATTGACAGTAATCGAAATGTCTGGGCCGGCACGGCGGGAGGGATCAACATCTCATCCAACGCACTTTCGGCTCCCCAAGACAGCGTCCGATGGAGCCATATCCAGGTTGATGGGAGCCGTTTGCTGGGAAACTGGATTATCGAAATAGAACAGCAACCCTCCACGGGCGATATCTGGCTGACCAACTGGATTTCCGGCGTTACCGAAAATGAACAATACGGTGTGGTACGGACCGGGGATGGCGGAAAAACATTTGAGCCGGTACCGTTTCTGACGGGTAAGCGGATCAATGATCTTGGCTTTATGCAAAATCGGGTATTTGCTGCAGGTGACGAGGGACTGTACATAAGCTCCGACAAGGGGGATAGCTGGAGAGAGGTTGAACAGATCCAAAGTGCTGACTCATTTATCAAGGCCTCTGCCCGCTATTACAGTGTGGCTGTCACAGAGCAACGGGTGTGGATTGGCACCTCCGACGGACTCGCTTCTACCCCGGACGGCGGAAAGACCTGGGAAATTACCAGGGTCAACTTCCCTCTGGCGGGTGGCAACCAGTATCAAAACAGCGCTCCAGAGACCGATTCCTTTGCCTATCCCAACCCATTTTCCCCCTCCCGGCAGGAGATCGTCCGTATAAAATTTCGCGTTGAACGGCAGGGAGAGGTCAAGATCAGACTCTTTGATTTTGGAATGAACCTGATTCGCGAACTGGAAAACCGCTCGTTTGCACCCGGCACGTATGAGGCCGTGTGGAACGGACACGACAAAAATGACGAACGTGTTGCCAACGGCCCCATTTTCTACCTGGTGGAGTCGCCGGGAAATACAGCCCGAGGAAAAATATTAGTACTGGATTGATCATGAAGTATAAAAAAGCACACAATCGCTGTGGTCCCGGCACATCCTGTTGCTGGTTGCCGGTACTTGTTTTCGGCTTTATTGTTATTCCTTCCTGTCTTTGGGCACAGGCCGGCGGGCTGGCCGGTTCCTTTTCACGGCTGGGATTTGGTCCCCGGGGGATGTCGATGGGCAACGCCATGAGCAGCACCCCTGGAGATGGCTTCTACAGCTACTACAATCCCGCGCATGCTGCCCGTAACATCAACGGCCGCCAGCTCGATGTTTCAACCTCCCTGATGAAATTTGACCGTACGCTTCACCAGCTTAACGGGGCCCTGCCACTGCCTCCCAAAGCGGGAATTTCCTTCTCAATCCTGAATGCCGGCGTGGACAATATCGATGGTCGTACCAGCAGTGGATACCATACACAGATGCTTTCAACGAATGAGTATCAGTTCGCCTCCGCCTTTGGGATCCGGCTTACTCCCCGATGGAATTTGGGCGTCGGCATCAAGTTGTACCTTGCAGACTTTCACGCCGCACTCCAAAACGTCACCAGTTTTGGGTTTGACCTTGGAACGCTATACAAGGTATCCCCCACGCTGACGCTGGGACTGGTTATTCAGGATCTGCTTGCAGAATATCCCTGGAATACCGGTACGCTGTATGGCGATAGCTCAAGCGGTACAAATGTTGACGAATTCCCAACACAGCTGTGGATCGGGGCTTCGTATCAGCTTTTCCAAAATCTGCTGGTAGCCCTCGATCCCGGGTTATTACTGGAACCGTCCCCCGGTTCTGACCCGATATTTCAGCTGCGGGCCGGGGGACGCTACCGTATCCACGAACAGGTATCGCTGCGAGCGGGATGGCAGGTTGGTAATCTTCGCTCGATCGCAACCAGCAACAATTTCAGTGCCGGGTTTTCCGTGCATCTGCCTTTTGATCTTTTGGCACCTTCTGTAGATTACGCCTTTGTACCCGAGCCCAATTACGTCTCTACCATGCACATATTCGGATTGCAGCTGAATCTATGAAATTACGTTTCATTCTTCTTACCGCACTGTTACTGCCGGGGGCTGAATCCCTCAGAGCGCAGTCAAACGGACTCGATTTCCTGAATATCGGTCCAAATACCCGCTCGCTGTCCCTGGGAGAAGCAGTCACAGCCTTCCCCATGGGTGGTTCTTCAATCTATACGAATCCCGCAAACCTCGCGCTCGATACCACTTCCACGCTCACTGCCGATTACACGCTGTGGATTGCGGATCTTTACAACAGTCACATTGCGGTCAACCTCAAGCAAAATAACAATCAATCCCTGGCTTTCGGGTTACTCAACAGCCGCTCGGATAATTTTGAGGCCCGATCGGTGCCGGGACCCTCGGAGGGATCGTTTTCAGTGCACTATCTTTCGCTATCGGGGGGGTATGCCAAAGCTTTCAACAATATATCCATAGGGGCGGCTGCCCATTTTATCCGGGAAGAATATTTTGTAAATCACGCCTCCGGCTACAGTTTTAACGCGGGCGTCTCAAGCTACTGGATGAATGGACGGCTGCGAGCCGGTGCTTCCCTCCTGAGTGTGGGGAAGATGAACAAGTTAAACAACCAAGCCACCGATCTGCCCTCCAATATCCGGGCCGGAATCGTTGCCCGACTTTTCCGATTTCTTCCGCCGAAAAATCCCACACTGCCGGTTTGGGTTACCTTATATGGGGATTATATATCTTTCTTGGAACATCAGCCCGGAGCGGCAGCGAATCACTTTTTCAACGTGGGAATCTCTTTCGAGGTGGCGGAACTGATCGAGGTACGCGGGGGCTACAAGACGGGGCAGACCGACCGTCCCCTGGCCATGGGAATAGGCCTTAAAACGCAGGCACTGAGCTTCAACTACAGCCTGATCCCTTTTGAAACGGGGTTCGGAACGGCTCATTCTATAGGCATTGAATATTATTTTTAACTTTTAAACCATCGGTGCACTGTTAATAATCAGCCACTGCAATAAGTATTGCAGGTTGAAGGTTGAAGGTTGCAGGTTGCAGGTTACAAATTACCTTCAACCTTCAACCTTCAACTTTTAACTTTCAACCTGTAACCGATACTCTAGATCTCCTCCCCAAAAGCCTCGTGCCAAAAAGTGATGCCTCCCACAATAATACCTTTGATAATAAACGCCGAAAATACAATCATCAGCCCGATCTCCTGGAACAGTACAATCACAATTCCATAGAACAGAAACAGAAAGATACGCCCTTTATACTTTCGGATCGAGGCTTTGTCAAAGCTCGGCATTTTGTCAAATGGAATAGTGCTGACCATCAGGAATGAGAGCAACACGATTACCGGGATCAGGACGGTGTTAATTCCACTCTTAAAATCGGCAAAAAGGTCAGGCCGGTCATAAAACGTCAGGTAAAACGAGGCCAGTATAAGCGCCTGCGCCGGGGTGGGCAATCCTTTAAAAAAGTCGGTTCGTCCCTCTTGGGCATCCACATTAAAACGGGCCAGGCGCACCGCTCCGCACAACGGAGGCAACGCACTCAGGATAATTCCAACAAACGGCAGCTCGTTGAGGCCGAAATGGTATAACAGAAATCCCGGCGCCACTCCAAAAGAGACGACATCGCTGATTGAATCGAGCTCGATTCCAAACTGGCTGGTGGCGTTCGACAGCCGGGCCATAAAGCCATCCAGCGCATCAAAAAGTCCCGCAAAAACGATCAGCCAGGCCCCGAAATAGAGGCTTCCTTCCGAGATACTGATAATCGACAGGAATCCACAAAACAGGTTCATCAAAGTGAAAAAGCTGGGAACTGCAATACGGGGTATCGGCTTTCGTTCCCGTTTGTGCTTATTCTTCCGCCGCTGTTTGCGATAACGTTTCCATTTTTGGATAGGGTATTTCATAGATCAGGATTACGAGCTCCAACGATCAGATTCACGGCACAAATATATTGAGGCAACCATGCACTGAATCTGCTTGCTGATATCGGTTTCACTTAACGGTTAGAAATTTCTGTTGTCTCTGCACTGTCCATTCCGGATTTTACCGGGGCGTCACCCACTCGCCCCAAGACCGTTTCTCCCGCCACCGTTCGGTCGCCTTGCTGCACCAGAAGGGTGGTTTCAGGCGGTACCAGTATATCCATTCTGGAGCCGAACTTCATCATCCCGAACCGTTTTCCTGCCTGGAGCTGATCCCCTTCTTTAACATTGTACACGATACGCCGGGCCAGAAAGCCCGTAATCTGTCGATAAAAAACTTTTGCTCCAGAGGCATGGCGGACCCCGAAGTCCGCCCGCTCATTGAGTTCAGAGGCCTGGTGATCCCACGCCATCAGGTATTCCCCGGGATGATATTTGAGGTACTCCAGGGTGCCGGAGATCGGGTTCCTGTTTACATGCACATCCACAACTGAAAGAAAAATACTGATCTGCGTGGCCTTTCCTTTGATGTAAGTGTTTTCCTCCACCTCTTCCACCAGTAGAACTTTACCATCTGCGGGGGCCAGCACCAGGTTTTCATCACCGGGGACAATACGATCGGGATCACGAAAAAAATTAAGAATGAGTGCCACAAGTCCGAACATCAGCCCGTAGGCGAGGTAAGTAGTCCAATGATCGAGATATGATACCGCCACGCTCACTATTACGGCGAAAACGACGACAATAAAAATTGTGGGATACCCTTCTCTGGCCAGCATGCTCCTACCCAAATTGTCTAATTATATCATTGAACGTGACAAAAATGAACAACGCGATGATCAAAATGAAGCCGATCTGCTGCAATGCCATCCGTACCTTAGCCGAAGGTTCACGCCGGGTAATGCCCTCGTATATCAGGAACATCAGGTGACCGCCGTCCAGCACGGGAATCGGCAGGATATTCATAATGGCCAGTGTTACACTGAGGAACGCGGTAATCTGCCAGAATCCCAGTGCACCGCCGGAATCGGTAGCCTGTTTTGTCACGTTTGCAATAGCAACCGGCCCGCCCAGGTTTTCCCGCACAGAGATGGAACCTGAAAACATCTTGCTGAACCCCTGTATGATACCGTTCAGGGTTTCTCCCGTCCGGTCAAAGCCGTTTTTAATGGAACCGACCAGCCCGTATGTCAGGTGTTCAACCTGGAATATGTCGGTTCCCGATGGAGCGCTGATCCCGATGATATCCTGATCATTGGGAGTCACGGATAATTCGATCTCCTCGCCATCCCGCAGAACTGTCAGCTGCAGCGGGCCCTCAGCCGATTGAATATGCTGGACGAGCTGCAGCCAGTAGTCCACCGGTTGCCCGTTGACACTGACAATCCGGTCTCCCGCCATTAGGCCTGCAGTATCGGCCGGACTTCCCTCCTGAACCTGGTTTACCTGGCTTGGAAGCGCCAGCATTGGTGTCAAGAATCCCTCCTTGTTGATCCGGTCCAGCAGGCTGTCGGGCACGGGCACAACTGTTTCGCTCCCGTTTCGGAGGACGCTATACTCCAGGTTTTCTTCCAGGAGCTGGCCGGGGGCCACCAGTTCCTGGAAATATTTGACTCTCTGGCCGTTAACTCCCACTATTTTGTCTCCCGTTTGAAACCCCGCCTGCGCTATCACCGATTCTTCCGGGACGTAAATGCCATCAATACTATCAAGCAAAATGTTGGATTCACCATACGAAAAAGCGATACCTGCATAAATCATGACGGCCAACACCATGTTGAAGATCACCCCGGCAGTAATTACAATCATACGCTGCCATACCGGTTTGCTGCGATATTCCCACGGTTTCGGTTCTTCATTTACATGGTCGGTATCCATGCTCTCGTCGATCATTCCCGAAATCTTTACATAGCCTCCCAGGGGGGTCGCACCGATACAGTAGTCGGTTTCGCCTTTTTGTATTCCCCAAATTCGGGGAGGAAACCCCAGTGAAAAACGCTCTACCCGCATACCGAAAAGTTTGGCTGCCAGGAAGTGTCCCAGCTCGTGGAAGAAAACCAGAATCAACAGGGCAAGAGCAAATATGCCAAGTGTAGATAGTAAATCAATAACCCATTCCATGAAGTGTGCCTGTATTTAGATCTTTGATGCCAAATTCCTAGTCGTTTTATCAATTTCCGTCAATGCAGCTACTGATATTGTAATGTCCGACTCTAACGTTTTTAAAGCAGTTTCAATTATTTTTGGAATCTGAATATAAGGAATTTCCTTATCCAGAAAGCGTTGAACAGCTATTTCATTAGCCGCGTTCAGGATCGCCGGTGCTGCCCCTCCCTGCTCAAGCGCCTGTAGTGCAAGCCGTATGCAGGGGAACCGATCGTAATCGACCGGCTCAAAAGTGAGTTCGAACGCCTTTTTCCAGTTTAATCGCGGAACTTCGAGTGGGAGGCGATCCGGGTATGTCAAGGCGTAAAGGATGGGAACTTTCATGTTCGGCGGCCCCAGCTGCGCCTTGCTCGAACCGTCCACAAACGTTACAACCGAATGAATAACACTCTGTGGGTGAACAACCGCCTCAATTTTATTCAGCGGCAGATCAAACAGCCAGTGGGCCTCGATGATCTCAAGTCCTTTATTCATCATCGTGGCAGAATCGATGGTAATTTTTGATCCCATTGCCCAGTTGGGGTGGTTAAGGGCATCATCCACCGTTATATTTTCCATCTCCTGCCGGCTCCATGTCCGAAAAGGGCCGCCACTGGCTGTAATCAACAGCTTTTCTATCTGTTCACGGGGTTCCCCCACCAGGCACTGGAGCATGGCACTGTGTTCGGAGTCTACCGGTATAAGCTGGTCAGACTTCCCATTCAGCAGGTCGGTGATCAGCTTTCCGCCAACCACCAGAGACTCTTTGTTGGCCAGGGCCACTTTTTTACCCGCTTTCAGCGCGCTAACCGTTGGCCTGAATCCGACGAACCCGACCAGACTGTTTAATACAATATCGGCCTCATCCAGGACTGCCACCTCTTCCAGTTTATCATTACCGTAGAGGATCTTCGTCTCTCCGTGTTGAACAGCCCCTTCGAGGTCACTTCGAAAACTTTCATCACACAGCAGGGCTACAGCCGGACGAAACTCGTTAACCTGTTGAGCCAGGGTCTGCCAGTTGCTGTTACAGGTCAGCGCCACAAGCCGATATTGTTCGGAGTGTTCCCGAACAATATCGAGGGCCTGCATTCCGATGGACCCGGTGGATCCCAGTATTGCCAGTGATTTTTGTTCCACGATTAAATTAGCTGGTTAAAAAGCGTTGGAAGATAGAGAAAATGAGCCGGAAATTAGAATGAATTTAATAATTCATCCCGTGCCACGGCATATTCATAATTATGTCGATAGAACAGCATCGAAATATGCCTGACGATTATTATCCGGCATCGCTGAGTTTTACAGAGGCCTGCCCAATAGGCTGGCCACTCATTTGCATTTAACCGGTTTCATACTCCTTCGCTGCCCTGAACATCACGGCGTGCGCCTCCACCGTCTCTTTTAGTGTCGGCGCGTACCCACCGGAGAGCGTCAAAACCAGCGGAATGTCGCGATCCGCCGCCGTCTTTATGACCCTTCGGTCGCGCTCTTCAAGACCTTTCAGCGAGAGCGACAGCCTTCCAAAATGATCGGTTTCAAGGGGATCAATGCCTCCCAGGTAGAATATCAGATCCGGCTCAAAACGCTGAAATATTGTATCCAGTGCATCGCCCAGCTGTTGAAGATAGACCTTGTCACCCGTTTTATCCGGCAATCCGATGTCCAGTGTGGAAGGCGGCTTCAGAAACGGGTAGTTCTTTGCCCCATGTATTGAGAACGTAAACACATCCGGATTGTTACCAAAGATGGAAGCGGTGCCGTTGCCCTGGTGCACGTCACAGTCCAACACCAGAATTTTGCGCGCCCACATGCTTTGCTGTAAGACCTTTATCGCCACGGCGATATCATTGAACACGCAGAAGCCCTCTCCGTGTCCCGGCATGGCGTGGTGCGTCCCGCCCGCCAGGTTGCCGGCCAGTCCATCCTGCAGTGCCATCAACGCGGCATTGATTGTGCCCTGAACAGCCAGGCGGGACCGCCGTGCCAATCCTTCCGACCAGGGCAGCCCCAGCCGCCGCATAGCTTTCTTGTCGATATTTCCCGCCATAATACCCTCTGCGTATTCCTCATCATGGACGGTCAGCAGGTTGGTCATGTCCACCAAACCCGGTTCCACAATTTCGTACTCACCTATGATATTTCGTTCAGTCACAAAGCGGTACAGCCCCTCGAATTTTCCCATCGGAAAGATATGATCATCGGGGATCGGGGCGTTGTAACCGGGAGAATAGCTGACTCTCATGCACGCCTGCTCTTCAAATTAGTCCGAAAGTTGGATAATTGCCATCATGCGCCCGGTGTGCCCGTTCTCCCGGCGGTGAGAATAGAAAAGCTTGGCATCGCCGACGGTGCATCTCTGATCAGCCTGGATGTGAGATCGGTCAAGTCCCTGCCCTACCAGTTGGCTTTGCAGAAAAGCCCTGAGATCAACATGAGGTTTCTCAAAAGAAGAGCGGTCTACGAACCGGGCGGGGAACTGTTCGGCCACCTCTTCCCCCACCTCAAAATGCTCCTGGCAGATGCAGGGGCCTATCCACGCCCTGATGTCAGAAGGGGTGCAGCCCTGTTCCCGCATCACCTGTAATCCATTCGGCAATATATCTCCCGCCGCCCCGCGCCAGCCCGCATGAAGCGCCGCCACAACATTCATCACCGGGTCTGCCAGTAATACGGCCGCGCAGTCCGCTACCTGTATACCAAGGGCCAGCCCGGGAATCCGCGTCACCAGTCCATCGGTTTCGGGAAAAACGCCACCGCTGTTTACAACCCTCACCCGCGTTCCATGCACCTGTTCTGCAAAGGCCGTCCAGTCTGGCTCCTGGCCAAGGGCTTTAAAAAGCAGATCCCGGTTGGCAACCACCTGTTCCCGGCTGGCATCTGTATTAAAACCGAGGTTCAGCCCCGGCACGTCGGCCGAACTGTTTACAAGCTCGGCATTCTTCTGCGTAAACCAGGCATTAATTCCTGTTTCATCATTTAGAATGGAAGGTTCGACAAGCTTCAGGTTATTCGTATAAATACTCATTGAGCTTTTCTTTTATGATTTCTGTCGGGAACGGTTTGCCGGTCCAAATCTTGAAAGATTCACTACCTTGATGGATCAGCATATCGAGACCACCGATTGTAGTGGCCCCTGCCTGTTCGGCCTGCTGCAGAAACCGGGTTTTATTGGGTTTATAAACGATATCATAACAGATTTTACCTGACAGAAATTCTCTCTCGCTGTCTCGTACGGGCGACGCGTCGATGTTCGGTTCCATTCCAAGCGGCGTGGTATTGACGATCAAGCTCGCCTCATCGCTGTAAGCCGACCATTCCCCGTAGCCGACCACCCTCACTCCGGAATACTGTGCAAAAGCGCTGTTGCGGGCGGGACTGCGCGAAACCAGTATAAGCTCCTCGACCCCGGTTTTCACCAGCGCAGCTACAATCGCTTTTGAAGCTCCCCCGGTTCCAAAAATGACCGCCCTTGTACCGGCCAGCTCATCCTCCATCGGCTCAAGGGGTTTCAGAAAGCCGTAAAGATCGGTATTGGTAGCAACCAGCCGGTAATCTCGTTTAAAGATGGTATTAATAGCGCCGATATCCCTTGCCAGCGGTTCCACTTCATCTACATAGTCCATGAACATCTCTTTGTAGGGAACGGTAATATTCGTCCCGTGAAACCGGTTGCTGTTAAAATGGGCTGCAATGCCGTTAAATTCGGAAGGATCCAGGTCGACAGCAAAATATCGCAGGTCCATGCCGTAGTGATCTGCAGCGGTATTATGCATCAGCGGAGAAAGACTTTGCGAGACAGGGTGCCCGAGCAGCAGCAAATGAGGCTGGTTGGAATTGGTCGAGTTTTTAAATTCGGAAAATCTCAAACTTTTCGTGGTTTCTTTAAACAAAAAATGCGTGCCGTAAAGCACGCATTTTTTTATAATATGTCAAGGCTTACCTTAGACTGTAACCTCGTCCTCCTCAGCTTCAGCCTCCTCCTCTTCGGCTTCAATTTCTGCCAAAGTCGCATCGGCTTTTTCTTTATACTTGTTACTTTCGGCTTCTGATTTAAAACGATCCAGGTCTTTTTTCAACTGGGCCGGAAGAGCTTGAATAAATGCAGCCAAGTCCTCTTCAGGCTCACCATAGAAGGTCCGATAATCCAGGCTGAAGTCAACACGAGTACGCTCTCCGTTGTCAAGCGGAGTAAACCGAATAGTACCGGTTTGATTCAAATTGCCGTTGATGGTTATCCAGGCAAACCGCGTATTGCGAAGATTGTCAATAATATTGGTTGTCCATTGAAACTCTTCGCCACCTATTTGAGTTGCAAATTCAAACGTTTGAGAGTTAACTTTATTAACTTTATCTATTCGTTCTAACAGGTGAGGAAAGTAGAGCGGATCGCTTAGATATTCATAAACTTTGGCTAGAGGTAAATCTACTTCAATTCTTTCGTGCGCCATAGTAATTCTTTCTTCGAAATTGAAAGGTTAGCATTTGAATGATGACTAATTAAGTCACTTCGTAGGAAGCACCCACAATGCAATAAATTTAAGCATTTTTTGCTTCATCAGCAATTTATTTACGATTTGAACCCCTGAAAAATACTTAAAAAAATCAACCCCCTATTCGTGAAGCTTTATCCCCGTTTATTTACCGTTCTGTTCAGTTTTGGCATTTTCTATTTATTTGGTTTCCCTTCAGAAAGTTATGCTCAAACCAAATTCACCGGATTTATCCGCAACTACAATGCTGTGCAAACGGTGCCCGACCATAATATCCTGGTGGGACGTAACCGGTTCAGGCTTAACTTGCGTCATTCGCTTTCTGCCGGACAGATTGTGGTCTCCAACGATGTTCAGAATTATTATCATCGATCTGTCGACTCATTATCATACCGCTTACGGGAGGCCTATGTTGAACTCTTTTTCAAAAAAAGCGATCTGCGCCTGGGGCGACAGATCATAGCGTGGGGCCGTACGGATGGGGCGTTTGTTACCGACCTGGTATCACCGGCAGATTTGTCGGAATTTTTAACGCGTAGTTTTTCCGATATCCGCACAGGAGTAGATGCTTTGACATACTACAGGTATTTTGGCAGTGACTACCTGCAGCTGGTCGTCAATCCGGTGTTTAGTCCCAATAAGACTCCTGAACCGGGAGACCGGTGGTTCGCGAGAACCTTTTTCGATGGAGATCTGCCCGTTCAATTTCAACAATTTCGCCGAGAGCCCGCCCTAAAAAACGCTCAGGCGGCAGGCAGGCTGGCGATGCGCTCCAACCTGCACTATGATCTCGACCTGGGAATTCTCTACTGGCATTATCCCAATCCCGGGTACTACAAAACGTTCCAGGCGGAGCCCGGTACTCACGGAAATCTGCATCTTCAGGAACATTTTACGCAAAGCCTGGTTTTTTTCTATTCCGGCGTCGTGCAGCTGGGCAATCGATTATTATTTAAATCCGAATCCTCGTTCTATACGCACCGCTCGTTCGATTACCTTCCTGAGGACCTGCAGGAAATCAATTATGAAAATCCAAGTCCCGGCGAACAATTACGCCTGAAAGAGGCGTTCAGCCGCAATGATGACGGATTCCTGGCAGACCAACCCTGGCTGATCGGCATGGCGGGCCTGGAATATGAGACCGGGGGATGGACCATCGGCACACAGGTTATCAGTGAGTTTATCTTTGGTCATGACGATGAGCTTTTGCAAAAGCAACACTACCGCTACGCCACCCTGCTGCTGCAGCGCAGTTTTTTGAGAGATAAACTGGAGTTCCGGGGTTTCGGTCGCTATAATATCGACGGGCGGGATTTCTGGGTCAACCCGGAAATAACCTATTCCGGAATTGACAGCTTCGAAGCCTCCCTTGGCACTCATCTCTTCGGCGGACCTGAACCAGAGCCTTTTTACGGGCATCTTTCTTTTGAAAACTATTCTTCAAACAGCTTCGGGTACCTTCAGGTTACGGCCTATTTCTAGCCCGCATTTCTCACAAGTATTTTGGATAAATTACTATAACTTTATGGTTTACAATAACTTATACCAATTTTTACTGCCAAATCATCATTACAGTCTGTAATAGGCTGCGAAATTGGCCTTTCAACTGCGTTGAAGGACAAATTTCTTGGTGAGAAATCCCGGGCTAGTGTATTCAATGGCTGATTAGGGAAACAGGTATTTGTGGAATACGGATATTTTTCGACTTTATTCCTGATATTACAACCGGGACAGGTGTTGAAGCCGTTGATTTTTGGGATGATAATTCTTTAATATTTAATGATCATAAACCATGATTCAATCTCTGTCAATTCTACGTTTTTTGCCGGTACGTGCTATCTCCTGATCTTGGTCAACTGAAATATACCGAAGACCTGCTTTTAAACTCCAACATCATATAACGTGAGCGATAAACTGATACTCCGGCAGGCTCCTCTTTTCCCAGGTATATCCCTGTTTTCCATCCGTTTTGAACCAGCAAAAAATATCGTGGTTCGGATACTTCTTGCCGTGGTATTTTTTATGCTTGCCCTTGGCAGCGCCACAGCGCAGACCGCTTCCGTACGGGGGCTGATCAACGACGCCCAGAGCGGACAACCGCTGGAGGGCGCAAATGTCGTCTTGCAGCTGACAGACACCCGGCAGGTCAAAGGGCGGGCAACCGACGCCAACGGGTTTTACCAGATCAGCAATATAACACCCGGGAATTATGTCTTGCGTATTAGCTATGTAGGCTACATGCCGTACCAGGATACCCTCACCATTAAACGCGATCAAAATCTTACATTCAGCATCTCCCTGCGGCCAGACAGCGAACGGCTGGATGAACTGGTTGTGGCGTCCGGGGGGGCGGCCCGACTGGAAGGAGGACGACAGAAAGTATCAGCCACAGATCTGAGCAGAGTGCCCACTCCTGCCGGCGGAGGAGACCTGGCCAGCTACCTCCAGACGCTTCCGGGCGTGGTGACAGCCGGTGACCGGGGAGGACAACTCTATATCCGGGGCGGAACACCCTCCCAAAACATGGTGCTTGTAGACGGTACGATGATCTACCAGCCGTTCCACATCCTTGGATTTTTCTCCACTTTTCCGGAAGAGCTGGTCGCCTCGGCCGACTTTTATGCGGGTGGTTTCGGCCCCCGGTACACCAGCCGAATCTCGTCAGTCCTCGATATTGCGATGAAAGATGGTAACAGAAATGAAGCCGAAGGCACCGCTTCCGCAAGTCCTTTTCTCGGAGAAGTGGTAGTTGAGGGGCCCCTTTCAGAAGGGAAATCATCCTGGATCGGATCAGTTCGCCGTTCATTGATAGAGCAGACAAGCCCCTGGTGGCCGGGAGGTTCCCAGCCGCTGCATTTCGAAAGCCAGTATCTGAAAACGAGTTTCTTTGGCAACAACAATTCGCGGTGTTCTGTCACAGGTGTCCGAACCTATGACCGCGGCCGCCTTGACGAGCAGGAGAATGATGTCATCAGGTGGAAAAACCTGGTGGCCGGCGGACGCTGTGTGGCCCTTCCGGAAGGATCTGACCTGCTGTTCGATATCAACGCCGGACTTTCTTACGTATCCAGCGCAGCAGGTGGCAGCGAAAACCCGGAGCGAACTTCACGGGCCACAAGGGTAAACCTGGACGTAAACCTGAGTCGCTACTTTGATCAAATTCGGGTTGATTACGGCATGTTTTTTCGCACCACTACGTTCAATTACGAGATGAGTGAGCTATTCGGAGGACCTCAATCAGATTTCAACCACCTGGCCAGTTCCGGTGCCTATGCCAAGGCCACCATTCCCGTCGGCAGCCGGGTTATGATTCAACCGGGAAGTGCAGTCACCATTTATCGCAACTCATTTCCCGTCAGCATTGAACCCCGGCTTCGGCTCTCATGGCAGCCGCGGGGGCTTGAACGCGAAACATTGCATTTGGCAGGCGGAATATATCGGCAGCCGGTTACCGGCATCAGCGACAAGCGGGATGCGGGATCAGTTTTTAAAACATGGATGCCGGTCCCAACAGGAGGAGCTGAAATGGAAGCTTGGCATGGACTGCTGGGCTGGCAGCAATCGGTCCGGACGGGGTTAGAGTGGTCGATAGAAAGCTACTATAAGCGTTTGCAAAACCTGTCGGTGCCCACCCGAAATTCCACCACCCGCTTTACCACCGACCTTGTTCCCGCTGAAGGATATGTGCTGGGCGGCGATATTCGCCTGGAGTATCAGTCCGGCCTGTTTTACGGGTTACTTGGGTATGGTTACAGCTGGACTGAATATGAAACCCGGGCTGGAAACGTAAGCGACTGGGCGGGGGATTCCGACAGACGATTTCACCCACCCCACGACCAGCGGCACCAGGTCAACTTCCTGGCCAGCCTGGAACACGGAGGATATACCGTGGGACTACGCTGGCAACTGGGGACCGGTTTTCCCTTCATACAGCCACAAGGTTTTTTTGAAGCCCTCCCGTTTTCAGAACATCTGCCTATTACGCGGCAGGATCCCGGTACCCAGCGCGTGATCACCCAAAGGGGACGTTTGCCCGTCACCCACCGGATGGATATATCGGCGGAACGGAGCCTTGCGCTGTCCTCCGGCCGCCTGAATATTCAGGTGGGCGCCATCAATTTATATGACCAGGAAAACCTGTTTTACTATGATGTATACAACAACCGGGGCGTCGACCAGCTGTCGTTTACCCCCTACTTTTCAATAAAATACGAACCCGGCTCACTGGATTTTTGACCTGCATACAATGTTGCAATTGATGATCCAAAATAAAAAACGCCATCAACCTTTTAGTTTATACCCGTTTATTCTGGTTTTGGTATTTGCCACTTCAGGTTTCATGAGCTGCGACCCGGCCTTCAACCCAGTGAGCGATGACGATGAATATATTTTTGCGATTCAGGGATACCTGGATGCTTCTGCGGATACCCAGTGGGTTCGGGTGATGCCGATACGAAAGTCGGTCGATCTCAAACGGGATGCCCCTGCAACTGTTGTTCTCGAACATCCGGAAAGCGGCCAGTCTGCGGTTATGAAGGACTCGCTGTTTGAATTTGTATATACTCACGCGGTAAACTACTGGTCGACGATGAATATTAAAGCGGGAGAAACGTACCGGCTTACTGCAGAACGTTCAGATGGAGCCACCAGCAGTGCAACCGTGACGCTCCCGGAGGATTTTCCAACACCCGTAGTTCAGATGGGGCGTTCAGGATTCGACTATGTGTATATCAACGGGATAAAAAAGCTGGCTGACGTGCATACCCGCTTCCATACCGAATCGGGAGAAATCGTCGTCGTTCCTCACATCCGCGATACTGTAAGCCGCAGATCGGACGACTATGTGGTGGCTATAGACCCGGCAGAAGACCTGGCCGCTTTGGGTGAGCATAATACTGATGGCTACACCCGAAAAGAGATCTTTGTAGCGGCCGGTGGACCGAACTGGCCACCGATGGGATCAATTGATGAAGACCTGATCTCCATGCCTGAAGGCGTTTCAAACGTTACCAGCGGAGCGGGATATCTGGCCGGCATTGTTAGCAAGATCCTGCCTTACAGGTGCTGCTTCGACGAAAACGGGGACCACGCTCCCTGCCCTCTTGAGTAATTCCACTGCAATTTGGTAGATTTCTATGCCACTGTCCAATCGGTTGCATTACATCCCCCTCCCTGTTGAAAGCTTCAACATAACCTGGATTTTGCGGGGCTATACCAGGGCCAATATAGAACTAGACCTCTTCATACTAATACTGATTTTGTACATTGTGCCAGGTGAATCGGCCCGGGACTTTCCCGGAATGAATTGATGCAGGTTCTGGTTATCGCTTTTCATTCGGAAACAAGCCAATAATATTGAGACGGTTCGCCCAATTTATCCTTCATCATCCAAAACCGATCCTGGTTATCTCTGGGGTCCTGGTCCTTGCCGCGTTGTACCCCGCGCTGAATATCCGAACCGACTTCAACCTGGAGAATTTTTTCCCAAAACAGGATCCCACCATCAGGGATTACGAGTATCTTGAACAGGAGTTTGGCCGGGATGACAACACCATCATGGTAGGATTCAGGCACCATTCTTTACTCTCTCCTTCCGTGCTCACCGATTTAAGCTCAATAGTTGACTCCGTGAAAATGATCCCGCTGGTGACGGAAGTCCGGAGCTTGTGGTCGGCCGAACATATCCGCGGAGATAGGGCCAGCCTCGAGTTCGAACCCTACCTTCAGGCAGCAGATTTGAACTTCGTCTCAACCGATAGTATCCGTACGGCCCTGACGAGCGATTCACTTATTGAAGGCTTTCTAATCAACGAGCAGGCGACCGTTACCGCTTTCTACCTGGAAATTGCCGGCGACCAAAACAATTTCGATACCCGGCAACAAGTGATCAACCAGCTCAACGATATTCTGGATCAGTACCGCTCCAGGTACGACTTCAAGCTTTCCGGGATTCCCTATTACCGCAACCAGTATGTCAACTACCTGAATGATGAAATTACATTCTATATATCTCTCTCATCCGTTCTGATTATCCTGTTGCTCTGGCTTCTATACCGCAGTAAACTCGGTGTGCTTTTCCCGATGCTGATCGTCTGGCTGACGATCCTGTTTACGTTGGCGATCATGCAGTTGACGGGGGGATATTTCGAGGTCATGTCGAGCACTATCGCTCCGATTCTGCTTTGCGTGGGGATTGCCGATTCCATCCACATGATTTCGAAATACGATGATGCCCGCATGGATGGACTGGACAAGCGGCAATCCATTGTTGAAATGCTTCTCACGCTTGGCAGCGCCACATTTCTGACCAGTATCACAACAGCCATCGGGTTTGGCACGCTGGTTACCAGCACTATCGTTCCGATGCAGCGCTTCGGTATCTATACCGCTGTGGGAGTCCTGGCAGCATTTTTCATTACCATCACGTTCCTCCCCTCGGTGCTTACCATGTCGGGCAGTCAAAAGATATTCGGGCATAAAAGCGCCCGCCTGTTCAACTTTTTCACCCGGGGGCTCCGGAGAATAAGTTCATTCAACCGGCAGCACTACAAAAAAATTGTGATTGGCTCGCTTCTGCTCACCCTTAGCCTCGGCAGCGGTATATTCCTGCTCAAAGTAAACGGAAAAGTTTTTGACGAGCTCGGCCGGGATACCCAGCCTATCAGGGATGCCGAGTTTTTCAGTCAGCATTTGACTCCGCCCTATCCCATGGAATTCGTCATTAACACGGGATCAGAAAACGGGATTATGGACCCCGGGTTTCTCCAAAAAGTGGAGACGTTTACCCGGTACCTGGAGCAACATCCCGAGGTCGACCGGGTCATCTCGATCAACACATTGCTGAAAGAGGTCCACCAGGCGATGGCCCCGGAACAGTATCGCGAGCGGCCGCTGCCTCAAGACGAACAGCTGATCGCCCAGTATATTTTGTTGCTCGAATTCAATGAATCGGATCTCCTCCCCCGTTTTAGCGACTTTTCCTACCAGCAGGTCCGTGTAGCTGCCAATGTATTTGATGTGGGATCCTATCAGATCAACCTGCTCCGCGACTCGCTGCAGAGCTACCTGCGGGAAGCATTTCCCGAGAATGAAGTGACTCTTACCGGCAGCACGATACTGAGCGCCAATCTCAACGGGAAGATCGTAAACTCACTGTTCAAAAGCATTCTGCTGGCTTTCGGTCTCATCTCAATTATCATGGCCCTGCTGTTCAAAAATGCCCGAATGGTTTTTATCTCGCTCGTCCCGAACATCCTGCCCCTGCTGATGGTGGCGGGTTTTATGGGATTTGCCGGTATTGATATCAAAGCTTCCACGGCGGTGATATTCACCATTGCGTTTGGTATTGCAGTGGATGATTCTATTCACTACCTGGCGCGCCTCCGAATAGAGATGAAACGGGGACGTTCCCTGCCGGAGGCCCTGAATTTCACAACCATAAAGACCGGCAAGGCAATTGTGGTTACCAGTCTTATCCTTATCGCGGGATTTGGCTCACTGCTGACCAGTGTTTTTATATCAACCGTGTACATGGGGATGCTTGTGGGACTAACTGTGCTTTCAGCCCTGTTGTGCGACCTGGTTTTGCTACCCGCCCTGTTTTACTGGATCAAGCCGGATGTTCGTTTTGATGCAGCGCCTCCGAAATCCGATGCCAAATCAGCTCATGCACCTGCTCTTGAGAAAGACTCGAATCGATAGCTACAATGCGGTCTTCTGCAGCGGCCAGTTTCTCAAATCCCTTGATGACTTTCCTGAAAAACGAATCCCCGGATTTTTCCATCCGGTCTTTGGGAAGCGACTGAATCCGTTTTTTTGCCTCCTCGAGGCTAATTTGGAGGTAGAAGGTCAGATCGGGCTGGCGGTGATGACTTGCCAGCTCATTCAACAGGGCAATCGACTCCAAAGGGGCGGAGCCGCGCCCATATCCCTGGTAGGCCGTCGTGGAATCATAAAAACGATCCAGAATTACAACCGCGCCCTCATCAAGCAGTGGGAGTACCCGTTCTGAGATAAGCTGTGCCCGCGCTGCAGAAAACAGTAACAGTTCGGAAACCGGATCAATATCCAGATCGGAATTGAGCAATAGTGAACGAATGTTTTCGGATAACTCGGTGCCTCCCGGCTCGCGGAACACCTCGACGCGATACCCGTTCTCCTGTAATTTATGGCGTACCAGGTTGATATGTGTTGATTTACCGCTGCCGTCAATACCTTCGAAGGTGATAAACACTGTAAATAGAGTCTTTTAAAAATTAAAAATTCATCTTGAACTTTTTCCAAAATGAATATCGCATGTAGAATTCAAAAAGACCATTTTAAAACAACAATGTACTATTTTTAACAGCCCAAAAATAGTAGGCAGGAATTCAATTCCCATCACCTCTATTGAATAAACGTTATTTAATTTCCAATCTGTTTATAGAAGGCTTTTCAAAACTGTTGTTGTGCCCAGTTTCGGCATTTTTTCGAATTCGAAATCCTCATTTATGAGGTATAAACTGTGGTTTTAAATATGCTCAGGCTTTGAATCTGTCCCCCCCCCTGGATTTACAAAGCCCTCCTGTATTCATTCATTTTGAGGTCATTCTTATTTTTTGAAAAATTTTACAAACGTGTCGTTTTATACGATATCCCGGTTTATTTTACCCTGTCGGTTCCAATCCTTCAATCCCGGCATATTCCAGACTAAGCGCAGAATTAGCAGAACCTCCTACAGAGTAAAGGCAAAATCACTTTCAAAAGTGGTAGAAATGATTGATTGATACATCAGGAACCAGTCAATTAAGGTCCTGGCAATAGAAAATGATGTAGTATTTCTCCCGCCAAATATTTAGTGATTTAACCTGTGAATAATCAAGGACATAGATATTAATTATATAGTCAGCCGAAAAAAAATGAAAGATTTTGGGCTGGGATGAAGCTCATAATTCACTTGTTGCCGAAACAGACATTTGCCAGACAGAAGTAAAATTTTAGAATTGGAATCGAACCTTCATAACAATCTTACTAATTACAGAAACATTCTTATGAAAAATATCAAGCAGTCAAAAAGAGAAAAATACATTGACACTCTTTCGAATAAACTCAAAGAATGGGACCGGGATCTGGAAAAAGTTGAAGAAGAAATAGATGAACGGTTTGAGGAATTAGTAAATGACTACCGTGATAAAATTGAAAATCTTAAGGAAGTCCGACCTAAAATAAAGAACGAACTCAACAGGATTGAAGAAAGTAGTGAAGAAGCTTTTGATTCTATAAAAAAAGATCTTCAGAAACTGTGGGAAAATTCCAAGAAAAAACTCGAGTCACTTAAGGATGAATTGGGAATAGACTGAAAACAAGAAAACAGATTATAACTACTTAAAACCGAAAATAAAAAAGAGGATCATATGTCACTAGCAAAAGTAATCGAAGTAATAGGCGAAGGCGATACCATGGAAGGTGCCGTACAAAATGTAGCCGCGGAAGCCTCAAAAACAGTCGATAACATAAAGAGTATTTATTGCGAAAACATACAAGCAATAGTGGAGAATAACTCAGTGATCAAATACAGAGTCAACGCAAAGGTAACCTTTATAATTGGTAAAAAGGGCTGACAGCTGCCGAATGATAGGAATACAATTTTTTGTAAGCCTTTTCCAAAGTTTTATAAAAATCAGACTAACATTCCGGGTAGGGCAGATACAACTATGAGCAGGCAGAACAGTAACAGCTTCCATGCATTTTTAAATCCTATAAAAAAAGTAAATATCAACCCTTTAACCAGTGTATTGGTCATAGCAGCCAGGATAATCCCATTGGCGGCAATGTTTGAGCCTAGATTTTCTCCTCCCATGTCCAGGAGGGTAAGAGTAATCGAGTCAATATCGATCATCCCGGATATCAGTGATAAACCGTAGATGCCGGTATCACCAAACCACTGCCTGCTGAATTCAGAAAGCAACATCACCATTGCCAGAACAATCCCAAACTGGATAGCTGTACTCAACTGCAGGGGATTGCGCAGCTTGAATTGGCTAACAGATTTATCAGGCTCCCTTGTTTTGTTAATATAAATTGCAGCACCCAGGGCCACTATAGCCATGACAGCAACAGAAGGACCTATAATTGTGATTAGAGCAGGGTTAAACAGAAGTGCCAAAAGCAGTACCCTTCCCAGGGCGGTAAATGTGGCTATAAGAATGCCGGTTATCACTACATCTATTGACTTCACCTTACTGCTAAATTTTCCCAGTGTAACCGTGACTGCCAGAGAAGAAACCAGCGAACCTGTAAATGAGGTGAACAAAATACCCTTCTCTTTACCCAGGTATTTCATAGCAAAAAAGCCGACATAGGATATGCCCGCAATCAGAACCACCATACCCCATATCTCAAATGGATTCAAAACATTCCAGGGCCCGTATCCCTGATTAGGCAGTAGTGGAAGCAAAATTGCCGAAATAATGAGAAAAATGATTCCGGAATAGAGTTCCTCAGGCTCTATCGTTTTTACCCATTTATGCAGTCTCGGTTTAATGCTAAGCAACAATACCATGATAATGGTAACACTTACCGAAAGTATGATGTATCCCTTGATGACGGCAATACCGATTGTGAAGGTTAGAAAGGCGGCGATTTCGGTCGTCAGACCCAGGGTACCGGTCTCTTTGGCGTGATGGAAATAACCAGTCATTATAATAATGACAAACCCCAACAGAGCGAATCCCAGTATAATGCCGTCTATATGTTCAGACAAAATTCCCCAAAATCCACCGGACAGGGCAATAAGCGTAAACGTTCTGATACCGGCCGTACGCTCTCCTTCCTTCTTTTTCTGAAAGCTCCATCCCCGCTCAATGCCAACCAGAAAGCCAAGCAGCAGGATGAGACCCATCCTTAACAATAACTGCATTTCTATTGCGTCACTATACATTATATTTTTTCTGCTTAATCACTTATTCACTCTATTGAAACATGGATGAGACATAGTTTAGTCGTTGGACTGCTTTTTTTAACATTCAATTTGCATACCGATTTTCTACCACTCAATCTGAAGATATATGAAATATGAAACTGTCCGTTGGGCACGGCGTGATATCCGGATAAATAGTTTTTCTCTCCATAGAGCCATTCATGGTTTACGAGTTTAAAGCGAGGGAATCTCCATTCAGCAAACCCCGCAAACACAATTTTAACGCCCAAAAAGGAAATAAATATCATACTAAAAGAAATCAAAGTCTTCGTAGTGAATATCCTTCTCCGATAGTTTCATTTTCTTTAGCTCGCTCAATAACTTCTGCCTCATCTGTCGGGGACCACAGATATAAATGGTTTTCTGTTTCAGATCAGAAATGTCCCGGGCATCCAAAAAACCTTCGCGGTCGGCACAAACCAGATGAATATTGAAACTCGCAGATTGCTTCTCGAACTCCTTAAATTCATCCAGATATACGGCCTCCTCTTCAGTGTTTACACAGTAGTACAAATCTGTCTTGATATCTGAATCCTGCACTCGCATATTTCTGATCCAGCTCAGAAAGGGAGCGATCCCCACGCCTCCGGCTATCCATACTTGGTTTTTCGATTCCCTCCTGTAATAGAAACGACCGTATGGACCTTCGAGCGATGCTGTTGCGCCGGCTTCCAAATTTCTATACAGATTGCGGGTGTAATCCCCCAGGGCCTTAACCATTATTTTTATTTGCTTCTGTCCAGAGGCACTGCAAACCGTATATGGATGCGCTTCACGCGTAATCTCCGGTGCAATAAAACTAAAAAAGTAAAACTGTCCGGGAGTAAAAGTTATGGTTTCTTCTGCTTGTAAAGCTATTTCCATTACTTGGTCACTCAACCGTTCGACATTTGTAACCTGAACTTGGGGTTTTTGGAGTACGTGCTCCAGCAGGAATGATTTGTAGAGCCATGCAGCTATAGCCGCACCTGACAGGATCAACAGATACAGCAACAATAATGGGTTGGCGGTTGCCAGATTATCCAGCGAAAACAGATGGATAACCCCGAAGATAAATATTACTCCCATAAATTTGTGCGTTAACTTCCACTTGTCATAAGGGAGTTTGATCACCAAAGTCAGCAACATCAGGATAATCAATCCCCACAAAGACCAGCTGCCGAAATCGACTGCCGACCGGCGGTGTACCGGGAAAAAATACCAGAATACCTTGGCTATATCCTGCGGTATCCATCTTGTTGCCAACAAAATCGGATGAAACAACAGCAAGACAAAAGCAACATTGGCCATCCGGTGATGGGTATGATACATTTTATCCAACCCGCCGAACCAAGATTCCAGCCATTTTATCCGGGCGGCCAGTATAAATGTAACGGCAAAAAGAGCAAAGCCGGCAAGTGCGAACAGTTGACTGGAGTAGATGAAAAATCCTTTGGCGCTGTGTTTGACTGTTGTCTCCGGATAGGCCGTCAGCCACAGCGGGATAACCAGCAGGGGAATCAGCCAGAATACCTGTGGTCCTATATTTCTCTTATGATAATTATTTTCTGGCAAAGTGAAGGGGTTAGATCAGGTCGGTTGAGAAATTATCGTTTCTTATTGGCAATCTGTACCACGGATCCCCCAAAGGTTCCAACCTGTGGAATATGCAGCGTGAGATTATCAACACAACATTAAATTACGCAATGTAGATCAGCTTAACGAATATCGGACAAATACCCAGTAACCAAGTTGTCAGCTTGGCCAATTTAGATCAGTCAATCCTTCGGGAGGCACAGCCCGTTTAACACGATACCATGTCTCATGGTCCGGAAATTGTGATCGGAGAATACCTTGGTTTCCATGCTGAACTCCACATTATCAATACATTTCACCTATTCAGGTGAGTAAAACTCTCATTTTTCACACTGGTTTAAATTACCGTACGATCTGCAATAAATTCAGAAACGGGTAATCCCCAGCCCGGAATTTTTCCGCCGAGGGTGTAATACATGGTTTTAAAACCCATCTTTAGCAAATGAGGAGTATGACCCATTTTCAGGATGCTGGTATCTCCGCCCCACCACTCATCCGTATGCATGTAGAAACCCGTATGTGCTCCCATATCTCCCATACAGACCAGTTTAAACTTGAGCGGTTCAATAGCCTCTTTCGGCTGATACCCTCCCACTTCTTTTCCAAGTACTTTTGCGAGTACTTCCGCTTCCAGGTGACCCAGCGATCCCAATTTGGGAACAGTTATGGATGCGGCATCCCCCACGGCAAACACTTCGGGATAATCGGGGTTACGCATAAAGAGATCCGTTATGATAAAGCCCTGGTCGTCTGTTATGGGCAGGTCTCTCAGAAAGTCATGCGCCCTCCAATTCGGGAATATGATCTTAAGTTCAGCTTCCAGGCTGCTGCCGTCTTTAAACTCTATGCCGTCCTCGTAAATTCTTTTAATTCCCCGGGTATGTGCCCTGTAGCCGTACCCCATCTCCTCTACCATCGGCAGCAGCTCATCAAGAATTTTTTCACCGGCATCTTCTGCGATCACTTCGGCTGGGGTAAACATCGTAATATTTTCAGCCCCTCCCAGCCCGCGTTTTTTTAGCCACTCGGCCATTGAAAAGGATATTTCAACCGGAGGACCTTCACAGGCTGCCTCTGCCACTGGCACGTCAGGCAGCTTATCACTTTTTCCCTGTACAAAAAGATCTGATCCTATGGCAATCGGTCCGCCTTTATACCCGCCCTCGTGCAGGTGTCTCCGAATCTTGTCACCATAATAGGTGTCGGTAAAAGTATGGCCGTATTTTCCGAAACCTTTAATTTCATCAAATGCCAGTTTGTTACCCACAGCTATGACAAGATAATCATAGTCAATTTCCTCAATTGCCGAACCCGATCGTTCAACCGGCTTGTACTCAACAGCCTTACGTTCAACATCTATAGCTTCCACCTCTGCCTGGATGAAATCAATATTGTCACGCTCCAGAAACTTGATGAAAGGCATGTGCAGTGATGTTTCCGGATTGTTATTGTTCCAGACTTCAATCGGGATATTCGGGATAAATGTCAGGTATGGTTTCCGGTCAATGCAGGTCATTCGTGCATTTTCGCCTGCAAATTCGCGGATATAACGTGCCGTAGTTAAACCGGCAAAATTGGTTCCCAGTATCAGGATATGTGGTTGAGCAGCCATAGTTACGACATTTTTAGAAGTTAACATTGAATTGCTCGGTAGCATGGATATATGAACTAATGTCATCCCATTTTAACCTCTTAATGAACGAATACCTGTAGTGACTTCCCCGGTAGAGCAGGGTGAAATCTATAGGGAATTTGTAAGAGAAATGCCTACAAGAGGTTCAGACTGGTCAGCCTATCTCAAGAAAATCACGAAAGCCTTTTTCCTGGCAAGAAATGTTTTTCTGTACGAACAAAGCCCCCCAACTCACCGGCAGAAGTAGTTATAGGTAATCGGGAATTAGTTATTCGTTTAATCAAACAACTCATAACCAGTCCGTAACGAAACCATGTCGGTGCTGCATTAACCCGGAACGGTTCACAAATCCACAAGCCGGGAGGGAACTTAGCTGGAGATCTTCACGTCCAGATATTTCAGGCAGTTAATGGGGTTCCAAGCTACGGGAAGCGGCCTTGGATTACCATCGGGATTTTTCGGTGGCTTTATTTAAAGAAAATGAGCGGCAAAAAGACCGTGAACCCAAAAGGTTCGCCTAAAAATCATCCATAAATTCAACCGGCTCTTTATCCAGGGCTATCGCCAGGGCCAGGTATACCAGAAGTGAGGTACCGGACCCCGCAAAAAAGGTGATCACGAAAAGCAGTCGTATGACCGTAGAACTGATTCCGAAATAGTTTGCCAGTCCGCCGCAAACGCCGGCCCATTTTTTATCAGAACGGGATTTGTAGAGCTTTTTTGCGTGGCGGTATGCATAATAGTCGGTTGCCCGTTTCGCATTTTTATCCCGCTTTTTTCCCGATGAACGACTATCGAGATCGTTGTGAAGCCCAAACTCCTCTTCAGCGGCACGTTCACTTTCCTCGTCGTACTCAAAGTCAAAATTGTCAAAATCTTTTTTATTGCGCTGCTTCTTTGACTTGCCTTTTTTGCGATCACCAACCAAAAAACCGAATCCGATAAATGTTACCAGCACTCCGCCGATAATCGGCAGAACTTCAATCACCCCGGAGAGATCGGGACCAACCTGGAGCCCCAGGACCTGTATTAGGTACACCATACCGATGAAAAACATAGCAATGCCGGCAATAGTAGCAACATTCCAGATATTGGTGTTGGCTTTTTTTTCTTCCTCGAGAAACTCCTGCATTGTGGCCTGCAGTTCGTGATCCTCAAAGTCACTGAGTGAATCCAGGTTATGTTCTGTAAAGCGTTGTCTTGTTTTTTCTGCCATAATTTTTCCTCCTTAAGGCCTTTACTACGTCTCCCGCCACCTTAATGTTGCAAGTCTGACTATAATGGTTTAAAAAGGTGTCAAAGTTGTCCATGGGAGACTTCATTCACCAGATTCTGACATCATTGAATTTACCAATTTAATTGATTTTGTTTTACAATTTCCGGGCGATTGTAAGCCCGTCTCGTTCAGTCAGCATTACCTGTTCCACGCTATCATCTTCCGCTATAAGCGTATTGAGCTGGTCTACCGCTTCCGCCTTTTCGTCATTGGGGGCCAGTACATTCTCCGCCAGGAACACATTATCGATGACCATCACACCGCCCCTTTTCAGCATCGGGAGCGTCTCCCGGTAATAATTGGGATAGTTTCCTTTGTCGGCATCCACAAAAATGAAATCGAAGGGCCCTTCAAGCGTTTTGAGTGTTTCCAGGGCTTCTCCCATCCTAACCTCGATTTTATGACCATGTTGACTCCTCTCAAAAAAGGAACGGGCTATGGAAGCATATTTTTCATTGAGGTCACAGGTGATGAGCTTTCCGTCGTCTGGCAGTGCCTCGGCCATCATCAGCGCCGAATAGCCGGTAAACATCCCGATCTCCAGAATGCGCCGCGAGCCGGTCATTTTCACCAGCATATTCAGCAGGCGTCCCACAACGCGTCCGCTGAGCATGTCAATATATTCCAGGTTTTGATCAGAAACCTCGATCAGTTCCTGCATTAACTCCGGTTCCGGTGTGGTATGGTCGCGGGCGTAGGCTTGAATATCGGGATTAATCTGAAGCATCAGTATAATTTTGTGTTCAGGTGGATTCTTTGTCAGCGGCTAAAGATATTCACAATCCGTTTGTTCAACAAAATCTTTCTACCTGTGGAATTTATACCGGCCAAAGAGTCAAAGTGGTTTATCGCCCTGTTCAAATGGTATACCTGGTTTCTGTTTAAACGGCGCTTCAGCCGTGTCTGGATTCGGCAGCGATATCAACCGGAAAACGGACAAAAGACGGTTTATTTCCTGAATCACAGCTCCTGGTGGGATGGCTTGATACCACTGCTGCTCAATGAATTCCGTTTCCACCAGCAGGCGCGTGCCCTGATGGAAGACCGGCAGATGGAACGGTACAGGTTCTTCCGCAAAATCGGGGCGTTTTCCATCAACCGGGATCATCCCCGGAAAGCGATCACTTCTCTGCGGTATGCCGTTCAATCGATGCAGCGGCCGGGCGCCAGTCTCTTTATATACCCAGAAGGCGAAATCACGCCATTGCCAGATCCCCCACAGTTCCAGGGCGGGCTGGCATGGCTCCATTCAAAAGTGAAGAGTTCGGAGGTCGATTTCGTGCCTGTCGCCATCTGCATCCATACGATACGGTCCGACAAGCCGGAACTCCATATTGAGATCGGGGAGCCGGCCGTTCCGCCATGTGATGCCTCTAACGAGGAGAAAACCCGGTTCTTTGAACGCCGCCTTGGCTCCATGCTCGAACGGCTCCGCTCTGTGGCTGGATTTGAGGATACCGGTTTTGAACGATTTATGTAAATTTGGAGATTACCCACCGCTTCACCAGGTCCACCGGTAGAGACGTTTCGACCGCTGAACCCAGTGGGGCGATTCGTTGCTGTACCGGATGCGCATATTCACCAGGGGCCAGAACGTGCGCCAGTATATACGGTCTGGACGGATATACTCCGATATGCCTTCGGCCACCTGCATAATGTCTTTGTCGGGAATATTGATAAAGGAGTCGCTGCTAAACCGCTGGTAAAAGGGGCCGCTGTCCAGCACCCGGGCCTGCTGTATTGTGATATGTGCTTTTTCATTGCTCAGCATCAGCTTGCGCGCGGTACGCAGGCCAAAAGGATTCCACCCCTCGTCCTGCAGCTCCACAGTGGGATAGGTGGCAATCAGTTCAGCGTTATCCGGGCTTAGCAGCCAGGCCTGGTGCTGCTTTTCATTTTTGCGGTCCATCACGTAGTAAACCAGCGTTCCCATCTCAAAGTGAAACCGTCCCCAGTACCATTCATTAAATTCGTTCCGCATCGGCTCGTTGCCCATGTTATGATCGTGATATCCCCGCCCCTCAAACACAATTTGCCGGGTGGACTCCGCACGGGCGGAAATGAGCAGGTCGACCGCTACGTCAGCGCGGGGTTGAACTAGGTTCCAGAGATGGCCCACCTCATCGAATGACTGCGCCTCCTCAAGCAGCCCATCAGAGGGGCGGGGGCTCTCATAGGTTATGCTCCCCCTGATTTCGTCTCCCGAGGGAAGCTGTTCATTCAGCGTCAACTGGTAGGAGATCTTGTTTTCATCGGCAACAGAATGCATCCTGTGCCTGCCGACTTTGAGGTTGGGATGGTCCGAATCAAACTCGCAATCCTCTTTCTCAAATTCAGTAAAACTGTAATATATCGTTTTTTGATCTTTGTAGATGGAGATGCTCACCGCCGGATGCTCCTCCGGGTAGACGTCATCCGAACGATTCCAGTTCTTCAGACGCTGTATATAGCGCGTCGAAAAAGGGTTGCCCTCGTAAAATATGATCACAAAGCTGTAGGTTCCCGTGCTGTCGATACCGTCAAAATACCACCACTCATACGCACCTGGCTTGAACTTTGGGGACCGTACATCTTTTGTATAATTCGAGAGTATCTGCATAATGGGTCGCCACGTAAAATTGTATATTCTTGTTACTCTGAAATATAACGCAGTTTTTCGATTTTCCAGTTTTTACACAGCCTGTAACCTGTCCATATGATCTATCTTTTATACGTTGCCTCCGGCTATTTGATTATAACCTCGTTCATTTTACTGCGAAATCGGCAAAATTTCACCTCTTTATCGCCCGCAGAGCGTATTACATTTACCGCTGAATCTCCCAAAGTAAGCCTCTGCATCCCTGCCCGGAATGAAGAATCCAATATCAGGCGATGTGTGGAGACCGCACTCGACCAGCGATATCCCCACCTGGAGGTCCTGGTCCTTGACGATCAATCCACCGACAAGACCGGAGCGATCCTCTCCTCCCTGAAACAAAATCATCCCCGCTCCGAAAATCTTGTGCTGCTGAAAGGCAAACCCAAGCCCGCAGACTGGCTGGGCAAGCCGTGGGCGTGTCAGCAGCTTGCGGAGGCCGCCGAGGGCGAGATCCTGATCTTTGCCGATGCCGATACCTGGTTTGAGAAGCAGACCGTGGGAAGAGTGGTGCGGACCATGGGGCGCGATGTCGTCGATATGGTCACTGTATGGCCCCGGCAGGTCCTGGGCAGCTTTTGGGAAAAAATGCTTATTCCACTGGTATATTACGCTCTTTTGAGCCTGTTGCCGGTTCATTATGTCTTTCGGGCACCCCGCTGGATGCCCCCGTTTCTTTATTCAAGAGTCACCCCGTTATTCGCGGCGGCATGCGGACAGTTCATGGCGTTCAAGGCAAATAGCTACCACAAAATCGGGGGACACCAATCCGTGAAATCGCAGGTTGTTGAGGATGTGGCACTGGCCAAAAAAATAAAATCAGCCGGTCTTTCCATGCGCATGTACTACGGGAGCAGGGCCGTAGGCTGCAGAATGTATCGTTCAGAAAAAGAGATTCGCGAAGGCTTTCGCAAAAATTTCCTGGCGGGCTTTGGATACAGACTCCCTTTCTTTGGACTTATGGGACTGCTCCACTTGTTGGTATATGTCTACCCTTTCGTCATGCTGGCTTGGGCTATCTCTGCCGGTTCCGTTGCCATTTTTATGTGGGCGGGAATCCCCGTTCTGCTGATCTTGGCCCACCGATTTTTGCTGGCCCGCTGGTTTGGCTGGAACCCGCTGTACGGCTTGCTGCATCCTGTCAGTGTCCTGTGGTTTCAGCTACTAGCCGTTATTTCCGCCAAAGATTACCTGGGAGATAGCAGCGTCACCTGGAAAGGACGGTCGATTTAGTCATCACACTTTTTAAGAGCCGGCCTGTGAATCACCTTGAGTTCGGCTCGGTTTCGGGGCCGTTTTTCCAAATCCGCATTCCCGCTGGAGAACACGACAGGACCAAAATCCGGCTCCGGTTATCAGCATAACCGTAACATGAATTGTCATTTGGATACCTTTTAAATTATTGACAATATCCAAGTACTACCGCGGGGAAACAAAAATGGAATACATCTCTATGAGAACATATATTACAAACAGAGCAAGACGGCATTGACAGACACCGAGGATCAACCGTGAGATGGAAGACGGCAGACTTAATATCTTATCTCTTCATTCTAATATCGAGATATACTACTTAGTTGCATGAAAGAAGCTGTTAATAAATACCTGCGCTACCTGAAAATTGAGCGGAACGCTTCCACACACACCCTTGCCGCTTATGAAAATGATCTGATGCAGCTACATGACTATTGCGCTGAAATGCAACCCCGTTCAAATGGGGAGGTCGACCTCTCACATATTGAACGCCTCACGATACGATTATGGCTGGGAGAACTTGCAGAACAAGACCTGGCAAAAAATTCCATTGCAAGGAAAGCGGCCGCCGTCCGTTCATTTTTTAAATACTGCTTCAAGCGTGGACTCGTTGAACAAAATCCGGCGCACCTGCTGATTGTCCCCAAACGGGACCAGCCGCTGCCCAAAACAGCCAATAGCGAGGATATCAGCCGAATGATGGAGCTGGCCCGGGCAGATCATCCCCGGAGTGCCCAGGACCGCGCAATCCTGGAACTATTTTACAGCACCGGTATTCGCCTGAGTGAGCTTGTTTCACTTGATGTTGAAGAACTCAACTTTAACCTGCAACAGGTTACGGTAATGGGTAAAGGGGCCAAGCAGCGTATCGTGCCGCTGGGCAGTGAGGCGGTTACAGCACTCAAGCGGCATCTGGAAACCCGGAAAGAGTTGTTCGGTACACGAACGGATGCCGATGCACGCCGGGCCCTGTTCCTGGCCGCCCACGGCCAGCGCATCTATCCACGGGCGGTGCAGCGCATTGTCAAAGATTATATGCAGCGGGCAAGCGAAGTCACGCAAAAAAGTCCCCATGTACTGCGCCACAGTTTTGCCACCCATCTGCTCGATCGCGGAGCGGATATCCGTATTATCAAGGAACTTTTGGGACATTCAAACCTGGCTTCAACCCAGGTGTATACTCACACAAGTGTAGAACGACTCAAGAATGTGTACGAATTAGCACATCCGAGAGCTAAAAGTTAATCGCATATTTAGTAGGAGGTTTACAACTATGAAAACTACATTCACCGCACGCCATTTCGATGCCAGTCAACAACTGAAAGAATACAGCATAGACGCGGTACAAAAACTGGATCAATTTTATGACCGAATCCTGGCCTGTGATATCATCCTGGAGCCTACCCCCGATGACGAGGAACCGCAACAAGCCGAACTGAATGTGAAAATTCCCCAGAAATTATTAAATGCAAAAGCAACCGCCCCCACCTATGAACAGGCAATGAACCGGGTGGTGGACAATATCACCCGCCAGCTTAAAAAGTATAAAAACAAACATTTTACCAACCATTAAGATCCATTTATGCCTTTTGGAGATCTGGAACCGATACCCAGAAAAGACAAAATCAGTGTAGCCCATTTAGTAAAAAAACTGCAGGAGCGGGTTAATATCGATCTGCGCCCGCTTACGGGCGAAGAGTTTACCGAAGAGCGGTATGTTACCGAAGCCGACCTTCACCGGCCGGGGCTCGCTCTTGCGGGCTACGTTAAGCTGTTTACCTACCAGCGTATCCAGGTTATTGGCAACACCGAAAGCCAGTACCTGGATAACATGAGCGAAGAAGAGCGCCGGCAGTCATTCAGCCAGCTCGTCAAGTTCAACATTCCCATTATCTTCCTGACCGACAGCAACAACCTGCCCGACTACCTGCTTCAGATGGCGCGGGAGGCTGAAATTCCGATCTACAACACCCCCATCGAAACGACCCGGTTTATGTACCTGATCAGGGATTTCCTGGAAGATCAATTTGCCGTACAGACGCTGGTGCACGGGTCCATGGTGGATGTCTACGGCATCGGTATTCTTATTGCCGGAAAGTCGGGAATCGGCAAGAGCGAAGTGGCGCTGGATCTGGTGGAACGGGGGCACCGGCTGGTCGCCGATGACGTGGTAATGCTCACCAAAAAAAATAACATCCTGATGACCTCTGCCACCGAGATGAACCAGCACTTTATGGAGATCCGTGGTCTCGGCATCGTCGATGTCATGTCGATGTTTGGTATCCGTGCCATTCGCTACCAGAAACGGCTCGAGGTGGTACTGGAGCTCTCCCTGTGGGATGAATCCAAAGATATTGAGCGCACGGGGCTAGACCAGGATTCTACCGATATTCTCGGCGTTGAAGTTCCCCTGATCCACCTCCCGATTACACCAGGCAAAAATATCACCGTTATTGCCGAAGTCATTGCCATGAACTACCTGCTGCGTCACTACGGCTACGACGCCGCCGAAGTTTTGCAAGACAAGATCAAACAGCACATCGCTAAAAAATCCAACTCCAGCGATATGCCCAAACGGGCCATCGACTATTTTGAGGGGGATGTTGAGTAATCAGTAAAATGTATTATATTAAAAAAGTGTGAAGGATCTGTGAGTTGCTGTGGGGTACGTTCATCATTCTCATTCAGCAATTACTCTCTTGAAATAAAAATGGAGACATGGCTCTAAAAAATTATTTTTTTTACGACGAGCGTAATTGTGAATTTGTACCGGTTCAATATAATACGTTTGAACGCGTCGTTTACACCGCCTCCCTTTATATTCTGTTCGGCGTTGTTTTTTCGGGAGTGGGGATCTCAATTCTCTCATCCACGGTGGGAACGCCGGCCGAAATTGCCCTCAAGGCAGAAAATCAGGCCCTTCTCAGCCACCTGGAGCAGACCAAAGATTCCATTCAGGAACTCGACGGGGAGCTGGATCAGCTGGCCCAAACTGACAACGAAATGTACCGTTCCGTTCTTGGACTGGAACCGATCCCCTATGACGAGCGAGAGGCAGGGGTCGGGGGTGCTGATATCTATTCTGATTTTGATGTATACAGCCAGGAAACAGCCGAGATCCTCAAATGGACTTCTGAAAAGCTGGAAACCCTGGAACGAGGCGTAAATATCCAAAAATCCAGTTTCAACGAGATTAAGCAGTACTATAACAGCAATCAGGAAAAAATGAGGCACATTCCCGCTATCAAACCGGTTCAGGGCATCATGCTGAGCGGGTACGGCATGCGGTTTCATCCTGTCCTGAAGTATCGCCGAATGCATGACGGACTTGATTTCAGGGCCAATGTCGGCGATGATGTTTTTGCCACCGGTGACGGCACGGTCAAGTTTGCGGGCATGAAGGGAACCTACGGCCGGCTCGTCATTATTGATCACGGTTACGGGTACGAAAGCCGCTATGCTCATCTCTCCTCCTACGCCAAAAATATCAAGCCCGGTGCCAAAGTTTCCCGCGGCGATCTTATCGGGTATTCCGGGCATTCAGGCATGGTTGAAGGTCCCCACCTGCACTATGAGGTGTATCACGATGGCGAACCTATCGACCCCATTAACTATCTCTTTGCGGACATTACGCCCGATGAATTTCTCTTGTACAAAGAAATTGCACGGACCAACGAAAAGTCCATGGACTAGGACCAGGAACCTGGCAGCTACAGTTAAATCGGCAAGGTTTATCTGGTCTATGATTCCTCCTGAGCCCGGTTTAGCAATATTGTTGTAGCTTCACGGCATAACTCAGGTCTCAGGTCTGCCTGCCTGAGCACACGGCTTCATTGGATCTATGACCGCGTTTTTGTTCACACAAAACGAACTCTCGGCCTGAAAAGACCCACCAATACTTTTAAGTTTCCCCTATTTATCATCATCTCCAACAATCTGTTAAAAATATTCCCGAATTTTATTATACTATTGTTAGCCCATCCTAAAAAAAGGAGTAGATTATGCTGGTAAGCAATATTTTAAAAAGCAAGGGGAATACGGTCTATCATATTGATCCGGAAAGTACCGTCTATCAAGCGATAAAGCTGATGTCAGAAAAGCGAATTGGGGCACTGGTGGTATTGGATGAACGGGGGGCCCTGTGTGGGATCATCTCGGAACGGGATTACCGGGACAAGGTAATCCTGAAAGGCCGCAGGTCTAAAACAACCCCTGTCAAAGATATTATGACTTCGGAAGTATATTGGGTAACACCCGATACTCCAATAAAAAAGTGTATGGCATTGATGACTGAGAAAAAATTCAGGCATTTACCCATCCTGGAGCAGCAAAATGGCGAGGTTATCGGTGTTATTTCAATTGGGGACCTGGTTAAACAGATTATCTCAGAACAAAAAGTGGAGATTAATCATCTGAAAAATTATATCGTTGGCTCATACCCCGGGTAAGACCTGTTTCTGTTAGTCCCCGCACCGGAGCACGAAGCCTTTTTTACGCACCGTTTCGATATAATCATTTTCGGCGTGCTCTCGTATTTTCTTGCGCAGGTAACTGATGTATACATTTATATAGTTGGTCTGCGTATCGAAATGAATATCCCACACCTCTTCTGCAATTTGTTCCTGCGTGACAATCTTATTCTTGTTCTTCATCAGGAACACCAGCAGGTTGAACTCGTTGTTGGTTAGATCCACGGCCGTTCCGTCAACAGAGAATTGGCGTTCCAGCAGCTTTACCATCAATTCACCGCACACAAGTACCTGGTCATCAAGCGATTCTCCTGAACGGCGGGTAATAGCTTCAATACGGGCCATCAACTCTTCCGTATTAAAAGGTTTGGTAAGGTAGTCGTCGGCTCCCACCTTCAGGCACTTGATCTTGACATCGGTTTCCTGCTCTGCTGAAAGTACGAGGATAGGCGTAGTGATATCCTTGTCCCGAATATCCTTGGCGATATCGAAACCATCTCCGTCTGGCAATCCAAGATCCAGTATGATGATATCAAAATCATCAGAAGTCGCAAGCTCTCTACCCTTGCTGGCGTTGTCTGCCTGGGTTACCTCATTTCCCTTGTGTTCCAGCACGGCTTTGACTAACGTGCGAACAGAAGGATCGTCTTCAATAACTAATACTTCCATGGAATTTATCTTTTAAGGCTGTTTTCTTCTTTGGCCACTTGTTTTACTCGAGTAAAATAATTCCTGACCTAACTCTCTGATAATAAACAGATAAGTTCGATTTTTTCAAAGATAAATTTTTACAAATGTTAAAATAGCAGGTAACCCCCATCCTCCAACCATCCTTTAACGGCATCAATATACGCATTTGTCAACCTGTGCCCTTCCTCCAATTCAATAAAAGAGACATTGGCGCCCCACTCTCTCAACCGAGTAACGGATTTTTCCTGGGGTTCCGCCTGCACTGTGTCATCCCTGGTTCCGTGTAAAGCAAGCACATTCAGGTGCCGGTAGTGATGTTCTCGATCCTCAAACAGTTCCGTCTTCAACCGCCCCCCGATCATGACAAGTTCATTAACATGCATCCACCGGGACAGGGCAAAAAAACCGGCCAGATAGGCCCCCATGGAGTATCCGAATATGCATATGCGTGTAACCTCAATATGGTTCAGTATTTTGTCAACAACCTGTTGAACAAACTCTGAGCCAAGCTCCAGCGACTTGGCAAACTGCGCCTGTGTCCCGTCATACAGGTACCACGCGCGCCCCCAATCATCCACGGTGCGCTCTTTCGCCCTTTCGTAAATCGGGTATGGACCCTGAATAAAAAGATGGAATGCGTTGATCTTCAGCATTCCTTCAACCTGTTTCCTGAATGTGCCAATATTTTGTCCAAATCCATGCAGGTAGATGATCAGCGGCCTTGGCCCCTTTTCGCCAACTTCAATCAATTTGTAGGGAACCTCTATTTTGAATGACGCCTTTCCCGATGTCAGCACCTCTTTTTTCATTGTATTCAGCTTATGTTCAGCATTTCCACTTTGGCCAGGGTTATAGTTGTACAAAATCCTCTTGGATTACTCATCCTCCACTTCGCAGTCGCTGAATCAGGGCCTCAACTGAGGAAAGAGCAGGCGCATTGCCCACTTTCCAGATCAATTCTCCGTCTTTATTCAGGGCCTGCACCTTCCCTTCAGTATCAACTTCCTGCACGATGAAGCCCTCCCGTTCCAGGGCCCGGGTCGTCCAGTATTTTGACACCTCATCCCCACTCAGGGTAATCTGCCTTCCGCAATTTTGATGGATCTTAAATGAACCTGTTTTCCGGTCAAAATCAAAACTCTCCTGCTGGAAAACCTCTTCAAAGGACCCGTTTAGCACCAGATCCTCCGGGGTGCCGCAGCGGATATCGGTTTCCCGGTCCATAAGCCAAACCTGGTCCGATGCTTTCAGGGCAAGGTCGAGCTCGTGAGTCGACATCAGGATCGCCTTGCCGGTATCACGGGCCAGTTTTCGAAGCAGACGAATTATTTCCACCCGGTTGGGAAGGTCCAGGTGGGCGGTGGGTTCATCCAGCAATATAACCGGAGTATCCTGGGCCAGTGCCCGGGCAATCATCACCTTCTGGCGCTCTCCGTCGCTCAATTTCAGGATATCCCGCTCCACGAAGCGTTGCAATCCCGTTGCCTCGATGGCCCAGTGCACGATCTCCCGGTCCTCTTCCCTCAACTTTCCCATCATTCCGGTGTATGGAGACCGGCCGAACGCAATCAGGTTATAGACCGTCAGGTTGCCGATCCGGATTCGGTCGGTAAGAACGGTACTTACCTTTTTCGCTACCTCTTTCATTGGAAGGCTTGCGAGATCGCTCCCTTCCAGCAAGATTCTACCGTTCAGCGGACGCTGCATACGAGCCAGCGTTCGAATTAATGTTGACTTTCCCGATCCGTTTGGTCCCAAAAGCCCAACCAATTCTCCTTTTTTCAAGAAAAGATTGAGCTCCCCGGCCACCACGGCCGGTCTGTTTTTTCCTTTATAGCCGATCGACAACTTTCGGGTTGCCAGTATGTCATTTTTTACTGCCATCAGGAGAAAGAAGCTTGTAAATTCTTGCGCTGCACAATGACCCATACGACTACCGGGGAACCGACCAGCGAAGTTACGGCACTGATCGGGAGCGTTGTGCTGCTGCCGGGCACCTGGGCAATAATGTCGCAGGCCAGCATCAGTATTGCGCCCATAAGGAATGTACTGGGGATCAGCATGCGATGATCGTTTGTGCCCAGCAGGGAGCGGGTTAAATGGGGCACGGCAATTCCCACGAAACCGATGGGCCCACAAAATGCGGTGATGCTGCCTGCCAGCAAGCTGGTACTGATGATGATCCATATTCGGGATTGCTGGACGGCAATACCCATGCTCCGGGCATAGTTTTCCCCCAACAGCAGTCCATTAAGGGATTTTGAAAGCAGAAAAGCGATGCCGGTTCCAATGGTAATAATGACAAAAAGGATGGATATCTGGCTCATCGTAACGCCACCAAGACTGCCGAAGGTCCATATGAGGTAATCCTGTATCTGCTCCGGCTCGCTGAAATATTGCCAGATGCTGACCAGTGCAATAGTAATATTGGCGATCATGAGGCCGATAATCAGCAGGGTTACGTTGTCACGAATACGCACTGAAATAGCCAGTATGAGAAGCAGGACGGCAAAAGAACCCACACTTGCGGCAGCCGCGATTATCCAGCTGCCAACACTGCTGAGCTGTTGTATTGCAAAGATACTGGTGATGGTGCCTGTGGCCAGCATCACAATAGCCACTCCCAGGCTGGCTCCCGCCGTTATTCCCAGCACTGAAGGTCCCGCCAGCGGATTTCTGAACAGCGTCTGCATCAAAAGACCGCCGATTGAGAGTGCACTGCCAGCAAAAATCGCTGTCAATGCTCGGGGCAGGCGAATGTTCAATACAATCTTGGTCCACGATTCATGCGTTGCTCCCTCTCCCAGCAAGATAACGATAATCTCGTCAACCGGGATATCCACCGAGCCCAGTGCCAGGTTGACGAGAAAGAGCAGCACCACGCCCCCGGAAAGTCCTGCAAAATACCATCGGTTTGTCGTGCTTTGAGGTATCGACTCCGTATGTTTGCGTATTTCCTGCATTACTCAATTTTTTGATAATAATACAGTTGATGATCCGGCAGCAGGGATGGATGCATAATCTTAATCAGATCGGCCAGTACTATGTGGGGACGCACCACCCCCGATTCCCAAAAATCATTCCCTCCGGTTTTACTCATCCGCCGGTTGTTGTTAAATATACGGCCGTTAGCAAACGATTTGAACTC
Source organism: Halalkalibaculum sp. DA384 (assembly GCF_043951955.1). Taxonomy (NCBI): domain Bacteria; kingdom Pseudomonadati; phylum Balneolota; class Balneolia; order Balneolales; family Balneolaceae; genus Halalkalibaculum; species Halalkalibaculum sp. DA384. The sequence goes on along the minus strand of NZ_JBINJE010000006.1, from coordinate 33,388 downwards.
CCTGAAACGGCTGTCATCGGCCAGGATATCCTCTTTTGTCCTTGCATTTCCCGGATTAAGCCAGATATCCGCGCGCAGTCCCGCTTCATACACCACTTCAAAATCCATTCTCAATCCCCCTGTTGAGGCCTTGTTGAACCAGGGATAATCGGCGCCGGCATCACGGAGAAACCGGGCGAAAAAACTATCTCCACCCGATACGAACCAAGCCCCTTTATAGGGCATGTTATTAATCACCAGCGGCTTCTCAGAAACATCTTCAACCTTCGTCTTGAGCTCCCGGTACCTTCTTTTCACCTTTTCAAAACGGCGATTGGCCAGGGCCTCCTTGTCAAGCAGGGCCGCCATCATTTTCACCCATTCAGCCTTTCCAAGCGGAGTATTTTCCAACCACTCCGAATTTACCAACACGTTAATGCCGGAATCCAGCAGTACCCGGAAATTGTCATACTGCGACGCCTGCCCTCCGGAAATCATAACCAGGTCGGGATTCTGTGCAAGTGCCTGCTCTTTGTTAAGTTCGCCCCCCGGGTAGCCCTTGATATCTCCCTGCTGCAGGCCCCTGCGGATTTCTCTGTTGAATACGTAATCCGGCTGACTTACGCCTTCAATTATGGAATTGGCCCCGAGCATATCTGTTAGAGCGATGTGGGTGGTTGATGTGGCTATCATACTGCGAATCGGTATCTCGATAACCTGGGCGTCTCCTTCAAATTCGGGCAGGCTCGCCCCACGGGGTATCAGCACGTAATGCAGGGTATCAGCCTGATCCTGGTATGGGTTCAGTATTTCGAGGCGTTTGTAGCCTTCACGATAATGTATGTCAAATCCCCGTGCAAAATTGATTTCCACCTTCTCAGCAGGTGGATGGGCAACGGTGGTTACAGCAGGCTGAGGGGCTGTTTCAGGTGTATAATCCGCATCACTTTTTTTACAACTGCCCCAAAAAAGCAGGCAGATAATACCAACCAGGTGCGGTGGCAGATATGTATAATCAATCATAGGTACAGCTTTTCTCCCGAAAGCTTTTCCTTCATCAGCGTTGGCAGGTCTTCTGGCTTATCCCGATCCAGGCCTCCTTCCCATCCCAGCGTGCGGGGACAGTGGATATGTGCCTGTAACATCATCAACGGAATTCACAGCAGCGGGGACTGCTCCGGACTTCCAGCCCAATTATGGTTGGTCACCGGATTCCCTTTTCACACCCGCCAGTGGACGGGTGACCGACACTGAATCAGTATGTTAGCATTAGCGTGCTAATTATACAGGTATTCCAACTTTTAACCTAATCATTTGGCTTTTTGATTTTCAGGGAGAGGGCAAAACCTTCTGTTTTATCGGGATCGGGGCGTCCTGTCAAGCGGGAGTGCAACTCCCTGACCAACGACGAGCCGGGGATTTTGCGACCTTTTAAAAAAGCTGCAGCAGGTCAATATCTGGTTTCATTTTGTTCCTACAATCGTATTTTAGAGATCTATGCAAAACTGTTGTATTGGCCAATATCGTCAATTTCGCGAATTCGAAATCCTCATTTATGAGATATAAACTGCGGTTTCGAATCCCCTCAGGGGTTGATCTTGACCAACACTCCTGGTTTTCAAGGCCCTCTTTTACAACAAATTTTCACTACGGCTTTATTTATGGAACAACGTCTTATCTACTTGTTTACCGGTGTCTCCCTGGGATTTCTTCTCGCGTTCACCGCCCATTCGCTGTATCAACGCCCTATTACAAACGAGACGATAACCCATGCAGGAGAACTGATCGGCCTGACATTTACCAGCTCGGAAAAAGATTCGATGATCTCTCAGCTTGAAGGACTCAGAAAGAACTATCAAACCATCCGCGACTGGGAAATTGCAAATGAAGTTCCTCCGGCGCTTGATTTTAACCCGATCCCCAGAGGAAAAACATTTGACCACGAACAACGTCCTGTTGAATGGGATATACCACCGGAGATCTCGCTGCCTTCCGACAGTTCAGAACTCGCCTTTTATACCGTTGCAGAACTTTCTTCACTCATCAAAAACCGGAAGATATCCCCCTCTGAACTGACACGGTTCTTTCTTGATCGCCTCAAGAGATACGGCGATACCCTGGAGGCTGTCGTCACATTAACGGAGGAACGTGCGCTCCGGCAGGCGCGGCAACTGGATCAGGAGCTGGAAGACGGGCATTATCGCGGTCCACTGCACGGTATTCCGTACGGTTTAAAAGATCTTTTTGCTGTTAATGGATACAAAACCACCTGGGGCGCCGAACCCTATAAAAATCAGCAAATCAGTGAGACAGCCACTGTTGTGAAAAAACTGGATGAAGCCGGTGCGGTGCTCGTAGCCAAAACCACGCTTGGTGCGCTGGCCTATGGCGACGTGTGGTTCGGGGGGATGACCCGCAATCCCTGGAATCTCAGGCAGGGATCCAGTGGGTCATCTGCTGGCTCCGCAGCGACAACTGCAGCGGGATTGGTACCCTTTGCGCTCGGTACCGAAACCTGGGGCTCCATCGTCTCTCCCTCTACCCGAACAGGCACAACGGGCCTCAGACCCACCTATGGCCGGGTTAGCCGGCACGGAGCGATGGCTCTCAGCTGGAGCATGGACAAGGTGGGGCCGATAACCCGCAGCGCAGAAGACGCGGCCATTGTATTCCATGCGATTCACGGTCCCGGCGGCGATGACCAGACCGTAGTGGACCTGCCTTTTAATTATGACCAGGAGTTGGACCTCGACAAATTGACTATTGGCTACGTGGAGTCCTCGTTCGACCGAAATTATGCCAGTCAGAGCCAAGATAGCCTTACGCTGGAATCCCTAAGGAAGCTCGGGGTTAATTTAACATCCATAACCCTGCCCCGGCTGCCTGTATCTTCACTCAGCTTTATACTTAATGCCGAAGCTGCAGCCGCATTCGATCAGCTAACCCGTTCTGATCGCGATGACAAAATGGTCCGCCAAAGCCAGGAGGCCTGGCCGAACCTTTTCCGCTCATCCCGCTTCATTCCGGCAGTGGAATATATCCAGGCCAATCGAATCCGCCACCAACTCATCCAAAAGATGGATTCCCTGATGAGGCATGTGGATATATATGTGTCTCCTACCTTTGGTGACAACCTGCTGCTGACCAATCTCACGGGTCATCCGGCCGTCGTGCTGCCCAACGGGTTTACGGAAAACGGGGAACCGACCAGCATCACTTTTTCAGGAAATCTGTATGAGGAAGGAAAACTGCTGGAATTTGCCAACATTTTTCAGGAAGCCACAGGGTTCCACCGGCAGCATCCGAAACTGTTTAAAGGGAGATAATATAAGATTTCAGTTAGCCTCTGGGATAGTACGTAAGCTACGAATAAAGGAACTCTACAATTCACCAGATACAAAACATACAAATGGTCCGACAGAAACAAGTGTATTCGGAATCCTGCCGTATTCGGTCCTCGGAAGTGTGCCCCGATGGAAAAGCCAAAATACAGGCTATTTGTGGCCTGTTGCAGGAGATTGCGGGCAACCACGCCCTGCAACTGAATTTCGATGTTACGCAGTTTCACAACGATAATCTGACATGGGTTCTCCATAGACTAGATCTCGAAATTGAACAGTATACCGAGTGGAGAGACCGGGTAACAGTACAAACATGGCCATCCGGGAGTGACAAGCTTCGGTCAACATTTCAAATACAGTTATTTTAAACCGATTAGTTTAACTGTTGCAAGCGGTAGCCACGTCCATTCTCTGGTCACCTTGTATTCAACCGCTATTAGCATCTATCAGCTCTTCATCCATAAAGGAGGATACCAAGCAATTTCAAGCGTAAACAGGATCACCACCTGGGAGCAAAACTGGGATTGACAAGGCGTTTAGACTTATTCAGATTATCAATCTTGTCAAAATCCTCATCTTCGAGATAAAAGTCGAAGATATCGATATTCGCCTCAAGGTGCTCACGGCTGGATGCTTTGGGGATGGCTACTACATTCTCCTGTTCTATTAGCCAGCGGAGGGCGATCTGGGCAGGACTTTTCTCATATTTTTTGGCCATCTGGATAAGATCCTCATCTTGTATGACATCTCCCTGAGCCAACGGGCTGTAGGCCGTCAGCAGAATATCCTTTTCAATGGCATAATCAAGCAGGTCCAGCTGATCCAGGTAGGGGTGGTATTCCACCTGATTGCAGAATATAGGGGCCCGAATATCATCATTTACCTTTTTAAGCAGATCCAACGGAAAGTTGCTTACTCCAATATTCACCGCCTTACCCTGATCCCGCAAAATCAGCATCGATTCGATCGTCTTTCTCAGATCGTACTGATCATTCGGCCAGTGAATAAGTAATAGATCTACATAGGGAGTATCCAGGTTTCGGAGGCTCTGTTCCGTAGACTGAAGGACATCCTCAGAATCAAGATTGGTGTGCCAAATTTTTGTGGTAAGAAAAATATCGTCGCGAGGCACGTTTGAAATTTTGAGTGCTTCTCCCACCTCGCGCTCATTTTTGTACATTTGTGCAGTATCAATATGACGATAGCCCAGATCAAGTGCCATCCTCACTACTTTAGCACATTCTCTGTCATGAAGCTTATGGGTACCTAACCCTATTTCCGGGACATCTATACCCTGAATAGTTTTATATTGCATATGGTTATTTAAATATACTCCTATGTTTTTCTTAAAAATCTATTTAGTAAACAGTCAAATTACCAGTAGGGTTTCAAGTAAAATATATTTTTGGGTAATAAAAAAGAAAAATTACGCTTTTTGCCGATCTCTTAACTTTTTTAATGCATACGCGCCGCCGGCAGCGGCCAGGATACCAAGCCCCCCGTCAACAGGTGCCTGACTGGGTTCCTCCGGAAGCACCGGAGCCGGCAGCGGCTGCTGAGCAATGGTGATATCTGCTATTGCAAGAAGTGAAACAAGGCCAATAACAAGTACGATTTCTATGCGTCTCATAAGTCTCCCTTTTTATTTGCGTGTTCCCGTTTAGTCGAACGATACCCGAAAAAACTCTTGACTTCTCAGTTTATTTGATAAGCGTCATTTTGCGTATATATACTTTTCCCATCACTTCCAGCTGAGCGATATAGATTCCACTCGGCATGTCGGTTGCATTCCAACTTTCATTGTGTTCGCCTACCTCCCTGACCTCATCTACCAGAGTAGCCACCTTTTGTCCCACAATAGTATACACGTTCAAGGTTACGTGAGCTTGTTCCGTCAATTCAAAAGAGATAGTAGTGGCGGGGTTGAACGGATTGGGATAATTGGGATTCAGTTTTACCTGTTCCGGTATATCACTTGACGCATCCCGTTCGCTACCCGGTGCAGAAGTCTTGACTGTAAACCGGGGCTTCTCTTCCTGTTTGGCTTTTACCTCGGTAGCGGCCGGCAGGGAGTGCATCGCCTCACTCTTTTGGGCCGTAGTTGTCAGTTCTTTTTCACGCGCCTGATACGTAAAGCTGTAGGACTGGTGGACATTCATATCCACTTCCTGTCCTGTTATATTATCAACGAGAGTGAAACTCCAGTCATCAGGCAGATCCCGTTTCTGCCAACTCAGGTCAAACTCCCCCTGCATGCCCTGGGCTTCCAGCTGCAGGTCCACTGAGAGTTCACCTTCAAAGTTATACGGGCGTGAATCCTGTGCTTTGAGCGTTGTACTTAATCCCTCCTGGTTTTCCTCCAAAGAAACAAATCCCACCAAGGCATAACGGGCCGTAAATGGCAGTAGTTTAGTCGCATCATACGGATCCCGTTCGTGCTCTGCATTTTCATGAAAATACAGCACGGCCGCTTTATCGGTCGTGGTAACCTGCTCCGAGGAGTTTTTGGCCTCCAACGTAAAAGCCAGGTAGCCACTTTTTGTATTTTCCTTATAAAATCGTCCCCCCGATGTTTTGGCCGAAAGGGGGAAATCAATGGATGTTGCATCATCGTTTTCAATAAAAAACCCCTGCCACGACTCCACTTTGTCATCATTTGTAGTGGTCAAAACATAAGATTCAGTATTATTGTCCCACACTTGACCGATCCCGCTTGCCAACGATCCTCCGTTGACCCAGGAACCTATGTCTGAAATATTGATCGCTGTTTCAAACGGGTTGCCCAGCAAATTCCACTTGTCGCCATCGGCGTGCAGAGGGACCCCGGTTAAATCTCCGGTATGTGTTTTCCCGGTCGCAGCATCCAGCGTAACAGGCAGATCGGAACTACCCGCTCGATCATTGTTGTAGAAATAGAGTATAAACCCCTTGCCGCTGGGCAAAGTCCCATCCAGGTTCCCTGGTGCCGTAAAACCGGATCCATCATAGCCGGTGAAAAAATTCTTCTCATGTCCATCGCCAAATCCTTGAATTGGGGCATCAATATCCGAAATCTTCATGCCGTCCCGCGGTGCCGAGAGCATTCTCCATCCTGCGGTTCCCTCAACGGTCAGGGAATTGGTAAAGCTGCTCCCGTCAATTCTTGTACCCGGGGAGAAATTAGTATCTGAAATGCCATCATGTTTAACAAAGCTACCCGATCCATCATGCTCTCTTACAAGTGAAGTTCCATCCCCTCCCTCACTTCCATAAGTATGAGAGTCAATTAAGTATCCACTCTTATTCTTTAAAACTACTCTATCACCCCCATTATTTAGGCGCAGGGAACTGGTTCCTTGTACAATTGAGTTACCAAAGTTTCCAGAAAAACCAGTACTACCAAAAGCAACTGCGGCACTATTAGCTTTCAATATAGTACCCGGCTCAAATGTAAATTGCACCTCATTTTCATCTGCAATTGTCCACCCGCTAATATCTACGGCTACTGGTTCATTATTGACAATTTCTACAAATTCATCATCATCAGTATCTATTTCATTGTCACCATCCGCATCCCCACCCGGATCCGCAAGGATCTCATTGATGACCACATCAGGCTGATCGTTGTCGTTGATGGTCAATTCGTAGGTTGCCGGCGTTCCCACTTTCGCACTCCCGGAAGTAGCTAGGTTGCCAAGCGTAAAGACGGCCGTTTCAGGTCCCTCAAAGTTGTTGTCGTCGCTGATCGTGAAGTTAACGGACTGGGTATCCCCGTCATCCGAGTCGGCAGGAAACGTAATGGTTTTGGTAACCGGTCCCGTAAAATCCTCCGCTACAGACGTGCTCAGGGTGGTCTGAAACGATATATCGGCCGTTACCTCGTGGCCGTCAGGCTTGGTAATCGATACGATTACCGAAAATGAGCCTGCATTCTCATCCAGGGAATTGCTGCTGGAGGTCAACTGTATCGTGGAATTCAGGTACTGTTCCGCATTGATGGCTCCGGGAGAAGCCTCGGCAGGTTCCTGCCAGGAAAAATCGCCGTATTGCAGTCCCGTACCGGTGAGTTGCAGTGAATGTGGGGGATCTTCAGGAGGCGGCGGTTCCTCATCCACGCCAATGTCAACGGAGGTGCTCCCATCCGCTGGTCCCCCGTCGGCCGTAAGAGTCCCCTCATAGCTTAAAAACTGGACCAGGCTGCCCTGGTAGCTTAATGCGATCGCCTCCTTGTCATTTTGTATGGAGGGAGGATACCAGGTATAGAAGGTGTAGTCTCGTTCACTGTCACCAACCGTAAAACTATCCAGGGTCTCACTATCAACGGGCTGGTCGTCGCTGCCATTATACAATGTTATCTCGAAATCGGAGAGGCTGTATGAATCCGGACTTTTGATGACAACCTCGATAAACTCCTCCGAATCTCCCCCCTCATTATCATAGTGAATTTCATTAATCCACGCATTGGGTTGCGCGTTGATGGTTGTCCCCGTCAGCGTCAAGACAAGTGGTACAAAAAAAAGTAATATTTTATGTAAGAATTTTGATCGTATCTTTACATACATAGCCAAATAGCTTCTCTTAAAAATAGCTCTCTTTTTTTTATTTCCCGACGTCGGTAATTAAGCTATTCTTAAGATATAATTCAATAAAATTTTAACAATACCAATAAATCACTTTAATACTTGAAACAATTATTTCAAGTATTTTGATTATTAAAATATATTTTATCATTTAATTAAAGATCCCTGTTCTATCCCTGCTTTCGATTATATAACTGTTAACATCCGGAATCCCCTGCTTATTGTTTAGCCCCATATTTTCTGGGAAAGAAAAGCATAAAAAGAGCTTCGCAAACCTCTGATACCGTCCGGGTTTAGTCTTATAACTGTATCGGGAATGTAACGAGAAATGTTGTCAAATTCTTTCCCGGCCAGTATTATATTCAGTAAAAACAGATAGTTACTTCTATTTTTTACCAAATTCTCTTGAGCTATTTTTTTGAAGAATCTTATTTATCTCTGTGGAATCACTGTTAAGAGAGGGCGTTGGAAAGACCTCATTTCCTCGTTGCAAGGGAGTTGTACTCCCGTTTTAAAAGTCAAAACGATCGGTGGTACAACCACCTCCCAACAACATAGCAGGTTCTGCAAAGATCCCTGAGAGTATCTAATCATCAAAATGCATATCTCCAAGCAGTCCCTCTGTGTGGGCCACTGCTACAGATACTGCGGCATCCCCCGTGATGTTGACGGCGGTGCGGCACATATCCAGGATGCGATCTACGCCCAGAATAAGGGCTATGCCCTCCACCGGTACTTCAATCGCCTGCAAGACAATCACCAGCATGATGATGCCCGCTCCGGGCACTCCCGCCGATCCCACAGAGGCCAGGGTGGCCGTCAGCACTATCGTTAGCTGCTGGGCAACAGAAAGATCCATTCCCAGTGCCTGGGCAATGAAGACCGCCGCTATCGCCTGGTACAGGCTGGTTCCGTCCATGTTGATAGTTGCACCGATCGGGAGTACAAAACTGGATACCTCCTCATCAACCCCTACATTTTTTTCGACCCGTTCCATGGTAACCGGTAGCGTGGCCGAACTGGAACTGGTACTGAATCCCAGCAGCATTGCCGGCCGGATAGCCCGGAAAAAATCGCTCAATTTCATGTTGCTGAAAAACTTAAACAGGCTGGAATACACCAGCGTCAGGTGCAGCGTGAGTCCCAACAAAACAGTAATGGTATACCACCCGAGCGCACCAAGCAGATCGAGGGCCCTGCCGAGATCGTCCCCCGCCAGGTCAACAATAACGCCCGCCATCAGGGCAAAAACGCCGTACGGGGCCGTCTTCATAATGAGGTCTACAATCTTTATGATGACTTCATTCAGCGCATCAAAAAAGTTAATCAGGATCTCTCCCTTTTGCAGCGGCAACTGGATAATACCGATTCCAAAAAGAATTGCTACAAAGACCACCTGCAGCATGCTGGAGTTATCGGAAGCCGCCGAAAAAAAGTTTTCGGGTACAATATCCACAAAAAAATCGAGGGGACTCCGCTCCATCACCTCCCGGGCGGATTCGCTGGAACCCTCCAGGTTTTGCTGGTATCCCTGCATCAGCTCGTTTTGTGTCTCCTTCGGCAGAAATTTACCGGGCTGTACCACATTGACGACCGTTAAACCGATCGTAATTGCCAGTACCGTGGTTACCATATAGAGCGCAACGGTCTTCCCCCCCATTCTCGAAAGCTTGGCGATATCATTGAGGCTGGTTACCCCAACAATAAGAGAGGCCAGCACAAGCGGAACCGCGATAAGCTTGAGCAGGTTGATAAAGATCGTTCCCACCGGGCTTATGTAATCCGTGGTAAAATCGGCAAGTCCTGTTACACTGGCGATGAGTCCCCATGCCAATCCCAGCAGCAGTCCGATAATAATTTGCCAGTGCAGTTGCTTATACCATACATTCATAATAATAGCAGTACGTTTATGATTACGGCTGTAAGTGAGCCAATACCGGTAGCAGCCCAGTTTACAAAATTATTGTCTATTCTCATCTGAAAGGGGGATTCATTTGTGTCGGAATCTTTCCGAACCTGTTGAAAGGTGGCTCCCAAATAAGAATCTGCGATATTTCCCAGAAATCCCGGCAGGAATACCGCCAGCAGGGCTACACCCCAGGTAATGGAGAAAAACAGGATTGAAGCAGCTGCAATCATCAGGCTTCCCAGTAATGCCGCAACGGTCCCCTGCAGGCTTATTCCGCCATCTGTGCCGGCTTTGACCCGCTTCAAATTGGTAATCAGGAAGGTGCTGCCACCAAACCTGTTGCTTCCCATTTCTGTAGCCCATGTATCTGCCGTAGCGGTAGCGATCGCCCCGGCCGCCCCAAAAAGAAACAGATCGGCCTTAAACACAAACCAACAGATAACGCACACGGCCACCCAGAAACCGTTGGCCCACACCTGGATCCCGTCTCTTCGTTTGCGCTCCGAAAAAGCCTGTGCCGTCGCTTCAATAACCACGATCGAATTCACTGAAAGAAGGGTGCTTGTTATAAAAAAAAGGAGTATCAGACCCGCCACAGTCCACCCTCCCAAACCAAAGGCGATGCCTCCAAAAACAGAAGCCGCCATCGCACCGTCAAGCGTCAGCCAGTTAAGGATGAATACCGCAAAGCTGAACAACAGCGCGGCCAGCAGGGCGATGATGATCTGGTATCGTTCGGGGCTACCCGCTGACAGTACGAACAGAAAAATAAGAAGCAGCAGGAAAGCATAATTGATTAATCGATCCAACACTTACTCTGAACTGTCAGGCTTGCTTTTATCATGTTTCATGATGGCAAATATCACGGTAATATAGCCTGCCATAATAACAATGGGAGATACATAAAGTGAGATAAATCCCTGCACCTCATTTTCCAGGTACATGGCAGTGAAGCCCACCACGACCAGTAGAAAACCAATCACCAGGGTTTTGTAATTCCAGGATGAAAAGAACATCTCATCGCTGCCGGACCTTGTTCTCTGCTTTGCTACCATTTGACGTCTTGATCTGTTACAATTTTCTTGAGCCTTGAAAGTATCTAAATATGTGGAATTCCAAAAACGCCAGAAGCAATTCATTATTTCATCCCCTGCCCAGCCGCTGAATGCAGCTTGTCGAAATTTCTATTTGAGGGTCCAGGAGACCGCTGTTTACATCCCGGCAATTAAATGGATAAAATACTTGCTTTTCCAGGATCTTTCCGTATCCTGAACTTGTTAAAAGAAAGTCAATAACACCCCGCTGAGGTGGGCGTTATTTCTTTGGCCAGAAGAAAGACAGTTCCGATATTACATCCATAATTTAACAGCCACCGGATCACAAATTTAGTGGACACATAACTACGGCGTTTAAAACCGGGATTTATCCAGGTCAATTGTAACCTTCGGTTGGCAGTCACAATTGGAACAGCGGAATTTATAAACCTGCCGGCGTTGGACAAAATAACCGGCTTTACCAGGTCTTCTGTTCAAGGATTGGCACACAAACTGCTCAAAAGGAACGCTTTTATGTTCTTCTCCCGAAAATTTAAAGTTATAAATCACATACGGTGAACATCATATTGGCATCGGGAAGCCCCCGTCGAAAGAGGCTCCTGGAACAGCTTAACCTTGATTTTGAAGTGCAGGCCAGCAATGCCAGCGAGACCTATAATCCCGATCTGCCGCCGGAAGAGATCGTACAAAACCTGGCGTTGAGGAAGGCCCGGCAAGTGGCGGGAGAACACCGTGGATCAGACCAGCTGGTAATAGGGGCCGACACTATCGTGGTTTTTGGGCAATCCATCCTGGAAAAACCCGCAACGCTGCGCGAAGCTGAACAGATGCTGAGAACACTCAGTGGAAATACGCACCAGGTATTGACGGGGGTTGCGCTTGTAAAAACTTCATCTCCGGGTAACAAACAGGAGATTCTCACGTTTTTTCAATCGACCGATGTCGTTTTCGGCGAACTCGATGAAATTGAAATTCAACAATATGTGCAATCCGGCCTGCCGATGGACAAGGCCGGCGCTTATGGAATCCAGGATGAGGGAGGCTCCCTTTTTGTGAAGCGGATCAACGGCGACTACTACAATGTGGTGGGTTTTCCGCTGCGTCTCTTTTATCAAAAGCTAAAGAAATTCGCACCCGAACTTCTCCACCCAGGATTAAACATTCCGCACTATGATTAAACAGCTTTGCACGTTCGGTTTTTCTATGGTTTTTTTGCTGGCTGTTACGGTACTTCCGCTGCAGGGCCAGAACAATCAGCAATACCACGTGGGTAACCAGCTGTTGCAACAGCAGAAATATGAACAGGCGTACCAGATCTTTGAAAAACTGCATCAACAAAACCCGGCCAACCCCTTGTTCCTGCAGAAAGCCACCGAATGCCTGATAAACCTCAAGCGCTATGAGGAAGCGATATCGATGGCCGAAAAAGCAATCGAACAGTCTGACTCCGACGGGCGGGCTTCGGTACGCCTGGCCGAGATTTACCACGTGAAGGGAGACACCGCGCGGGCGTTTTCAATCTGGGATCAAACCCTGGCTCAGCATTCGAATTTTCAAACCTACCTGGATGTGGCACGGACCATGAGCGACCGCAGGGAGTTTGCCCGTGCAGTTGAAATATATGAACAGGCCCGAACCCGGTTTTCCAATACAACCCTTCTGGCCACCGAACTGGCCAACACCTACATGCAGGCCGCTCAGTACGAGAATGCCGTAAATGAATTTTTACAACTCGTTCGCGAGGAGCCGGACCGTATCGACTATGTGCAGCGCAGCCTGATCCGCTATGGCGATGAATACCTGCATGATATTGCCATCCTCGAAATTGAAGAGTTCCTCGACGACCTTTCGTTTGATCATCCCTCGCACCGACGCCTGCACCAGCTGCACCAGTGGCTGCTGCTGGAACGCAACTTATATGAACGGGCCGTTGCAGCCGCCAAAGCGTATGAACAGCAATCGGAAAATGTAACATACAGCCTGCTGGCACTTGGCAACAGGCTGATATCAGAACATGAATATGAGCTGGCTGAAGAGGCTTATCAATATTATATCAGGAATGATATAGTCTCAGCCAAATACCAGAGCATGGAACAGCTCTCGCAGGTATACCAGTCGTGGGCCGACTTTCTCTCTGAACACAATCTGGCACATGCCCGGCGCAGAGATTCCCTTTACCAGCAGTCGTTCGATATCCTCCAGCAGCTGCAGGCTGAAGCTCCCTATTATAACCAGATGGGGCGTGTGCGGCTGCGACAGGCGGAACTGGCGATCGACTACCTGCACGACGTAGAGCTGGCAAAAAAATATCTCACCAGAATTCAGAACCAAAGCAATGAGTCCAACTCCGCCCAGCAATTTTACGTGGAGGGCAGGATCAAGCTGTATGAACAGGATTATGCCCGCGCTCGCATCGCCTTTACACGAAGCAACAAACAGGAAGGCATCGGATCCCTGGCGGAAAAAACGCGCTATTACCTGGCTCTTACCGACTTTTACGCCGGTGACTACGAATTCGCCAAGATTCAGCTGAATTCACTGGAGAAGCAGACAACCTCGTATTACGCCAATGATGCAGTACAGCTCCGCATCTGGATTCAAAAAGGATTAAGTGCCGATAGTACGGGCTCTATCATTGAACCGTTTGCCCGCGGGATGGAACATTTCAACCAGGGGAAGCACCGTGAGGCGGTCAAGGCATTGAGCCCGATTATCTCCGCCAAGGCATACCACCCGCTGATGGATGAGGCGTTGCTGGAGCTCAGCAAACACATTACCCCCGACCTAACCTATCTCACTTATGCGGCCATCAGCAATTACCTGGATCGCTGGGGACAAGCCTCTGCCCTGCGCGAACGCCTGATGTGGGAAAAAGCCCGCATAGCCGACCAGGTTGTCACCAACAGGATACCAATCGATCAACCATCCGAGACCCCTTCCCCGGCCGGGGAGCTGTTTCCAGCAACTGCTGCTGAAGAGTTCTCCCTCCCCGAAAGCCAGCAACAGGTTCAGACTCTTTACGAAAATATTTTACTCGAATTCCCAAACGGTTTTTACGCCTCCTATGCACGTAATAGAATTCAAGAATTAAAAAATCCCCAAACCTGATTATGAAACGCACTCTTCTGCTATTGTTCGCCCTTACATTCGGTCTGGGCTCCGCGGTCGTTGCCCAGCAAAAAGTATTCATCCCAATGGATGCTTCCCAAACAAACCACTTAAAGGCCTATGGCGTCGTCTTCAACTACCTGAAAGACGGTAACTCGGTTCAATGGCTGCTGAACTACCAGGGCGGGAGTTTTGTAGCACCCTATTCCGACGAACTGATCCGCGAAACCCGGCTGAAAAACGTTAAAACCCGCACCATAGGAGCAGCCGAAGCTTCCAGGATAATTGCGGACGTGGAGCAGCCTCAGGCAAATACATCCGTAGTACAGCTAGACAAGGCTCCGGAAATTGCCGTTTACACCCCAAAACAGGCCCTCCCCTGGGACGATGCCGTAACACTTGCACTGGAATATGCGGAGGTGGATTACGACAAAATATGGGACCCCGAGGTGCTGAACGGGAAGCTCTCGGAATACGACTGGCTGCACATGCATCACGAAGATTTTACAGGGCAATACGGCAAATTCTGGGTCTCCTACCGCAACCATCCCTGGTATATCACCCAGGTTAACCAGATGGAACAAATGGCCAGAGAGATGGGCTACAACAAGGTGAGCAACGAAAAGAAAGCGGTGGCCCGCGAGATCAAGGAATATGTGGGAAACGGAGGGTTCCTTTTTTCCATGTGCTCCGGTACCGATACGTTTGATATCGCCCTGGCCGCTGAAGGCGTAGATATTGCACCCACCCCCTTTGACGGGGATCCGGCCGATCCCAATGCCCAGGAAATGCTGGATTACTCCAAAACGCTTGCATTTACCGATTTCACGATCAGCCTTGATCCCACGGAATATGAACACGCCGATATTGATGTGCCGGTACAGCTGAACGAGGTGGATCAAAAGCTCGATTTCTTTACCCTGTTTGAATTTTCAGCAAAATGGGACCCGGTACCCACCATGCTTACCCAGAATCACGTGAGCAGCATTAAGGGATTTTACGGGCAGACCACCGCTTTTCAAAAAGACAAGATTAAAGAGTCGGTGGTAGTACTCGGGGAAAGTCCGGGGCGCGATATGGTGAAATATATTCATGGAAATTACGGTCGCGGCACCTTTACCTTTTACGCCGGACATGATCCCGAAGATTACACCCACCGCGTGGATGATCCGCCGACCGACCTGAGTCTGCATCCCAGCAGCCCCGGTTACCGTCTGATTCTCAATAATATCCTCTTTCCCGCCGCCACAAAGAAAAAACGGAAAACTTGATTATCTGTTACAGGTTAAAAGTTGAAGGTTACAGGTTGAAGGATGTTTGACACAGTTGCAACCTATAACCTTCAACCTGTAACCTTCAACCTTCAACCCGTACGAGTTTGTAATGATTGAGGCATCGAAAAACTTTAACGATCTTGTTGAAATTATTGAAATTCTCAGGAAAGAGTGTCCCTGGGACCGTAAACAGACCCACCAGAGCATAAAAGACAACCTTATTGAGGAAGCCTATGAGGCGGTAGAAGCGATCGACCGAAATGATCTTGAGGAACTCAAAAAAGAGCTCGGCGATCTGCTGCTTCACGTGATATTCCACAGCACCATGGCCTCGGAAACCGATTCATTTTCGATCGAAGATGTGATCTTGTCAATCCAGCAGAAGTTAATCCAGCGTCATCCGCATGTGTTTGGGGATGAAGTCGTACGTGATGAACAGCAGGTCGCGGAAAACTGGGAGACCATCAAGATGAAAGAAGGCAGAACCTCGGTGTTGGAGGGCGTTCCGAATCATCTGCCCGCCTTGATCAAAGCCCAACGCATGCAGGAGAAAGCCGCAAATGTGGGCTTCGACTGGCCGGAAGCAGAGCAGGTGCTGGACAAGGTAAAAGAGGAGCTGGATGAGCTGAAGGAAGCGCTTGAAAACCAAGACCGGGAAGAGTGCCGGAACGAGTTTGGGGACCTGCTGTTTTCGCTCGTCAACCTCGGGCGATTTTATGAGCTAGATGCAGAAGATTCTCTCCGGATAACGAATCGAAAATTTGAACAGCGATTTCGCTTCGTGGAAGAAAAGTTAGACAAAGAGGGACTTGAGATCAACAAAGCTACATTAGAACAGATGGATGCCTACTGGGAAGAGGCCAAATCCAGCGAATAACCTTTCATACATTCTTCAATTTTGTTCAATACATTGCAAACGTTCATAACTTCCTGAATGTTTGAAGAGTAGCAAATGGAAGTAGCTAAAGCATTTACGTAAGTTAGGACCTGATATTTTATCGCTTCCATATTATATTGGACCGAATTTTATAACCGATAAAACCAATTTAAAACCGGAGAACAGGCATGGCCGAGAGTGTAAAAACAGAGATTGATTTAAGTCAGTATCCTCACATTAACAAGGGGCTGGATGGTATCGTCGCATTTAGCTCCCGGAAAAGTTTTATTGATGGACAGAAAGGTGAGCTTATCTACGACGGGTACAGCATAGAAACACTGGCTGAAAATGCCACCTTTGAAGAGGTCTGTTTTTTGCTCTGGCACGACCGTTTGCCGAACCAACAAGAGCTCGATGAGCTCAACAAAAAAATGCAGAAAGCGCGCTCCCTCCCCGAACCGGTGCTCCAGTATATCCGCAATACTTCAGCCTCGGCGGAACCGATGTCGGTGCTCCGCACCGGCGTGTCTATGCTGGGTGACTTTTATGAAACGGGAAAAAAAAGCGGCCCCGACGGCTGGGTTGACAAAGCGATTACAATCGCTGCCAAAATGCCCACGATTATTGCGGCTTTTGATCGAATAAGAAACGACAAAGAACCGGTCTCGCCGCTGAGCGACAAGAATACCGCCCACAACTTTCTCTACATGCTCAATGGCGAACATCCGGGTGAACAGGCTGCCAAGACCATGGATCTCTGCCTGATACTCCATGCCGAACACGGCATGAACGCCTCCACCTTCACCAGCCGTACCATTTGTGCCACCGAATCGGATATGTTTTCTGCCATTACCGGGGCGATCGGTGCGCTGAAAGGTCCTCTTCACGGGGGAGCCAACCAGGCGGTTATGAATATGCTGCTTGAAATTGAGGAACAAGATGCCGACCCGGTTGAGTTTGTCAAGGAGCGACTCGCCAACAAGGAAAAAATAATGGGTTTTGGTCACCGCGTATACAAAACTATGGACCCGCGGGCCAGAATCCTGCGCAGCATGTCTAAACAGCTTTCGGAGGAAACGGGTCATGTTGAGCTCTACAACTGGTCGGAGGCGATCCTCGAAACAATGAAAAGTGAGAAAAATATCGACCCCAATGTCGACTTTTTCTCCGCTACAGTCTACTACTCGATGGGGATCAAGCCTGACCTTTACACCTGTATCTTTTCCATGAGCCGAGTTTCCGGATGGACCGGCCACTATATTGAACAGGCTGAAAACAACCGGTTGATTCGCCCAAGAGCACTGTACATCGGAGAAAAAAACCAGGATTGGGTACCGGTTGAGGAGCGATAGTTCTTTAGCACTTCTTAACGTTTTACAAAGCTCGTGCCTTTTGAAGGTGCGGGCTTTTTTACTATAAAGACGAGCCGGGAGTAACGAATGAAAAGGTGATACTTCCTTATCTATTACTCGTTAGAGGGTTTTGCAAAGGTTCACTCGTTACTTATCACTTTTTACTATCTAACCCCCAAAAACTTATGCGTCTGCAGGCTAATGCCCCATTTGGGATTTTTTTTGACGTAATCCACAATAAGCTCCATTGAGGAGGGCGTATCCCATTCGGGTTGCAGCAGGAGTGTGGTGTCATCTGGGCATTTATCGGCATTTTTTTCCGCCCATTCAATATCTTTCTGCCTGAGCACCACGACTTTAAGTTCATCCACGTAGGGAAAAATCTCTTCGACCGGCTCTTTAAACCGTTTGGGAGAAAGCGTGATCCAGTCAAGATACCCGGAGAGTGGTGAAGAACCACTGGTTTCGATATGGACGCTGAGCCCCGCTTCCCTGAGCCTGTAGGTAAGTGGATCGAGGTCATGCAACAGTGGCTCGCCTCCCGTTATGACCGCCATCGGGGCGCCACTCTCCCTGGCCCGGCGTACAATCTCTTCAACCGCTACCCGGGGATGCGCATCCTCATCCCAGCTCTCCTTGACATCGCACCACCAGCAGTTGACATCACAACCGGCCGTTCGTATGAAGTAGGCGGCCTTTCCCGTATGGGCTCCCTCACCCTGGATGGTATAGAAATCCTCCATCAAAGGGTATTCCTCCTCTCCGAAGGATTCCGCATTCAGTAGATCGTCTGCTATTTCTGTAGAAGTAAACATGGCTAGTCTTCGGTGTATTCAACCCAGCTGTCTTCAGTTTCCCAAACCGTAACCGTCAGTCTTATATTATCCGGAATGCGCTTGCTGGTTTCCTGGTGAATAAATTCCGCTATGCGTTCAGCGGTGGTCGCGCAGGGCAGCTCCTCGTTCAGGAGACTGTGATCCAATCCTCCTTTTTCAGCCCCTTTCGAGGCCCATTTTAGTTCCCGGAAATCGCATACCATGTCCGGAGAATCCAAATATTTTGAGGGATTCAGCTCGCTTGACTCCGCTCTCATCTGCACCCGATAGGAATGGCCGTGCATGCGACCGCATTTCCCGTCGTATCCTTCAATAAAATGGGCGGCGTCGAACGTAAATTCCGTATGAAGTTTCCATGTTGGCATAACCCCTCAAAATAAAATAAAAATGAGGTTTGCCCAATAGACAAACCTCATAAAATTTTCCCCGTGATGTACGGTAATTTCTCAGGTTGACCGCATGTAAAACAGCTCTAACGCGCCCGTTTAATGGAGCAACCCAGCGACTGCGAACTCCTGGTCGAAATTTCTTCTCCGGCCGCCAGTTCATTAATTGCATCACGCAGGTAGTGCCGGCTCACCTCCTCCGCCGACTTGGCATTGTCGTCGATAGCCCCCTTGTATACGAGCTCCAGGTCGGAGTTAAAAAGGAATACGTGGGGTGTTTTGCTGGCCCCGAACGCATCGGCCAGCCTGTTGCTTTCATCCAGCGCATAGGGGAACTGGTAGTTCATCTCTTGCGCACGCTGCTTCATATCTTTAAATCCATCCCCCCTGTCGCGGTAAGTCGTATTCGGGTTTAATGCGATCATCCCGATCCCTTTCTCCGCTGCGAGGTTGGCAATCGGGTTGTACCGATCCTCCCACGCTTCTACCCACGGACAGGTATTACAGCTGAAAATAACCAGCAGTCCGTTTTCCTGAGCCACCCCGGCAAGGGTCAGCATTTCACCTGATACATCTTTTACCTCGGTCTCCGTCATCGGGGCCTGGCTGCCGAGCTCAAGCTCCTCGACGGGGGCAGTATCGGCGGGATAAAAAGCCCACGCTGTAATTCCGATAAGCAAGCTCAATAACGCGGTAGTTGTCAAGGTTCTTTTCTTCATGATTTTTAAGGATTTATGGCTTGTTTGACATTCGTTTCAAATGTAGAAAAATCAGCTTTGTTTTCCCAACTTGCCACCAGGTTACCGCTGGCGTCAAGAATCTTTGTAAACGGCATTGCGCCGGACCACTTGTCAGAGATCGCATTGATAAACGCCTCGTCACCGCCTGTTTTAAAATAGGTCGTCCAGTCTACCCCCTGCTCGCGCAGGAACCGGAGGGCATCTTCCTTTTTAAAATCCGCAGAAACAAAAATAACCTGCAGTTTTTCTACATATTTCCGCTGCAGTTTTATGATGTGAGGAAATTCCTCAACGCAGGGGCCGCACCACGTCGCCCACATATTTACCAACACGGCTTTCTCTCCCTGGTAGGAGTCGACCAGCTCCTGCAGTTCCTCCCCGTTAATATCTTTTATCAGCTGCGCGTCTGGTACCTGCTGCGCCCGCAGCTCTCCCTCCAGGAATACGAAACAGAAAATTAAAGATGCCAACACAGCTTGAAACACAATTTTTTCACTCATGCGAAGTCTGATTAGATTCGGTTTTCATCTCTTCCGGATTCCAAAAATGCTGCTCAATATCAACGGTGTATTCTGCAACAAATGTCACATTTTCCTGCCGGAGCCGCTCGCGCATCGTATCGCCGGGAAAATGCCCCCGTCCAGTGAGCTCTCCCAGCCGGTTCAGTACACGATGGGCCGGAATTTCCGCTTCGGCGGCATTATTCAGGGCATATCCAACCATCCGCGCCCCGGAGGCCACACCCAGATACGAAGCTATAGCCCCGTAGGTGGTCACTTTACCTTTTGGGATCTGCTCCACCACCTCATAAACACGGTCATAAAAATCTTTGCGGTTAGCATCAGAATATTTCACGGTACTCAATCCTTCAGCAACTTCGTTATTTGTACGACTTCCTCATCGGTAATCCCCTCTTTTTGTCTTGCCAGAGCTACCGTTTCCAACCCTAGTCGTTTGTATAACGAGGCAAGATGCTCATTTTGTTCCAGCAGTTGCACATGCTTTTTCACCGTCTTCAGGTCTCCCCTGGCAATGGGACCGCTCAGCACCGAAGACAACTTTTCGGCAGACGCATTTTCGGCGGTTGTACGCACAAGCGCGTGCAGGGCTTTACGCGCCTCCCATGGATCGACTCCTCCCAGCCCGGCAATCTCTCCGGAAAGGTGCACCAGCGTAATGAGGTAGTTCGATGCCATCACGGCCGCGGCGTGCAGGTACGATTTGGCCTCCGGCGTTACATGAAGTGGATGCGCTCCCAGGCGGGAAACCACCAGCTCCAGCTGATCAACCGCTCCCGCCTGTCCTTCCAGGCTAATATAGATGTCCCGGAAAATACCGGGTGCAGAGGTTGGATTGAAAGTCTGCAGCGGGTGAAATGCAGCAATTTCCGCTCCGGCGCCACTCAGGGGTTCCAGTATTTCCGATGATTCGTTTCCGGAGCAGTGCGCAATCGTACACGAAGAGAGGTCCCACAGTTGACCTGCCAGTTGACCTGTCACAGCTCCAATCGCATCGTCAGCAACCGTTATAAATGTGAGTTCCCCCAAATCCCCGGCAGATTCCGGGATTGAGCCGACGATGCCGGCATTGAGCTCACTCCCCAGGTCTTCCGCTTTTGATACCGTCCGATTAAATAGGCTGTAGATTTTATACCCCTGCAGCTCGAGTGCCCGGGCCAGCGTCTTTCCCAGCGCCCCGATTCCAATGATCGATACCGTTTTTCCCATACTGTGAAGATTATATTTTAAGTATCAGACATTCAATTTCAGGTGATTTCTTACACCACCAGGTGGTCCATTATGGAAACTGAACAAATTCGAGACGGAAGTTGATCCCTCATAAATGAGGATTTGATTTAAAATAACGGGAGAAACGGAGATTCGGCAGAGCTCTCTTCATAGAAAATAGACCGCCTGTTTTGGCTCTATCCCCGGCTGTAATACGCCACCGCCACCCAGTGGTTGCGATGCCGTAAGCTACAAATTATCGCCGTTTTATCATCAGCAAAAAAGCCGGTAAACAGCCGGTCACTCTCCACCTGTAATTTCAATTTATTCAAGTTGGTGCGCAGCCCTTTTCCCTCGAGCTTTACCATCGCTTCTTTTAGCGTCCAGATCCGCACAATCGGCTGATCGGCCAGCAAAGCGCGCTCTTCATCATGCAGAATCCGCCTCCTCAACCGTTCTGCCACCGTACGTCCGACCGGCTCAATATCCACCCCTACCGGGAGAGTGGGCGATATTCCGCACACCACCTTTTCCGAGGTATGAGCCAAACTGAGGTGATAGCGGGCATTGCTATATATCCCAAACGGTTTACCAAACCCATCCTTCTGTATTTCAAAAACGGTTTGATCCAGCCCCATCTCTCCGACCAGCTCTTTTATCAGGCCCCGCGTGGTAAGGAACTCATCGCGGCGGCGCTGGTGACTGATCTGCCGGTATTCCTCCCGTTCGGGCGGGGACAACAAGCCAGCGGAGTATTGCCGGCCAATCGCTCCCATCGCTACATGCAAATCTTCCGGTAATAGAGATCGGTACAGAGCTGTTATATTTTCCAAACTTATACCTTTGATTAATGAATCCTTGGTTGAAAGTCTCACTACGCTGGTTGAAAACCAACATCAAAGTTCTCGAAAAATCCGGGCTATATCTGCCGACCATCCATGCCAGCTTGAATCGTAATGTTACAGGGGATTGAAAGTCAGGTTCCAGAACCAGATAATAACGGCTAAAATTATGAGCAAGACCAACCATATGGCGATAGCCGTACGAGCCGCCTTTTTGGCTTTCTGAGCATCCCACCAGGTTCGGGGCCGAACGCCCTGCATCAAGAAGGTAAGGATACCGGCCAGGTTGATGCAGATCAGGTTGGTAAACGTGAGGATCATGGATCCGACCGCCAAGCCCGTATATCCAGCCCCAAGAAGCAGCCCCACGTTAACCAGCGGCGGCAACAGGGCAACCGCCACCATTACTCCCACGATCGCTGCCGGCACGCCACGGCTGAACGCAAGTACGCCAGCACTTCCTGCCGCCAGGGCGATGCTGATATCTCCCATACTAACGTTTGTTTTATTGATGAGTTGCTGGGAATTCAGGTCCACTTCCATAAGTAATCCCATCAATAAAGCCACTGCCAAAGATGAAAACACGCCCACCGCATTGGCCTTCAGCGACCGCCAGCCCAGTTTCAGGTCGCCCAGCGTAGCAGCCAGCGCCATTGAAACATTGGGACCCAGCAGCGGGGCGATCACCATGGCGCCGATGATAACGGCGACATCATCGCGAACCAATCCCACGCCCGCCACAATCGTCGACAAAATAACCATTCCGATATACACCCAGTTCAGATCGCTTCCGCTGGATACATCCGCATAGAGCTCTTCCCTGCTTATTCGACCCAAGTCGCTTTTCGAGGAGTCGTTCTCGCCGTTCGTGTCATCCGCCGTTTCATCTTCCTGGTCAACCTCCGGCTGCGGTACCGTCGCCTCAACAGAAAAAAGCATGATTCGGAATCCGTCGGCACTGGAAAACTTCTGGGTCAGCCGGTCGGAAAGCGCTTCCGTTCGATTGGTGTTAATCAATACGCGCAGGATGGAACAGCTGTCATCCAGGGTATCGGTCCATACTCCCAGTACCTGCTCCTGTTCCACAATCTTCCGCGCCTCCCTGATCGTATCCGGGGGTGCCATCAACTCGAGCATTCTATAATCCATCAGCGAAAATCTTGGTGACTGTTCGGTGACAGAGTACAAAGGAAATGAATAAGAAAAAAGGATAAACTCGCCCCTGGCTCATACCTGCTGGTAAGTGAAGTTATTAAAATATCAGGATGGAACATGATCAAGTTTCCATCTAGGAATATGCAGGCTGGATTTCCCAAATCGATATACTCATCTGTCAAATAAATTCCCTATTTTGCGCGACTATCAAAGAGTCACAAATTTAAAACAATTTTACAGATACCCTGATGAGCAACGCCGATTCAACTGTCAGCGAACAACATGAAATTCGACTGGAAAAACTGGACCAGCTCCGGGCCATGGATGTCGACCCCTACCCCTATGAATTTGACGTAACCCACACCAGCCGGCAGATCCTGGAAAATCCCAAATTAATGCGCCAGGACGGGCAGGATGAAGAAGAGCTGGAGCGCGTTTCCATCGCCGGGCGAATTATGACCCGCCGTATCATGGGGAAATCGACCTTCTTTAACCTGCAGGATTCTGCCGGGGAGATCCAGGTGTACATCCGTCGCGACGATGTGGGCAAAGAAAATTACAACACCGTTTTCAAAAAGCTGACTGACATCGGGGATATCGTCGGTATCAAAGGCTTTGTCTTTGAAACAGGTACCGGAGAAACCACCGTACACGCCGAAGAGTTTGTGCTGCTCAGCAAAGCCCTGCGCCCGATTCCGATCCCCAAAGAGGTGGAAACCGACGAGGGTAAAACGAAGGTGTACGATGCGTTTACCGACAAGGAGCAACGGTATCGGCAGCGGTATCTCGACCTGATTGTAAACCCGGAAGTGCGGGAGACCTTCCGCAAGCGGACCGAGATGGTACAGGCGATGCGCACCATCATGAATGAGCGGGGCTACCTGGAGGTGGAAACCCCGATCCTTCAGCCGATCTACGGCGGTGCCACGGCCCGGCCTTTCGAAACGCACCACAACGCGCTGGACATGAAGCTCTACCTGCGTATCGCGAATGAACTTTACCTGAAGCGACTGATCGTGGGCGGGTATGACGGGGTGTATGAGTTTTCAAAAGATTTCCGCAATGAGGGCCTCTCGCGCTTTCACAATCCCGAATTCACCCAGGTTGAGCTGTATGTGGCCTACAAGGATTACCACTGGATGATGGATTTCACCGAAGAGCTGCTCGAAAAGGTGGCCATTGAGCTGCACGGCTCTACAAAAGTGACGGTGGGCGGAAACGAGGTCGACTTCAAACGTCCCTGGCCCCGCATCCCGATGCTGGAGGCGATCGAAGAAGCAACCGGCTACGACCTCTATCAAAAGGAGCTCAATGAGCTGCAGGAGGTCGCCGAAGAGCTCAATATTGAACTGGAGGAAGGAACCGGGAAAGGGAAAATTATCGATGAAATTTTTGGTGAATTTGTTGAGCCGAACCTTATACAACCGACCTTTATCACCGATTACCCGGTGGAAATGAGTCCTTTGGCCAAGAAGCACCGTACAAAGGAGGGACTGGTGGAACGGTTTGAGTGTATTTGCAACGGCAAGGAGATCGCCAACGCCTTCACCGAGCTCAATGATCCCGTAGACCAGCGACAGCGGTTTGTAGAGCAGCTCAGGCTTCGGGCTCAGGGCGATGAGGAAGCGATTGAAGAGCTGGACGAGGACTTCCTGCGGGCACTGGAGTATGGCATGCCGCCGACGGCCGGGCTCGGTATCGGCATCGACCGGCTGGCGATGATTATGACCGACTCGGACTCCATTCGAGACGTACTCTTCTTCCCGCAGATGAAACCGGAAAAAGATTAGTTATTTGTTCTTGGTTGAATAGTTATTAGTATCACATCTTCCAATGATGCTCTACTTTTTGAAAACTTCATCTGAATTTTCAACTTCTCAATATCCCAGATAACGAATAGGGACCTTTGCGGAATATACTATGTTATTGGGAGGTGGTTGTACCACCGACCGTATTGATCTTTAACCGGGAGTACAACTCCCTCAAAAAGAGGAAGTTAGGTTTGCAAAGTCCTCTGATAACGAAAAACCGATAACAAAATGAACTTTGAGTGGTATTTGGCCCTTCGGTATTTCAGGGGAAAGCGGAAAGGATCCCGCTTTCTCTCTTTTATCAAAACCATGGCCATTACCGGGGTGGCCGTCGGTTCTGCCGGACTTTTGATCGCTCTCTCCATCGTTCATGGATTTAAGTCGGTTATCAATGACAAAATACTTGGATTCGCACCCCATATTACGATAACCACCTTCTCCGACGACCCGATCTACCGCGCTGACACCCTCCTGACGACGCTCCAGAAGTATCCCCAAATAGACAAGGCACAGGCGGTGGTCTCCGGACAGGCGATGATACAGTCGCCGGAGGAAATTAGCGGCATTCTCATGAAAGGGGTGGACCGCGGGGGAGATATCTCCGACATGCGCTCCTACATCAGCCGGGGTGCCTATGACCTGGAGGTCGATTCCACGGGAATGCCGGGCATCATCCTGGGCGCCGAGCTGGCCCGGAACCTGCAAACGGATGTGGGGTCCGTACTCACCTCCTATACCATTGATGGAATACCCACGCCTCTCAATTCACCTGATATCCAGCAGTTCAGGGTCTCCGGCATCTACCAGACCGGCATCGACCGGTTTGACGATGTCTTCGCGATGGTAGATCGCGAGTACGCGCGGTCGCTATTTAAAATATCCGGAAGGGAGGCGACCTCTGTAGAGATAAAATTAAAGAGCGCCGATCAAATTCAGGTGTTCGACGCCCAGCTGACCTCCGATATGCCATTTCCCTATTTTACGGAAACCATCTACGACCGGTACGGCAATATTTTTGCCTGGGTAGACCTGCAGGAATCCACCATTCCTTTTGTGATCAGCGTGATGATTATCGTGGCGGCGTTTAACCTGATCGGCACCATCCTGATGATGGTACTGGAACGCACCAAAGATATCGGTATCCTCAAAACGATCGGGGCCCCCGACGGCAGCGTCAAATGGGTGTTTCTGCTGGAAGGGTTCTTTGTGGCTGCGGTGGGACTCCTGATCGGCATCGCTCTGGCCCTGTTATTTGTGTGGCTGCAGTCGACCTGGCATATCATCCCGCTTTCTGAACAAAACTATTACATGGCCTACGCCCCGGTGGAACCGCACGGGCTGGATTTTGTGATCGTCTCCCTGGTTACTTTTCTGCTGTGCGGGCTGGCATCGTGGCTCCCCTCGAGAGTGGCGGCCAAAACCGATCCGCTTAAGGTTATCGCTTTTGGTCGTTGAGCCCGATCGGGATCTCACAGTACTGCCGGACCTTGTTGCTCCGAGCTATTGTCAATCATATAGTATCACCAAATGTCCTACAACCAAAAGCTGGAAGACCGCATTGATCACTACCTGATCGAAAATGAACGCCTGGTCAAAAATAAAAATCTCGGCTGGGTGGGATGGCTCCTGAATGGCAATCTCTGCTTTGGCATCTTCGATGATTTGCTCATCGTGCGCCTGAGTGATTCCCTGGGTAATACCCTGGCGGAAAAACCGGGTATAGAACATTTTCGGCAGGCCGACCATACCGAAGGAAAGATACTTTCAGTGGTTTCAGGGATCTATGAACACAGGAAAGCACTCCATAAATTTATTACGCAAAGTATTGAATTTACTGCCACCCTGCCTCCCAAAGAATCTGACCAGTGGACCAATCCTCTCGAATAACACCGATAGCGCGAGTCCGTCTTACACTGCTGTTTAATTCCATTTGGGAATTTAACAACATCTCAAATCAACGGTTGAGGAATTTCCTGTAAAATCTTCATCTATGAAGGATAAACTGCGATTTCGAATGCGCTCAGGGACTGCCAGTTGATAGAATACTCTATAAATCATTGAGCAGTTTAACGGCCTTTGCCACGCTCTGTTGCGGGCTCCCACATTCGCCTTTTCCCCGCCGGGGTCACCGCCGCTGCGCATAAAAGCGTGTCCCGCCCCTTCGTAGATTTCATAATTATATGGGATTCCCGCTTTTTGCATCATCCGCACCGTTTCGGAAATGGTCGCATTCACACGCTGATCATCTCCGCCGTAGAACTTTACAGGAATTCTCTTTTGCAAACAGCCTCTCAGTCCTTTTGGACATCAAGCAGATTTTTACAAGGTGAAGCAAACCCGGATTCCTATTTTACACTGGTATTTGCGCTCCGCGCCTGTTACTTTTGGAACCGAAACACGGAACAGGCAATAGCTTTACCAAGGGTTGCTTGTTTCCGAACGAAATTAAAATCAGGTATTGACAAACTCTGTATTCCATGGCTGACATCCGAAACGACTGGACCAAAGAACAGATCACTGAAATTTACAACACGCCACTTATGGAGCTGGTGTACCAGGCGGCAACAGTGCATCGCGAACATCACGCAACCGGAGAGGTGCAGGTATGTACCCTTCTCTCCATCAAGACCGGCGGATGCCCCGAAGACTGCGCCTACTGTCCCCAAAGCGCTCACCACAGCACCGATGTTGAAGCCGAGCCGATGCTGGACCGCGAAGAAATTCTGGGGGCCGCTCGCAAAGCCAAAGAATCCGGGAGTACCCGGTTCTGCATGGGAGCTGCATGGCGTTGTGCTCGCGACAACAAGGATTTTGAAAAAGTACTCGATATGGTGCAACAGATTACCGACATGGACATGGAGGTCTGCTGCACGCTCGGTATGCTGACGGACGAGCAGGCCCGGAAGCTGAAAGATGCCGGGCTCTATGCCTATAACCACAACCTGGACAGCAGTGAAGATTTTTACAATCGAATCATCTCAACCCGTTCATACCAAGATCGGCTGGATACACTCCAAAAAGTCCGAAATAATGATATCAGCGTATGCTGTGGCGGAATTATCGGTATGGGGGAAACCGATGAAGATCGAATTGAGCTGATACACAATCTCTCAACCATGCCGCAACACCCGGAGTCTGTACCGATAAACGCCCTGCTTCCTGTTGACGGCACCCCGCTGGAGACCCAGGAACAGGTGCCCTGGCACGAAATGGCCCGGATGATTGCCACAGCCCGAATCACGATGCCTGACTCCATGGTGCGTCTTTCCGCCGGCCGGGTAAACATGAGCATGCAGGAACAGGCGTTCTGCTTTATGGCCGGCGCCAACTCCATCTTTACCGGTGAAAAACTGCTGACTACCGACAACAACGACCTCTCTGAAGATCAACAGATGTTCGACATCCTGGGGATAACCCCAAGAAAAGCGTTCAAAGACGCCCGGGAGGAGCACCTCCCCGAAAGCATCGAAGCGGCAGAGTAGACGGCATCAAATTCGAATCCCAACAATCTGATTAACCCTGCTCCAACTTCCTTTTTGTTGGAAGGTAGTTGTACCACCGACCTTGTTGACCTTTTAAACGGAAGGAAAACTCCACCAGAACGAGGAATTGAGGGTTTTGCAAAAGCCCTCATACTGCTGTGACGTCAAATCCCTGCTTCCGTTTTTACCTGACGGGATGCGGTTAAACACCGGTCACGCCGATCCATGCAGGCATGATAGCAAAGAATGCTGTTCAACCGTATACCTGATGATCTGCAGCATCGATGTCATCTGCGTTCCGGCAAACTTGATGGTCATAGTTGACATGGCACTACTCCAGTCTCCTGATTCTTATATTTTTAAACTCAACGCCCTGCCCTTCGGCCTGCAGCCCGATATAGCCCACGGTAAGGGGTTTGCCATCCACTTTAATCTCCGGATCATACCCGTTGACCACGCCTCCACCTATCTGAGGTTTGGTATATTCCAACACCGTGTTTCCATTGACTTTGTGAATGGCCAGGGAGTCTTCGTGCACTATGAGCTCGGCCTGCACCCACTGGTCCCACGGATAGGTTTCAGAGGATGAGTTGATGCAGTGCCGCGGATCCATCTCCCCCTGGTAAAATACCTCGGTGCCGGGCGAACACATATTGCCGGTAGGCCTGGGCTCGCCATCTTCTGCGGCGGCAAGCATCTGGTACTCAACAGAAATGGGCCAGTCCTGTTCTTTCAAAATAGTGTTGGGATCCTGCGAATGAAACATGACTCCACTGTTTCGATAGGTATATCCGGGGGCGTCATCAAGCCACTGGTCGGTGAACCGGTACTCAAACTTCAGGTGAAAGGATGAAAATGGCTCTTTGTAGAAAAGATGCCCATACCGCTCGTTAAACTCGTCATAGTCATCATAGTTCACCTGTATTATCCCATCTTTTACCCGAAAGGTGCCGGCGTAGTTATCACCTACCTCGTGATGGTGTATTTTGACGATCCAGTCATCAAGGTTTTTGCCGTTGAAGAGTGTCCTCCACTCCCCACTCTGAGAGTTTTGATCTTTGGAGCCGCAGGAGATGATGATTGCTGCTACGGCCAGCAATAAAATAGTCTGCATTTTTTTCATTATATGATTCTGTCTGGTTCCTGATCTTGTTTTATTCTTATCGTCTCGGAGTCCATCAAATTTGGGACAAATCCTTATGGAAAACTTCCAATAACAGGATTATTCAGCGACTTTTCCACCGTGATTTTCAAAACGTCAGGAACAATGAACCTGACAAGATAATTACAAGATGGGAAAAAGTATCGACACCGGGCCGGATCACAAAGGCCTGCCAGGAGCCATTGTAAGAGGGCAATACAAGCTTGTTACTTATCTCAGTAATAATTTAATTGGTCAATGGATAGTCGTTCAACATACAGTCCACGACAAATAGAAGGAGAAGTGCAATCTTGAAGGTGTACAGACTTGCGTTTATAATACTGGCATTGAGTTGCTCATTAACGCTGGAGGTATCAGCTCAAGATGATTTGCCGGTTCAGACCCTTATCATTACCGGAGCGGCTCCATATGGTTATCATCCGTGGGAAGAGAATATTGAACTGATCAAACCTCGGCTTGAGGCGTTTGATGTCGCTGATACAGAATACCACATTGCCCGCGGACTCGAAGATTGGCGAAAATGGGATGGAGATTACTCCAATTACGACGCAATCGTCATCATTTATTACTGGTCGCAGGCTCCCCGGGAGGAGCTCGAAAAGCTGGATCGATATGTGCGGTCAGGCGGATCCCTGGTTATCGTGCACTCCTCCCTTGCCGGATTTTGGGAGCAGGCGCTCTTTGACCAGTGGACCGGCATCGCTTACCGGGAACGAGATGCCGACTACGGCCATGCGCTTTCCTTCAACGAGCAGCAACACCGAGTCATACAACCACCCGGCGAAGGCGGCGGTTCTGCCCACGCCTCTATTGACACATTCAGGATTCATACCCGGCTTCCTGAACATCCGATCATGAAAGACTTGCCGGCATCGTGGATGCAGTCGCCTGATGAGCTCTACTACAATCTTCGGGGCCCAAATACCAACCTGCAGGTGCTGGCGACCGCCCGGGCCCCGGATGGCTCCTTCGCCCCCCAAGCCTGGGTACGCCACCACGGGGAAGGTCGAATTTTTTGTCTGACACCCGGTCATCATGCGCCTGGTGCTTCATCCGTCGGTTTCATCACCCTGCTGGCCCGCGGAATCGAATGGGCAGCCACGGGTGCGGTCACCCTACCTGTCCCCTCCAACTTTCCGGGAAAAAATGAACCTGTCACGGGGTTGCCCCACTTTGATTAGGGTTTCCTCCTCAAAAAGTCTTGTTGCCGACTGCCGTGGCAGAGATGCTCATTTAAAAACAAAACGAACCTCAAAAATTTTTCACCTGAAGATCTATTCGCCTGGCTCGGCTCACCAAGAAATTTATTTTTTAGCAAGGCGAAGGGCAAATCGCCGCGCAGATGCACGTTGGTACGTTGAGCAGGTCATTTGCCCTTCAACGCAGCTGAAAGGCCCATTTCGCAGCCTTTTACAGACTGTTATGATAATTTGGCAGTAAAAAATGGGATAAGGTATGGTCATCCATAATGTGACATGATCTTATCCGAAATACTCGTGAGAAATCCGGGCTAGCTGCGTATGCCAGGCCAGCTTCATAATTCCACATTCCGAAGGATATGATACAATTTCTGTACAGCTCCCCAGTCCAGAAAATCCGTGTAGCTAAACCGGGCTCCCCAACTCGAAAATCTCAGCCCAGGAGTCTTTCGGACATAGGGATATAAGGAAGGATACCTAACCGGGAACAGTGGCATTTTAATACACCTGCAGCCATGCCTTCGGGTTAATACGCTTTTACTTCTCTTTTCCGGGCGGAAACGCTGTAATCACGCCCATCCATAGTGAAATAATTATGAGTCCCCCAAATTCCCGGGCTGTTTCAAACTCCATATTTGTCATTTTTACGGAGCTGAACGTCCTGAAACTGAAGCTTTCACCTTCAAAAAATTCCGGGAATATGAATGCCGCCCAGCCCAGGGCAACGACCAGTACAACAACAGGAACCGCTTTCCTGTAGTGCCCGGTGGCATGCAGGAGGCTCGCCACGGCAGCCGCAAGGTATATTCCCATCCACGCGAACATATCCGGGTCGTTGTACTGGGCAAAGGCCGCAAATACAAATACGATGGCCATAAAATAACTTAACACCGTCAAAACTTTGTCTTTCATGATACTCATGGTCAAACTATTTTTTTTCAATGTTTAACGAGGCTTGCAATACTTCCAATATCTCTTTTAAAAATTGAACGATTGTCTCTTCTGCCCTTTAATACGATAATTTTGATAAGATTTCAATGCCTTTAACAGCTCCAGTTCGTGCAAAAAAATTTATTCCCATAAAGACTGACAGGTCTTTTGTCAGGCGTATTCATGAGCTGGCTCCCTGATATTTTTAAAAATCAAAACCGAGCAGATAATCGAGACCATCCCGAATAATGGAATAATCACGATTGCCGGCATAATGTTTTGTCCAAGCATCCCCATCGCAACAACTTTTGCCGTCAGGGCGGTCATCAATATAGACAGAAAGACGAAATAAACGGGGCCAAGCAAATACCCAAATGGCTTTTTTCGAATGAACAACACCCCGGAAACAAACGCGAGCGGCAACAGCAACCCGAGGTCCAGCCCTTGTACAATCAATGTTGTGTAATGCTCCACTTGCCCGGGGATGATCGATCCGTCCAGCAGGGGCGGCACAACCACCTGCAGCCACATGAGTCCAATGGCGATGCTGTTGAATATCAGAAATCCGCCCATAAATTTTACCGGTGTGCTTTCCCCAAAGTGTTCAGAAATATTGGAGAGGTCGAAAGAAAGCAGCGTCTGGGCGAAGGCAAAAAAGGTGGTACCAAGCAGTGTGGCGTAAACCAAAAACAACACGTTGTACATCCCCATCACAAGGTAGAACAGGTACGTGACCAGAAAATAACCCAGCGTACCCGCCAGGAGAAACCGGCCTTTGAGAGACCCACTGCGGGCCCAAAAAAGCGATAGCAACAGCAATGGCACTCCAGCAAACAGAGTCACATAATCCTGGGCGATACCCTGTGGGGCAACATCCTGCGACATGTGTTTATAAAGTCCTTTCCCGTAAACAGTCACCGTTTCCCCTCTTACCGTTTCAAGATCATAGGGACCGGGACCGCCGGTCGAAAAAATGCCCATCGATGCCGCGACAACTGCCAGAATAATTATTATCGAGGACAGAATGGTTATGGATTTCCGGTATTTCATGGCGAATCGATTATTAATTCTTTCAAAATGTACTTATTGATACCGAAAATTTTATGCCAATATGCGTATCCCCGCCTTTATTATTAGGAAACAGGACTTTGCATAACCACTGGTTTATCCAAAATCGGTATTTTTATATATCAAAACCTTCATCCATAAGATACAATCTGCGGTTTTGAATGCCCTCAAGGGTTGAATCCGCCAGAATACCCGGTTTTTCAAAACTCCTCTGAAACACTATATTTTATCTCGCTATTGCAGTCTTGCAACGAACCAACAGCACAAATTTTGCAGAAGTGCATACCTGCCAACGGTAGACAAGCATTGAATTTCAAGCCAATGAAACGATTACACCTGATCATATTCTTAGCCATATGTACCGCCTGTGGCAGCGTAAGTAATCCGGAAACAGCTGTTAACCACCTTGAACCACGTCCCGGCGTATCCAGTACGCAGATCGACAGCATCTTTCAAACCCTTCGCTATTTCCCCAATCAAACCCAATGTTCAATCGCTCTCATTCATGACAGTACCGCCACTTTTTACGGGGCCGTGAGAACCAATGACACGCTGAAAACCATCGACAATAAAAGCAGCGTGTTTGAGATAGGTTC